>JASGFW010000121.1:0-10232 GCA_047605305.1 Gordonia sp. (in: high G+C Gram-positive bacteria)
CGGTCAATGTCATCAACGATCAGCAGCGAAATGCCGTGCAGCGGAGCATCGATATCGTCGATGACGCGCCAGCCCGAGCAGTCCCACACCTCGTCACGCCTATCGCCGAGATCGTTACGTGCGACCGATCGCGACACGCTCACCCCCGCGGACACCCGCGCACTCAGTTCCGCTGCGAATACCGACTTGCCGCTGCCACTTGCGCCCGCGAGCACCAGCACCGGGTAATCGCGCACCATCTCCATCGCGGTGAAGTGCACCGGTGCCCGGCCACCGGTCTCCTCGGTAAAGGTGCGCAACCCCTTGGCCGCGCGGTCCTCCTCGGTGAAGTCGACGAGCAGCGGGACGGTCGATGGATTCATCAGAAAAGTTTCGCAATCTCGGGGTCGCGAAACCGCTGAATCTCGATCGCATAACCCCACGGATCGGCGAAAAAGAAGTGATCACAATAGACGCCGTGCAGTATCTCCGAGAGATCGGCCACCCCGAGTTCGGCAAGCCGCTCATGCCACTGCTCAACGTCGTCGCTGACGATCGTCAGCAGTGCGGCGCTGCGTTCCTGATGCGGCAGACGACCTTTGGTGCCGTCGACAATACCGAAATAGGCGACACCGGCCACCCGGTAGATCCGTGCCAGGCCCTGATCGAGCACCAATTCCAGGCCGAGCACATCCTCATAGAACCGTGCGGCCGGCTCGATATCGGGATAGTAGAAAAAGGTGATTGCCGAAGTCTTATTCATAGTCTTCTTTCTCGTCGGTCATGAAATCGCAAGGACACCCTTGGCGTCGACGGCGACGCCCGGCAGTCCCGGGCGCGTGGCGGCGACGACCACCGGATGCACGAGGTAGAGCCACGCTGGCCGGGTGTGTAGTCGGGAAAGGCAACGCCCGTAGGCGAGTTCGCGATCATCGTCGGTCACGGCACTATGCGCCGCATCGATGAGCGTATCGAGGGTCTCGTCGGTGACGCCCTGCCACCAGATTCCACGGGTACGCGAATCCAGTTTGTCGTCGAGTACGCGGAAGGTACTCTGCGGCGACGAATCGAAGATCGCGATATCGCCCATCTCCTTGCGGCCTATTTCGCGGGCATACTCCGGCCGGTCGGTCTGCACCTCGACGTCGACACCCACGCCGACAGCCTCCAGTGACTGCGCAACGAACTCGGCGATCTCCGGTGCCCGCTCGGGCATGAAAGTGGGGGTACGCAGCCGGATTCGCGAGGGTCCGCCCGTGTCATCCAGTAGTTCACGGGCCCGATCGGGGGCATAGGGAATCGGCGCAAGCCCCGCTGCCGTCGACCCCAGGTGATGGGGACTCACCACTGTCGCCGATGGCACCGCATATCCGTGAAAAACCTCGCGCGCCAACCGGTCTGTATCGATGGCGAGGTTTGCGGCCAGCCGTGCCTGGGCGGTGGCGAACAGACCTTTGGAGCCGTCGAGATAGGCCATCACCGACATCGTGTTCACCGCATGGGTCCAGTCGGCCCGCTCATCGAAGGTCAGTGTGCCGTCGATGCGTTCGAGGTTGAGCGCGGCATCCAGCGAACCGTCGAGCACCCGGCGACGACGTTCGTCGGCGTCGGGGATCTGGTGCACGGTGATGCGTTCGACTCCCCCGCCCGAGACTGCGGCAAGTTCGACGCCAACACCGGGTTCAAAGGTCACCACCCGGTAGCGCCCGGTGCCAAGGGTGGGCCGCCCTCTCGTGTCCAGGCGGCACAGGAAAAACTCCGCGAATACGTCGAGCACATCGGCGAAGGGCGTCGGATTCTCCACCACGACTACGCGATCGCCCTCGGCGTATAACCGCGCATTGGCGAGATAACGCGAGTACGCCCATTTCATTCCGAAGGTATCGACCGAACCCATGATCGCGTCGATGAAGTCGAGGACGTGCTGCGCCACGCATGGGGTTCCGTCGTGAAATACTGCGCCCGCACGGATGTCGAACCGCCATACCCGACCGCCGGCCGAATGTGTCCAGCCGGCGAACAGCGCCGGCACGGCCCGGCCGGCACGCCAGGCCACCAGTGGTTCGAACACCAGGTTTTTCAGGGTGAGAACGCTCGTATCATCGGTCACCCTGGTGGGCGGGAGCAGATCAACCTTTTCCAGACCGATCGTCAGCGCGGTCATGAGCGCTCCGCCCGCCGCCGGGGATTGAGCCAGTCGGCCAGTGCGTCGCCGAGCAGGTTGAATGACAACACCGCAAGCAGGATCGCCGCACCCGGCGCGAGGGCCACCCATGCCGCGCTGCGCACGAATTCAAGATTGAGCGATACGTCCGAACCCCATTCGGCCATCGGTGGTTGTGCGCCGAGACCCAGAAAACCGAGGCTGGCGGTCTGCATGATCGCACTGCCCAGGGCGAGTGTCGTCTGGACGATGAGCGGGCCGAGTCCGTTGATGAAGATGTAGCGGCGAAGAATTCTGCCGCGCCCCACACCGAGCGCACGGGCCGCTTCCACGTAGGGTTTCACCGAGATCGCTATCGCCTCGCTGCGGGCCACCCGCGCGAATTGCGGTGCGAGCGTGATGGACACGGCAAGCATCGCGTTGTGTAGAGACGGGCCGAACACCGCGGCCAGCGCGATCGCGAGTACCAGACCGGGAAAGGCGAGCACGGCGTCAACGACGCGCATGATGCCCGAATCAACCCATCCGCCACGGGAACCGGCGAACATACCGAGCGGCACGCCTACCGCGAATGCGATCGCGACCACCGCGACGCCGATCAGCAATGTGGCCCGGCCGCCGACCATGATGCGGGTCGCCACGTCGCGGCCGAATGAGTCGGTACCCAGCAGATGCGCCGCGCTCGGCGGCTGTAGCCGGTGGGTGATATCGAGTCCGGCCGGATCGTAGGGCGACACAAACGGGCCGATGGCGACGAGTAGCAGCAGACACACTAGGATCGAAAGCCCAATGGCCGCAAGCCTATTACCGCGCACAAAGGAGATGAAGTCGCGCATCGCTCAGCCAACCTTCCTGCGCACGCGCGGATCGAGAATCCCATACGCCACGTCGACGATGATCGAGGTGCATAAGAAGATGAGCGCGAACACGAGGGTGGTGCCCTGGATGACCGGGTAATCGCGGTGGGCGATCGCGTCATACATGTAGCGGCCGATTCCCGGCCAGGAAAAGACGGTTTCGGTGAGGATCGCGCCGCCGAGCATATCCGCGAACTGCAGGCCAACCACCGTGACCGTCGGCAGCAACGAGTTACGCAGGCCGTGGTTGATGACGACGGTGCGCGGCCGCATGCCTTTGGCGGTGGCGGTGCGGATGTAATCCTCGCCCAGCGTGTCGAGCATGGTGGCGCGCACATAGCGGCCGATCGTCGCGGCGAGAAAGGCGGCGAGCACCATCGCGGGCAGCACAAGGTGGCGTAGTGCGTTCTGCACCGCCGCGACACTGCCGGTCAGCACACCGTCGAGTACGGCGAAACCCGTCACCGAGGTGGCACCGACCACCGCGTCCTGGCGCCCAGACACCGGTAGCCAGCCGAGCCAGTTGGCGAAGACGAGTTGCAACACCAGCGCAAGCAGGAAGGCCGGTACCGAAATCCCGAGTAGTGATCCGATACGCAGGGCGTGATCGATGAAGGTATTGGGCCGTATCGCGGCGAGTACGCCGATGGGGATTCCGATGATGATGGCCAGTGCCAGCGCCGAGATCGCGAGTTCCATCGTCGCCGGGAGCCGGTTCGCGATCTCGGTGGCCACCGGGTCTCCGGTGCGCAGCGACGTTCCGAGGTCGCCGTGCAGCACGCCGCCGACGTAATCGAAGAATTGCACGACGAGGGGCCGGTCGAGATCGAGTTGTGAACGCAGCGCCTCGATCTGCTCATTGGTGGCGCCGGAACCGAGCATGGTGACCGCAGGATCGCCCGGGATGAGATGCACCAGCGAAAAGGAGATCACCAGGACTAAAAGCAGTACGGGAATCAGCGTCAGCAGGCGGCGGATAAGAAAACTCGCCATCTGTGTCTCTCTTCCTGGTAACGATGGGTCTAATACGAGCTGGCCGCTGCCGCACCATGATTATGGCGCGGCAGCGGCCCGGCTCGGGGAGGCGTCAGCCCTTGGAGACGCCCCAGTACTCGTTGAGCGGGGGTGCACTATTGATGACCAGGCCCTTGATGTTTGAGCGTTCGAAGACGATCAAATCAGGGCTGAATAGATAGGCACCGGGCACCCGCTCGACGATCTTCGTCTGGATCTGCTTGTACAGGTCCGAGCGGGTCTTCTCATTCGATTCCTGCTGCGCGGCCTGGATGAGGTTATCCAGTTCGGCGTTCTTCGGCATCCGGAACGTCATCGCGGTATCGGCGAGAGAGGAGAGATAGCCGATCGTGATGTGCGCATCGGGATCGTTGTACCAGGGCTGACGTCCGTCGAGCGCGATGCTGAACTGCCCCGACGTCTGGCGGGCACGCAATGTCGGGAATTCCAGCTGCTGGATCGGGGCCTTAATACCGATGGCGGCGAGGTTCGCCTGGATATAGGTGGCCACGGCACCCCAGAGGTCACCCTGGAAGGTGTAGATGGGTGTGCTGAGCGAGGCCGGATTCACACCCGCCTCGGCGAGCAGCTTCTTGGCCAGTGCCGGATCGTATTTCGGCGCGAGATCCTTGACCGCGGGATTGAAATCGCGGCTATTGCTGGTCAGCGGGCCGTAGACGCGGCTCGCGGTACCGCCCAGAACACCCTTGATCAGGCCGTCGTAGTCGATGGCGTGGGCGATGGCCTGCCGCACACGGATATCGGTGAAGGGGCCCGATGTCGCGCTGTTGTTGAACTCCAGCTGACGGATGATCTGGCTGGGCACCTGCGTGATCTTGATGTCGGAATTTTTGCGGAGCGCCGCAATATCTTCCGACGCGACCGCAGCGAGCTGGCCCTGCTGATGCACGATGTCGACGCCGCCGCTCTCAAGTTCGAGGCGTCGGGTGGAGGCATCGGGGATGATGCGGAAGACGATGCCGCCCAGCTTGGGAGCGCCGCGGAAGTAATCCTTGTTGGCGGTGAGCACAACGTCGGTGTCTGCGGTGGCGCTCACGAAGGAGAACGGTCCGGTGCCGACGGGATGCGAATCGAAATCCTTGCCGTATTTCTGCACCGCGGTGGGGCTCACGATCGCCGATTGCGGCTGCGCAAGGATCGACAGGAAGACCGGGTCAGGCTTAGACAGCGTGATCGTCACCTTCGTCGGCGACGCGACGTCGATGCTCTTGATGAGCCCGAGGGTCGCTTCGACGTACGAGTTCAGCTTGAGGGTGCGCTCCAGGGAGAACTTAACGGCGGCCGCGTCGAATGCGGTGCCGTCCTGGAACTTGACGCCGTCACGCAGGGTGAAGTCGAAAACGGTCGAGTTGTTCGAGACCGTCCAACCGGTAGCCAGCCGCCCTTCGAGCGTGGTGAAGCCGGGCGACTTCCAGGCGACCAGGGTGTCGAACACGTTGGCAATGATTTCCGAGCCGATCGGCTCGGCGAGGTTTGTGCCCGGTTCAAGCCCTTCGGGGTTGGACGGGACGGCGACAACGAGCTTCGACGACGAGGCCGTGCCGCTCGCGCTGGAGCTGGTGGTCGCGTCGGGCGCGCAGCCCGCTGTCGCGAACACCACTGCGCCGGCGACGGCAGCAACGGTGGCAGCGAATGCTTTACCGATCTTCATGGAAATCCTCTTGATTGGTGACGCGGAAGTGGCATGGTCCGAGCAGCAGAGGACCGCGCGGTCCTATAGTAGCTATTACAGCCAGTACTGTAGTACTTATTCGCACGGCGGAGCGCTAGACTTGACACGCCGCAAGAGATCTTGCTATCACGACAAAGCCGACACCATGCGGTCGAGTGCCTGCGCGAGAAGCGCACGGCGACAACCGAAGTTGAGCCGGACCCACTGGTCCTGCCCCGGACCGAAATCGGCTCCCACACTCAATGCCACCCCGGCGTTCGCAAGAAAGAACTCGGCTGGGGCCACCGGCAGCCGCAGCGCCGAGCAATCCAGCCAGGCGAGGAAGGTACCCTCCGGCGCGATAACACCGATACCGGGCAGTCGATCGGCGATCTCACGCATCAGGTAATCACGGTTACCCTGCAAATATTCGATCAGTTCATCGCGCCAGACTCCGCCGTGCACGATCGCGGCCCGGGCCGCCTCCAGGCCAAGTACATTGACGCTATCGACCATGCCCAGTCGCGAGGCGATAAACCGCTCCCGCACCGACGCGTCGGTCACGATCGCGAACGCCGTCTTGAGCCCGGCCACGTTGTAGGTCTTACTCGGCGCCATCAGGGTGACCGAGCGCCGCTGCGCGTCGGTATTCATGCTGCCGAACGGAATGTGCGTCCGCCCGTCGAAGAGCAACTCGTTGTGAATCTCGTCGGAGATGACGAACAGATCGTGGCGCTCACAGATCTCGGCGATACGTTCCAACTCGTCGCGGGTGAAGACGCGGCCCGTCGGATTCTGCGGGTTACACAGCAGGAATGCCCGCGCCTGCGCCGCCTGATGCTCGAATAGCTCGAAGTCGATCGCCCATCCGTCGTCGGCACGAATGAACGGAACATCGCGGCGGGTGAGGCTCCAATTGGAGGCGGCGTCGAGAATCGGTTTGTACACCGGGGTCGCCACGATGAGCCCGTCACCGGGCCGCGTCATCGCCTTAAGCGCCATATTGAAGCCGGGTTCCACCCCGGGCAGCATCACGATGTGCTCGGGCTCGATCGCCCAGCCGTAGGCGCTGTGTACCCGCTCGACGATCGCGGCACGCAGTTCCGGTGTCGCGGAACCGTAACCGAGCACGGGATGCTCCAGCCGCAGCCGAATCGCGTCGATAATTTCCGGCGCCACCGCAAAATCCATGTCGGCGACCCACAATGGAATGACGTCGTCCGGGTACCTGCTCCACTTGTTGCTGCCGGTGCCGACCCGGTCGATCACCGCATCGAAGTCGGTCATGCGGACACCACCGCTCGCGCCGCCAGCGCCACACCCGCCTGCACGGGATCGACCACGGGTATACCGAGTTCCGCCTGCAGCGCCGCCCGGTAGCGGCCAAGGCCCGCGCAGCCGAGGATCACCACATCGGCGCCATGCGTATCGCGTAGCTGGCGTCCGGCCGCGGCGAGCGTTTCCATCACGTCGGTGCGCATGAGTTGTTCAACGGTCATGTCGATCGATATGTCGGCCGCCAAACGTGGTGTCAGCGAGAGGGTGTCAAGGTAGCGGGCGTGCCGGGCGATCGACGATGGGCCGAGCGACACGATGCCAAAACGCCCGCCCAGCGAGAGCGCGGTGAGATATGCCGATTCCGCGATACCGACGACGGGGCGAGCGGTGGCGTGCCGTGCCTGCGCGAGCCCAGGATCGGAGAAGCATGCGATCACAAAGGCATCCGCACCGTCGTTCGCAATACGCTCGACGACGAGCGGAATCACCTCGCGCACATGCTCGTCGGTGTCGATTCCCGGTGGCGCCGAGGCGAGTTCGGTCACCTCGATATCGTGTTGCGTGCCCGCGATCACGTCGGTCAGGCATGCACGCATCGATGCGCTCACCGCAGTTGAACTGTTGGGATTGATTACCACAATCCGCGACATCTAGCTCTCCTTCACCAGGTGACCGGGGGCGTGTTCGCGGTAGCGCGCCGGGGTGTGCACATAGTCGGCCGGACGCACGGCGCTGCCTGGTTCAAAGCCCTCCCGGGTGATCCGCTGGCGCCGGATCGCCGGATCGGCGACGGGAACCGAATCGAGCAGTCGCCGCGTGTAGGGATGTTGTGGATTTTCGAAAATCTGTGCTCTGGAACCGATCTCGACTATCTCACCCAGATACATCACGGCCACCCGATGACTCAGCCGCTCCACCACCGACATGTCGTGACTGATGAATAGGAAGGCGATACCGAACTGTTCCTGAAGTTCCAGCAACAGGTTCACCACTTGTGCCTTGACGGTGACATCGAGCGCGGAGACCGCTTCATCGGCGACAATGAGGTCCGGATTCAATGAGAGTGCGCGCGCGATACTCACTCGCTGCCGCTGGCCGCCGGAGAATTCATGCGGGTAGCAGGTGGCGACATCGGGTGAGAGGCTCACCCGGCGCAGCAGTTCGGCAACCTTATCGGCGACGTCGTCGCGGCGCGCGATGCCGTGGACGAGCATCGGTTCAGCGATGGCCTGCCCCACCGTCATTCGCGGATTCAGGCTGGAGAACGGATCCTGGAAAATCATCTGCATGCGGGCACGTTCACGTTGCAGGCGCCGGGGGCCCATCGCGCGCACGTCCTCACCGTTGAGCAGGATCGAACCGGCGCTTGGCTCGACGAGCCGCAGGATCGAACGCCCGAGGGTTGACTTGCCAGAACCCGATTCACCGACCAGCGAGAGAGTTTGGTGTGCGTCGATACTCACCGAGACGTCTTCGACGGCATGGACGCGTGCGGTGACTCGCCGGAGCGGGCCGCTGCGGATATCGAAGCGAGTGGTCAGGTTGCGCACGTCAAGTACGGTGCCGCCGGGGTCGGTGGTGATCGTCCGCGCTGGCGTGACTATTCCGGAGTCGACATCGGTGAGCGGGAAGGTCGCCGGAATAGCGGAGCCGGCCATCGAGCCGAGCCGCGGCACCGCGGAGAGCAGAGCCCTGGTGTAGGCGTGCGCGGGTTCGGCGAATATCTGTGCGGTGGTTCCGCTTTCGAGTTCGCGTGAGCGAAACATGACGACGGTCCGGTCTGCCGCCTCGGCCACCACCCCCATGTCGTGGGTGATGAGGAGCAGGCCCATATCCGTTTCGGCTTGCAATTCGCGCAGTAGATCAAGGATTTGCGCCTGCACGGTGACATCGAGGGCGGTGGTCGGCTCGTCGGCCAATAAAATCCGGGGGTTACCGGCCAGCGCCATCGCGATCATGGCGCGCTGCAACATGCCGCCCGACATTTCGTGCGGGTAGTCATCGACGCGACGCTCCGGTGCCGCGATCTTCACCCGGTCAAGCAGCGCAATCGCTTCGGTTTTCGCCGCGGCCTTCGAGATTCGCTGATGCCGCCGGATCACTTCGATAAGCTGATGACCCACTGTCAGAACGGGATTGAGTGATGTCATCGGCTCCTGGAAGATCATGGCGATCTCGCTGCCGCGTACGTCTTGCATGGCCCGCTCGGGCAGAGCGAGCAGATCGGTGTCGTCGAGGAGGACGCGGCCGCTCACGTGCGCGGTGCGTTTGGGCAGTAGCCGCATAATCGACAGGGCGGTCACACTTTTGCCCGATCCCGATTCACCGACGATGGCGACGGTCTCCCCCGTGCCGACGGCGAGATTCACGTCGTCGACGACGGTGCTCACCCCGGAACCCGCACCAAACGACACCGTTAGGTTCTCCACGCGAAGCTCAGTCATGCGCGATTCCCCTGCCGTGCGTGATCCCCCGCGGTTCCCGTCCGGGGCCAATTTTCCAGCGCCACTGCGGAACTGGTCATCTAGTACACCCTGGCGCCCACGACCGCCGGATGTGCCGGCTCACTGATGTACTGCGACCACGAGCCCGGGTACATGGCGGCATCGATACCGATGGCGGCCAGGGCGAGCACGGTGTGCGCCGCCGACATGCCCGCACCGCAGTAGACGCCGACGGCGGTGTGTTCGGTGACACCGAGGCCACGGTACATTTCGCGCAGCGTGGCACTATCAGCGAAGACACCCGAATCGAGGAGATTATCGATGGTCGGGGCGCTGATCGCACCGGGAATGTGGCCGCGGCGCGGTTCGCCGGGGCCGGTGGGGCCGCCGATGTAGTTGGCCCGGATACGCGCGTCGAGGAGCAGTCCGTGTTCGGCCAGGCGCGCCGCCTCGTCACCGTCGAATTCGGGCATGTGACCCGGTGTCAGCACGATGTCGCTGGGGGTGGGTGCCGGGGCGTCACGGGTGGTGGGTAATCCGGCGGCGAGCCAGGCGGGGAATCCTCCGTCGAGTACGCGCACATCGGGTACGCCAGCCCATTTCAGGGTCCACCATGCGCGGGCGGCGGTCATGCTGCGGTCGAAGTCGTAGATCACCACGGTCGCCTCGGGCCGCAGCCCCCAGGAACGCGCGTGGCCTTGGAGGCGATCGATCGCGGGCAACGGCCGCTGGCCGCGCGCCGGTGATGGCGGATCTTGGAAGTGGGTGTACGCCTCGGTGACGATCGCCCCCGGTATGCGCTCGGGCGAGGAGTGATCGCGGCC
>JASGFW010000122.1:0-10073 GCA_047605305.1 Gordonia sp. (in: high G+C Gram-positive bacteria)
GGAAACCCGGATTACCGGTGCTGGCCTGGGGACGGGGTTGGGGTTGTGGGCATGCAGCCGCAGCAGTGTTCACACCAGCCGCAGCGATAGTGGATTCGTCAGCCAGCACATGCACGACGATCGCAATATCGGGTCCTGAACCAGCTTCAGGGATGTGGGCGGTGCAGTCCTCGCGTCCGCAGTCACACGTGAATTGGGTACCTGATAAGAGTGCGAACATGGCATCAGAGCGTCGTGCTCGCAGGGTGCGTGGATCGTGTGCGCAGGCGGTGTTCGCTAATGCGTGGATGGCTTTTTCGGCGATCACAATATTCTCGGCAGCCATGATCGCACCGAGTTCACCGGTGCCGTCACCGCGATAGTGCGTCCATATGCCGCGTTGTTCCAATGCTTTCTCGCGTTGTTCACGCACCGCATCAGGATCGTGGCGGAAGACGATCCGATCAGCCAGATCGCGGGCGGTTTTCGCCGACCAGATTCCATTGCGTCGACGCAACGTATCGGCAAGATCGGCATCCACCAACGGTCCTGATGGACGCCCATGAACTAAAGCCGTGCGGTTGATCAGGATGCGCATGATCTCCGGAGTGATGACTCCGTCCCGCAACGTCATTGCCGTACGGGGCATCTCGTTAATGACCGCACCGGCCTCGTCCACGAGCCGCTCGGCCTGGCGTTGCGTGACACCTTGAGTGCGGGCGATACGTTTCGCTAAGTCAGCGAATCCGTCAACACCACTGCCGTGGCCTGCCGATGATGACACCAAGTGTCCGGCGAGTTCGGCGACCACACGGTACTGAAACCACGCCAGATAGGAGTGGCCCCGACCGATATCGAACACCCCACCGAGCAGGTCATTAACCGGCGTCCCGACAAGATCCACAGGAGTCAACCCCGCCACGAATCGTGCATCTAACTCAGGCCACGGTGACGGCCCATCGGGTAGGGCATGCAGCGCCTCGGTCATGGCCGTGACCTCCTCCATCTCGACTACATTCAAACGAATGTTCGATACGAAGAACACTACCCGAGACCCCCGACAAAAACGTCGAAACGCCTCAACGTGGCCCAAATTTGTGGACAAACCCAACTCCGCGTACATGCCTCATGTACGGCGTAGCTAACGCTTGCGTTGTCCCGTCACGTTTGCCTGAACGTTTTAAGCACGTCGTGTACGAAGGGAATTGGTGACGCGTTTGGTTACGAAGGCCACGACACCCTGATACTTCGATGCCACCACGCGTACCCATAGGTCGAGCACGATGGCGTCGGGGCCGATCAGTACGCGGGCACGATTCTTCTTGACCGCCTTGATGATCTTCGCCGCAGCGGCTTCCGATGATGTGCGGGCAAGGTATTTGTCGAAGAATCTCGCGAAGCCCGCCTGGTCGTAATTTTCGGCGACGGTGGCGTTGCGGGCGATTGCGGTCTTGATCCCGCCCGGATGTACACAGGTCACCCTGACCGGATGGTTAGCGATCAGCATCTCCTGATTCAAAGACTCGGTGAAGCCGCGGACTGCGAATTTCGCCGCATTATACGCGGCCTGGCCGGGTTCGGAGAGCAACCCGAACAGCGATGAGGTATTTACGATATGGCCATCACCGGAAGCAATGATATGCGGCAGAAAAGCTTTGGTGCCGTTCACAACGCCCCAGAAATCGATATCTATCACGCGTTCGATATCTTTAAACTCGGTGCGTTCGATTTCGCCATGGTAGGCGATCCCGGCGTTGTTGAAGATCACGTTGACCTTGCCATAGTGGGCGAACACCTCGTCGGCGTAGTCGAGTACCGCTTGGCGCTCGGCAACGTTGAGCAGCGCGGCATGTACGGTGGCGCCCGCATCGGTCAACAGTTTCTCGGTGGCCGCCAGGCCGTCGGGGTTGAAGTCGGAGATGGCCAGTTTGGCGCCCTCGCGCGCCAGTTGTATGGCGAGATCGCGGCCCATGCCGGAGCCGGCTCCGGTGATGACGACGACCTTGTCATGAAAACTTTTCATCATTTTCTCCTGGGCTGTGAAGAATATGCGTGCGTACGGCTGATCACACTTTGGGAATCATTGATTCGCGGCGACGGACTCGACGGGGGCGTGCGCAGGAATATCGTGTGCGACGTCGAATGCGGCGATATCGAATTGCTTTGTGTTCCTGCGGAAGTTGAAGGTGAATCCGGGCCACAAAGTGGTGATGTTGCCGTGGATGTCGGTATACCACGAGGCGCAGCCGCCGTTGACCCACACGCTGTTGCGGAGAGCGTGTTGGATGCCCGCATTGTACTTACGCTGTGCGCTCTCGGAGACCTCGGTTCGGGTGATTCCCGCGGCCCGCGCCGTGCGCAGATAGTCGACGAGGTAATTGAGCTGAGACTCGATCATGTAAACCATCGACGTGTGGCCAAGCCCGGTGGACGGACCGATCATCAACAGGAGATTCGGGAATCCGTGGACGAATGATCCCTTGTAGCCCTGCATTCCGCTCTCGGACCACACTTGCGCGAGGCTGTGCCCGTCGACACCCACGATATGTTCGAACACCGGTGAATCGGTGACGTGGAATCCGGTGGCCACCACCAGCACGTCGACATCGTGGGAGATCCCGTCGGAGGTCACTATCCCGCTTGAGGTGATTCGGGAGATCGGTTCGGTGATGAGGTCGACGTTGGGGCGGTCGAGGGCGGGATACCACGCATTCGAGCGCAGGATTCTCTTGCAGCCGATAGCAAAACGTGGCGTCACCTTGGCTCGTAACTGGGGATCCCGCACGCCCCGTGCGATATTCGCGCGGGCAACGAGTTCGACGGGTTTGAGCGCCTTGGGGGAGTATGTCATCCCGAAGGCGATGAACTCGTTGAAGGTGTAAATACCCGCGCGGGCGGCACGCTGCAGACCGGGAATGTGGGTGAAGGCCCACCGGTCGACTGCGGTGTAGGGCCGCTCGGTGCGCGGGACGATCCACGGTGCGGTGCGCTGGTACACGTCGAGATGGGCTACCTGCTTGGCCAGTTCTGGCACGATCTGGATGGCCGATGCCCCGGTGCCGATCACCGCCACCCGTTTGCCGGTGAAGTCGAAGTCGTTGTCCCAGCGTGCGGAATGCATCACCGTACCCGCGAAGGTGTCGATTCCCTCGATATCGGGCAGGCTGGGCTCGCACAGTGGGCCGACGGCGCCGATGAGATGCCGGGCGCGCACTGTGCTGCGTGGAGTGTCGCCAGCCGATCTGGTGGGGACGGTGTCGATCACCCAGTGCCGATCGTTCTCATCCCATTCCGCGCGGAGTACCTCGGTGGAGAACTTAACCTTATCCCGAATTCCGTGCTGGTCGGCGACACCGTTGATGTAGCGATGGATCTCCGGCTGATGGGAATAGGAGCGTGACCAATTGGGATTGAGTGCAAAGGAGTAGGAGTAGAGATTCGACGCGACATCGCATGCGGCACCAGGGTAGGTGTTGTCACGCCAGGTGCCACCGAAGTCTGTGCCGCGATCGAGGATGACGTAATCGTCGAAGCCGTGCTGGGCCAGCTTGATAGCCGCGCCGAGGCCGGAGAATCCGGCGCCGATGATCGCGACCTCTACGTCGTGCGTTGTCATGTGGATCACGGTAGAGCGCTATTGATGAAGCGTCAATAGGCTATTGATTGATATTCAATAGCCTGCGTAGACTGGCGCAATGACTCGAGTCAAGCGCACCAGGATGACGCCTGAGGCTCGTCGAGATCAGCTCATCGCACTCGGGTTGGAGATGGTCGGTCGGCGGCCGCTGGAGGAGATTTCCATCGATGCGATCGCCGCCGAAGCGGGAGTGTCGAGGGCGCTTTTGTTTCACTATTTCGATTCCAAGCAGGACTTCCATGTCGCGATCGCTCGTGCGCAGG
Organism: Gordonia sp. (in: high G+C Gram-positive bacteria); assembly: GCA_047605305.1. Taxonomy (GTDB): domain Bacteria; phylum Actinomycetota; class Actinomycetes; order Mycobacteriales; family Mycobacteriaceae; genus Gordonia. The sequence continues at coordinate 3,880 of JASGFW010000122.1, forward strand.
GGGAGCAGATGCTTGATTGCACCGCGCCGGACGACTCCCTGGGTGGGCCGATCGAGATCCTTGCCGGCTCGCTCTCGGCATTCGTGGATTACGTCAGCGACCACCGCATGGCCTACACCACCTTCTTGCGTGGATCAGCCAGTGCGGATCCGGCGATGCGCGCGGTGATCGATACCACCAGGGAGAAGATGGTCGACCGGGTGCTGCGGTACGCGCCGGACCTCGGCATCGAGGTCACGCCGTTGGTTCGGATGAGCGCCTTCGGCTGGATCGCCTTCGTCGAGGAGGTGACGATCGGCTGGCTGGCCGATACGGCGATCAGTCGCAACGAACTGCTGAGCATGATCGTCGCGTCGCTGCCCGCGATCGCGAGCGCCACCGGGATGGTCGCCGCTTCCTCCTGAGATTGCCCGCCCTGGGCTATGTGGCATATTTTCGGGGACATCCGTTTTGCGCCATGCGTTTCGGTGCCCGGTCAGTCGGCGCGCACGGTGATGGTCTTATGTAGCAATAACCGCGCGTGCCTGATGCGGCTGCGATAGGTTGGTCGGGATATTAGTCCGACGCCGCCGGCCAGTACCGGAATACCAAGTGCCCATGGCGGATTCAGCATTATGAGGATGGCGGCGACTACCGCGAACAGTGCTGCCGTGAGCACGACTGCCCGCCGCAACCGGCGCATTTCGGCGGCTCCGTCGAGCACGGCGGCGAGCGCAGTGTCCTCGGCCCGCCACCGCACCGCGCAGTCGGGGCAGACCCACGTCGCCGATCGGGCACCGAATCGACGGGAGGCACGGGTCCCGCAGCTGCAAGTCAGTTGTACGGGAACGGTATTGGTGGTGCTCATGCGTTACGTGTCACGGTCGGCGCGGGGGAGGCCACCGGGATGTCGGTGGTGTGATGATCACGCACGGTGAATTTCGTGCGATCCTGCACCACCTTGCGGTACACGTAGAGGACACAACCGAGCAGCAGCAGTGCGACTCCCACGATGAACTCGTCGATGCCGCCGTAACCGGTCATGGAGAACGATGTCGACCCCACGGCCAGAATGACGATGTTGAATACGACTAGCGCCCCGGTGACCCACAGCCACGGCGTGGACAGCTTCATCGGACGATCGAGATCGGGACGATCTTTGCGCAGCAGTAGTACTGCGGATAACGCGAATACGTGGCACAGCACGTAACCCATATTGCTCGCCGCGAGTACGGCGACGGTGGTCGGGAGCAGCAGCACCGCGCAGATGTTGGCCACCACGTCGACATACATACCGCGGTTGGGCACATTGTGTCTGTTGACGTGATCGAACCAGGTGATCGTCATTCCGCTGCGGGCCATGCCATACAGTGTGCGCGCACCGCCCGCGCTGGCCGCGTTCATTCCCAGCAGGAAGCTACCGATCATGAACACGATGACGATATTAGAAGCCGCGCTACCGATTTCACGATGCAAAAGGTCGGCGTAGAAGCCCATCGGCGCATCCGACATCGCCTGCTGGCTCACCGTGCCGCCGAGTGCAACCGGCAGGATCGCATAAACGCCAAGACAGAACATAGCCGAGCGGATCAGTGCCTTATGCGTATCGTTCTCGGTGTCGTGATATTCCGGGGCGAAGGTGGCGCATACTTCGATTCCATAGGCTGACCACGCATTCAAATAAAGCCATACCAGTCCGAGTTGTACAGCGCCCCAGGTGCTTCCGCCTGCACCCAGTAGGCCCCAGGAGAGGTGTGAGAAGGAAAAATCGGAGAGGAAAAACGGTATGATCATGAAAAGGATCAGCGGAATGAAGAGCAGTGTGCCGGTGAGATAGCCCATCAGCTTCATTGGCGTGACACCGAGCGAATTGATGATCCACAGGGCGATGATCAGACCGACCGCGATTATCCGGCCCAGATCGAGATGGATGATATGGGAGAAACTCCATGTTTGATGTGGAAACCACTGCGCCTGAACCAGCGTGCCGGTGGTGAGGCCGAAGATCGCCAGCACTGACGACCAGCCCGCCCAGTATCCGATCGCAGACATAGGTCCGGCGAGACTGAAGCGGGAGCGCCATCCCTCAAATGCATACAGGGCGATTCCGCCGGAATGTTCGGGAAACATGGTGGCGGGCTCTGTGTAAATCTTGTTCTGCAGCACCGCGACGACCATTGATCCCAGCCAGAACACCAGCGCGCCCAGCGCGCCGATCTGGCCGGTGGTGTAACCAATGCCGGCGATGATGAAGCCGGGGTTGGATAACGTCATGACGAAGCCGTCATACCAGCGCATTGTCTTGAGGAGTTGATGTTCATCGACCTCGACGACGGCGTACCCGGTGGTGGCCGGCAGGGTGTCGGAATGGTCGGGGAGAGTCATGGCAGTCCTTCTGGGTTCACCGTCAGGGGAAGAGGATCCATGCACATGAAACGCTCGGAGTGTTTCGGCCGCGTCAAACGATCGTTTCCGTGCGTGACGGAATGTCCACTCAGGTGAGACGAGGGCCCTATCCCGTGATCACGGGATAGGGCCCTCATATTCGGTATCCGTGGTACTCGGTGTCCCCCCGAATTAGTCCACTCGGCCGATCGCCTCGTCGATGATTTCCTGCTGTTCGACGGCATGTACCTTCGACGAACCCGAACTCGGTGCCGACATCGGGCGTCGAGACACCCGTCGCAGGCCTGAGCCAAGCACGTCGGGCAGTAGCTCCGGCAGCCACAGACCAAGGAATGGCCACGGCCCTTGATTAGCCGGCTCCTCCTGCACCCACAGGAAGTCCTTCGCGTTTGGATACGCCCCGAGCGTCTCGCGTAGGCGGTGATGCGGCACCGGATAGAGCTGCTCGATACGCACCACGGCGACGTCGTCGCGGTTGTCCTTGTCGCGGCGGGCGGCGAGCTCGTAATACAGCTTGCCGCTCACCAGCAGTACACGCGTGACCTTCGAACGATCCCCGCCGGCCGTGGTGAACGCGGGATCGTCGATCACCGACCGGAATTTATCCTCGGTGAAATCTTCGAGCGGACTCACCGCAGCCTTATTGCGCAGCATCGACTTCGGGGTGAAGACGATCAGCGGGCGACTGATTCCGTCGTGCACATGCCGGCGAAGCAGGTGGAAATAGCTCGCCGGGGTGGACGGGAGAGCCACCGTCATCGAGCCCTCCGCGCACAATTGCAGGAAGCGTTCGATGCGGCCGGAAGTGTGGTCGGGGCCCTGCCCCTCGTGGCCGTGCGGAAGCAGCAGCACCACATCGGAGCGTTGGCCCCACTTGGCCTCGCCGGAACTGATGAACTCATCGATCACCGACTGCGCGCCGTTGACGAAGTCGCCGAACTGCGCCTCCCACAGCACCAACGCGTCGGGGTTGCCGACGGAATAACCGTATTCAAAGCCGACCACCGCGAATTCCGACAGCGGTGAGTCGTACACCATGAAGCGGCCCCCGGACTCGGTATCCCCACCATCGGGGCCTTGAGGCAGCGACTCGATGTTGTTGAGCGGCGTGTATTCGGTGCCATTCTCGCGATCGATCAGTACCGAATGCCGCTGGGTGAATGTGCCGCGCCGCGAATCCTGGCCGGACAATCGCACGGTGCGGCCCTCAAGCACCAGCGATCCGAATGCCAGCAGCTCGGCGAAGGCCCAGTCGATATTGCCCTCGCGGGACATCTCGTGCCGCCGCTTGAGTACGGGCAGCACACGCGGATGCGGGGTGAACCCCTCCGGGGTCTCGAAGAAGGCGTTACCGATGCGTTCGAGAACTGATTTATCGACCGCGGTCACCAGTTTCTGGGGGAGCGGCTGATCTGCTTCCACCGACTCCGACGGCTCGGGACGATACTTCTCAAGTTCCTTGACCTCGTTGAACACGCGTTCAAGCTGGCCCTGGTAGTCGCGCAGCGCGTCCTCGGCCTCCTTGGTCGAGATATCGCCACGGCCGATCAGTGCCTCGGTGTAGGACTTGCGGACGCCGCGCTTGATGTCGATTACGTCGTACATCGCCGGCTGGGTCATCGACGGGTCGTCGCCCTCGTTGTGGCCGCGCCGACGGAAGCAGACGAGGTCGATGACGACGTCCTTGTGGAAGGCCTGACGGTAGTCGACGGCCAGCTTGGCTACCCACACGCACGCTTCCGGGTCATCCCCGTTTACGTGGAAGATCGGCGCACCGATCATCTTCGCCACGTCGGTGCAGTATTCGCTCGATCGCGAATGCTCGGGCGCGGTAGTGAATCCCACCTGATTGTTGACCACAATATGCACGGTGCCGCCGGTGCGATAACCGGGCAGCATCGCCATGTTGAGGGTTTCGGGCACCACACCCTGACCGGCAAACGCGGCATCGCCGTGCAGCATCAGTGCGAGAATCGAGAATTCCTGATCCTCGGGCAATTGATCCTGCTTGGCGCGCACCAGACCTTCGAGCACCGGGTCGACGGCCTCAAGATGGCTCGGGTTGGCGGTGAGCGAGACGTTGATCTCGTTCTCGCCGAACATTTGGTAGTACTTGCCCTCGGCCCCCAGGTGATACTTCACATCGCCTGAACCGTGGGCCTGTGAAGGATTGAGGTTGCCCTCGAACTCGGTAAAAATCTTTGAATAGGGCTTGCCGACGATATTCGCGAGCACGTTGAGCCGGCCGCGGTGGGGCATGCCGATGGCGACCTCACCGAGTCCGTGTTCGGCGCTCTGATCGATCACCGCATCCATCATCGGAATGACCGATTCCGCGCCTTCGAGCGAGAAACGCTTCTGCCCAACGTATTTCGTCTGCAGGAAGGTTTCGAAGGCCTCGGCGGCATTGAGCTTCGAGAGAATGTACTTCTGCTCGGCCACCGGTGGTTTCACATGCTTGATCTCCACCCGCTCCTGAATCCAGCGCTGCTGCTCGGGTTCGAGGATATGGGTGTATTCGACGCCGACATGGCGGCAGTAGGCGTCGCGCAGGATCGACAGCACATCGCGCAGCTTCATCTTGTGCTGCCCGTGGAAACCGCCGACATTGAAGTAGCGGTCGAGATCCCACAGCGTCAGACCATAGGTGAGGATGTCGAGATCGGGGTGCGATGCCCGGGCGTCGCTATCCATCATCAATGGATCGATGTCGGCCATCAGATGCCCGCGGTTGCGGTAAGCGGCGATCAGCTCAAGAACGCGAGTGTTTTTATCGACCAGCCCGGCTGGGATGTCACGACGCCAGCGCACCGGCTCGTACGGGATATGGAAAGCCGTGAAGATCTCGTCGTAGAAGGCGTCGTCGAGGAGGAGTTCATGCACCTTGCGCAGGAAATCACCGGATTCGGCTCCCTGAATGATGCGGTGATCGTAGGTCGAGGTCAGCGTCATGAGCTTGCCGACGCCCAGATCGGCAATCTGCTCGTCGGAGGCGCCCTGGAATTCGGCCGGGTACTCCATTGCGCCAGCGCCGATGATCGCGCCTTGGCCCTTCATCAGGCGCGGCACCGAGTGCACGGTGCCGATGGTGCCGGGATTGGTAAGCGACAAAGTGACGCCGGAGAAATCAGCCGCGGTCAGTTTGCCGTCCCGCGCGCGTCGGACAATATCCTGATAAGCGATATAAAAATCTGCGAAACCCTTTGTTTCGCACTCTTTGATCGCTGCGACGACGAGTGTGCGGCTGCCGTCCTTGCCAGCCAGGTCGATGGCGAGTCCAAGGTTGGTATGCGCGGGGGTGATGACGTGCGGTTTGCCGTCGATCTCGGCGAAGTGCCGATTCATATTCGGGAACGACTTCACCGCTTGTACCAGGGCGTACCCGAGGATGTGAGTGAAGCTGATCTTGCCGCCACGAGTGCGGGCGAGATGATTGTTGATGACGATGCGGTTATCGATCATCAACTTGGCCGGAACAGCGCGCACGCTCGTGGCCGTCGGGATCTCCAGCGATGCCGACATGTTCTTGGCGATCGCGGCGGCCGGGCCGCGCAGTACCTTCGATTCGTCCTCGGTGGCTCCGCTGGCGGGCTCACTCTTGGGCGCCGCCGGCTTCTGGGAGCGGGCGGAACCGTCGCGGCTCGCTACACTTTGCCCCGATGCGGCTTTGGTTGCGGTGGACTCGCGGGCTGGGGTTTTGCGGCTGGAAGTCAGGGGTGCGGGTGTCTGGTCGAGGGTGACCTGACGCGACTCGGGGCTGGTCGAGCCGTTGGGCTGCGGTTTGGCTGGGGCAGCCGGGGGGGTTGTAG
>JASGFW010000123.1:0-10062 GCA_047605305.1 Gordonia sp. (in: high G+C Gram-positive bacteria)
CAGCCCAGAGAAATCCAGCCCAGCCAAACCCAACCCGATGCGGGCGAACCGCCCTTTTAACGCTGCGGCCGAGGAGCCCTGTTTTCGCGCACCCGCTACGGGCGTTTACAGCCCTGTTGCGGGTAATTCGTCGGCGACGCGTGCCGCCAACTCATGCAGATGACGGGCTACCGCATCGGTCGTATCCGATTGCGTTGTGCCGAGCGAGAATTCCGCAGGAGCTTTCGTTTCTATGTAGTACTTGAGTTTCGGTTCGGTACCCGACGGCCGGGCCATCACTCGCACGGCCACGCCGTCGGGTGCGGTACCCGAAAGTGCGACGGCATCGGTGCGTAGCGAATCGTCACGGGTGGCGAAATCTGCTGCAGTGACGTCGATGCCGGCGAGACGTGTCGGTGGGGAGGTGCGCAGTCGCGTCATGACGGCGGCGATGTCGGCAAGGTTGGAGACGCGCAGCGAGCGCTGCCGGGTCACGTGCACGCCGTGGGCGGCAAACAGTGCGTCGAGTTCATCGGCGAGGGTGCGGTCAGACCGTAGGCAACGGTCGGTGAGTACGGCGGCGGCCAGTGCGGCGCTGATCCCGTCCTTATCGCGGACGGCGTCGGGATCCACGCAATGCCCGATAGCCTCCTCGTAGGCATAGAACAGTGGTTCACCCGCCCGGACAAGCCATTTGAATCCAGTGAGCGTGGTGACGTGGCGGGCGCCATGTGCGCGTGCGATGGCCGCGAGCAGACTCCCCGACACCAGAGTGCTCGCCACCACCGGGCACCGCACATCCGTTGTGCCGAGCAGAAATGATCCCAGCAGAGCGCCCGTCTCATCGCCGGTCAGCATCCGCCACCGACCAGCGATTGCGATGCCGATCGCGCACCGGTCGGCGTCGGGATCCAATGCGATGGCGAGGTCGGCGCCGATGTCGGCGGCCAGGGCGAGGAGGCGGTCGGCGGCGCCGGGTTCCTCCGGGTTGGGAAAGACGACGGTCGGGAAATCAGGGTCGGGATTGAACTGTTCGCGCACCACGTGGATATCGCTGAATCCGGCCGCCTGCAACGCATCAACCGCCAGCTGGCCGCCCACACCATGCATCGCGGTCAACGCGATCCGCACCGGGCTGGCGGCGACGGGGGGAAACCGCACCGTCAGCCGGCGCAGATAGCGACCGACGATGGAGTGCGCCCGCGCATCCGGCGCGACGGGCCGCCGGGCGATCGCGTTCGCCGGGCCGGCCGCCGCGATGAGTTCCTCGATCTCGGTGTCGGCCGGCGAAATGAGTTGGGCGCCACCAGCCAGGTACACCTTGTAGCCGTTGTCGGCGGGCGGATTGTGCGAGGCGGTGATCTGTACGCCGGCCACCGCGTCAAGATCGCGGCAGGCGAACGCCACCACCGGAGTCGGCAGCGGCTCGGGCAGCATCACCACGTCGAAGCCCGCGGCCGCGAGAACCTCGGCGGCGGCCTGCGCGAAGCTCGCTGATCCGTGCCGGGCGTCACGGCCCACCACGACGGTGCCGCCGGCATGTCCGTGCTGGATTAACCATTCTGCGAGTCCTGAAGTGGCCGTGGTGACCACCGCGACGTTCATACCGTTGGGCCCCGCCCGCACAGGACCGCGTAACCCGGCGGTGCCGAACCTCAGTGGGCCGGAGAATCGCTCCGCGAGGTCGGCCTCGGTATCGAGTGAGGCCAGTTCGGCGCGGGTCTGCGGGTCAGGGTCGGCGGCGATCCACTCGGCCACCCGCGAATCGCCGGTCAGGCGGTGATCGCGCGTCGCGGGGCTCATAGTTCGCCGATGATGCGGGCCAGCAACTCGCCCATCCGCCGGGCCGATGCCCGCCCGACGTCGAGTACCTCAGCGTGACTGAGAGGTTCACCGGTGATGCCGGCGGCCAGGTTGGTGACCAGCGAGATGCCGAGCACATTAAGTCCGGCGGCACGTGCCGCGATCGTCTCATGCACCGTCGACATGCCAACGAGGTCGGCGCCGAGCGTCGCCAGCATCCGAATCTCCGCCGGCGTCTCATAGTGGGGACCGGGCAGGCCCGCGTAGACACCCTCGGCGAGCGACGGATCGATACTCCGTGCGATCCCGCGTAGCCGCGGGGAGTAGGCGTCGACGAGATCCACGAACTGCGCACCGACCAGCGGTGAGCGGGCGGTCAGATTGAGGTGATCGGCGATGAGCACCGGCTGGCCCACCGACATGCCGTCCCGTAGCCCACCGGCGGCATTGGTAAGTACCACGGTGTGGGCGCCCGCGGCGGCGGCGGTCCGCACCGGGTGCACGACTCGTGCGAGGTCATGCCCCTCGTAGGCGTGGATGCGGCCCAGCAGGATCAGGACCCGGTGAACGCCGACGCGTACCGACAGCACTGTACCGCCGTGACCGGCGGCTTTGGGGGCGGTGAAACCGGGGACAGCCGACATCGGCAGCGAGGCGATCGGGGTGCCGAAGGCGTCGGCGGCCGGTGCCCAACCGGAGCCGAGGATGACGGCCACATCGTGTGCGGCGGCACCCGTCTCGGTGGCAATGGTGGCTGCGGCGGCGATAGCTGCCGTGTCGGCGTCGACGGTGGGATTCATGGGCATCAGCCTAAGGGCATCGTCGGTGGCCCGGCTGGCTAGGCGATAGGGTCGATGCCATGCCATTTCTGAATGATGCGTCTCACGACGATGCGCCGATCGCCGAGCTGTATCTCGGTGCGCCCGGAGTCGAACTCGACGAGTCCAATCCGGATAACAGATTCGGTCTGCAATGGCTCGATACGATTGAAAAGTTACTCGACGAGGTGGCGGCCGGACCGGCCAAGGCGCTCGTCATCACCGCGACCGGCAAATTCTTCAGCAACGGTCTTGACACGAACTTTGTTTTCGCCAATCCGACGGAACTACCCACCTATCTTGATCGGGTACATGCCCTGTTCGCGAAGGTGCTCACCTTGCCGGTGCCGACGGTCGCTGCGCTCAACGGCCACGCCTTCGGTGCGGGGGCGATGCTCGCGCTATGTGCCGACACCACGGTGATGCGCACCGAACGCGGGTTCTGGTCGCTGCCGGAGGCGGCACTAAATATGCCGTTCACCCGGGGCATGGCGGCATTGGTGCGTACCCGGCTCTCCGACCGCACCGCCACCGAGGCGATGCTCACCAGCCGCCGCTACGGCGCCGAGGACGCTGTGGCGGCGGGTATCGCACAAGAAGCCGTCGATGTCGCGGATCTCGTGTCGCGGGCGTCGAGCATCGCGGCCGCACGGTCGGCGGTGGCGGGCAAGAATCTCACCCTCATCAAACGCGGCTTGCGTCAGGAACTACTCGACGATCTCGCCGTCGCGACCCCGCCCGCGCTGTTATGACCCAGGGCTGGGCGGCACAGGTTGATGCGTGGTTGGCGGAGCATGGCGCCGACGTCGTCGGTTGGCGGCGTGCGCTGCATGCGCAACCGGAACTATCGCGCCAGGAAGTCAAGACCACCGACCTGGTATGCCGCGTACTCGCCGACGCTGGCCTTACACCGCGCCGGCTGCCACAGGGAGTGGGCGCGGTCTGCGATCTCGGTCCCGCCGACGGTCCGCGCATCGCATTGCGCGCCGACATGGATGCGCTGCCGGTGACTGAGCACACCGGTCTGGCGTTTCGCTCCACCGTTGAGGGCGTGTCACATGCATGCGGCCATGACGCCCACACCGCCATACTGCTGGGCGTCGCAGCCTTGTTGGCGTCGCTCGATGCGTTGCCGGTGGGCGTGCGGCTGATTTTTCAGCCCGCAGAGGAAGTGATGCCCGGTGGTGCGCTCGACGCGGTGGCCGCCGGAGCCACCGACGGTGTGAGCCGGATCTTTGCCCTGCACTGCGATCCGCGGTTACCCGTCGGCACCGTCGGCCTGCGCACGGGTGCACTCACCTCGGCCGCCGATCATATTGACCTGGTTGTGCATTCGCCCGGCGGGCATACGGCCCGGCCGCATCTGACCGGTGATGTGGTGTATGCGATGGGCGCGGTGATCACCGGCCTGCCAGGTGTGCTCTCGCGTCGTATCGACCCGCGTTCGGGCACGGTGATGGCGTGGGGTGCTGCGCATGCGGGCAACGCCCCCAACGCAATACCACAGGAGGGCCGGCTGCGTGGCACGGTACGCACCGGTGAACATGGCATCTGGGTAGGTCTTGAACCCTTGGTGCGCAGCGTGATCGGCGAATTACTCGCCCCGCTCGGCGTCTCCTACGATCTGACCTACTTCCGCGGGGTACCGCCGGTGATCAACGAAGAGACGGCCATTGCGATGTTCACGCAGTCGGTGGCCGCGATCGGCCCCCACGCCATCGCCGACACACCGCAATCACCCGGCGGTGAGGATTTCTCGTGGTACCTCGAACAGATTCCGGGTGCGATGGCGCGGCTCGGCGTGTGGGATGGGCGCAGCCCGCAGGTGGATCTGCATCAGCCCAACTTCGATCTCGACGAACGCGCCCTCGATATCGGGGTACGCACGCTCGCCGGAGTGGTACTGGGCTCTACTTTCTCCCAGTGACGGCTCGCTTCCGGTGATGGCGCGCGGGTCAGGGTTCGATGGGTCCCGGGCCGGGACCGACATTGCGAGCCTCGCGTAGTCGGATATCTTGCACATATTCCGCAGGGGCGCCAGCGATTTCGGCTGCATCGGCCATGACGCCCAGATACCGTGCCGACGGCAGGCCGCCCTCGTAGGCGTCGAGTACGTAGAGCCAGGCGAGGACCGCGCCGTCGGCGGTGTCGATCCGGGCGCGGATCTTGCGGTGGATACCGAGTTCGGTGCCCTCCCACTGGTCGAGGTTCTTCTCGTCTTCGTCGGTGACGTCGTAGAGCACGACGAAGACCCTGGCGCCGGGATCGTCGCGGTCTTCGGTCACTGTGGCCAGTGAACCTTCCCAACCGATGTCGGCGCCACCGAAGGTTAGTCGCCATCCGTTCAGCCAGCCCGTCCCCGCCATCGGGGAGTGTGGTGCCCGCTCGGCCATCTGATCGGGATCCATATTTGACCCGTACGCTGCGTAGATAGGCATTTAGCCCTCTGACCTGTGCTTTCTCCCTGCAAGAGGGCCTCGACTCGCCGAAATCGCCAGTGACAACCCAGTGCGGTTGGTGACCAGGCTTCCGATAAGAAACCTAGTCGCAGACGAGTCTGATCGCCATGTCAGCGGCGTTAGGGCCGGTCCAGAGTATTTTCGGTGATCCTCATGGCGCGGACCGGTCCTGACACCGGCCCGGGACAGGACTACGTTGGAGACGACGCACGCCTGCTCAGCACGTAGGGCGGCGGTCCCGTGTGAAGAGTCCCAACATCGGTGAACAGGAGAGTGTGCCCAGTGACCAGGATCGTGATCATTGGCGGCGGGCCCGCGGGATATGAGGCGGCACTGGTTGCCGCGGCCTACGGAGCAGACGTCACGCTGATCGATTCCGATGGCATCGGCGGAGCGTGTGTGCTCTGGGATTGTGTGCCGTCGAAGACCTTCATCGCCTCGACCGGAATTCGCACCGAGGTGCGCCGCGCGGTCGATCTGGGGATCAACCTCAAGACCGATGATGCGATAGTCACCCTGCCCCAGATTCACCAGCGGGTACGTGATCTGGCATTCGCGCAGTCCGCCGATATCCGGTCACGACTGGTCAGTGAGGGAGTCACGCTGGTCGCGGGTACAGCGGCACTGGAGGAGACACCCACGGGCGCCGCCCGCACGGTGATCGCCACGCTCGCCGACGGCTCGACCCAACGATTCGACTGGGATGTCGTACTCCTGGCGACCGGTGCGTCGCCACGGATATTGCCCGACGCGGTACCCGACGGGGAACGCATCCTCACCTGGCGTCAGCTCTATGATCTCGCCGAACTTCCCGAACACCTGATCGTCATCGGTTCCGGGGTGACCGGCGCCGAATTCGTGCACGCCTACACCGAACTCGGGGTGAAGGTGACGCTGGTCTCCAGCCGCGACCGGGTGCTTCCCGGCGAAGACGAGGATGCCGCGCTCGTCCTGGAAGACGCACTCGCCGAACGCGGGGTGGAACTGATCAAACACGCCCGCGCCGACAAAGTGGAACGCACCGGTGACGTCGTGACCGCATACCTCGCCGACGGACGAACCGTCACCGGATCACACGTACTCATGACGGTGGGATCGGTACCCAACACCACCAATCTCGGCCTTGATCTGGTCGGCGTCGAGACCGACCGTGGTGGCTACATCACCGTCGACCGGGTGTCGCGCACCTCGGTCCCCGGGGTGTACGCCGCAGGTGACTGCACCGGATTGTTTCCACTCGCGTCGGTCGCCGCGATGCAGGGCCGCATCGCGATGTATCACGCGCTCGGCGAAGGCGTTATCCCGATCAAGCTGAAAACCGTTGCGTCGGCGATCTTCACCCGCCCGGAAATCGCCACTGTCGGCGTCTCGCAGAATGCCATCGACGCCGGCGAGTATCCGGCCAGAACGGTGATGTTGCCGTTATCGACCAACCCGCGAGCAAAGATGAGTGGCCTGCGTCGCGGATTCGTGAAGATCTTCTGCCGTCCGGCGACCGGCGTCGTGATCGGTGGCGTGGTGGTCGCACCGACCGCCTCCGAACTCATCCTGCCCATCGCGCTGGCCGTGCAGAACAAGCTGACCGTCAGCGATCTGGCGCAGACACTCTCGGTGTATCCGTCGCTGTCGGGATCGATCACCGAGGCCGCGCGCCAGTTGGTCCGGCACGACGATCTGGACTGAACGAACTGGCCTGAATGCCCCGGGATAGTCGGTATTCCACAGACGGCGATAACCCGCCGCTCGGGCACCGGATTGCAGGGTAGTCTCGGGAGACTGCCGCCGCAGACCAGGGGAGGGCCGATGACGTCACCGTCGGGTCCTGCCGCGTCCGGCGCGGGTCATTCGTCGGAATGCACCGACTGGGGTTCGATGAGTATCTCGGAGGTGCTGGCGAAGATCGGTGAGATGCAGACCAGTTCGGCCAGTGGTGACGCCGAGGCGGTGATGAGCGCGGTGAAATCTGCGCTGGCCGTCGCCGCGAAACTGCGCCACGTATTCGGTACCGGTGACAGCCTGTACGGGATGGCCGCCGACGGCAGTCTCGCCGCAGGCCGCACACTTGCCGCCGACATCGAGACATCCACACACGACGGCGGTATTGCCGCCGACGCCCTGGCATCCGCGGCCACTGTGCTGGGCTCCGCCCATACCCACGAACCCGACCTGCACGCGTTGGGTACCCATCTCTCGAAGTATCCCGAGGACGCCGCCGAAGTCCGGGCTCACGTGAAATCGATCATGAGTAATGCCTACAGCACACCAATGATGGAGCTGGCGCGCACTGTGCCCTATCCGCGTGAACTGGCAGGACACTCGAATATCGCAGTGGGCTCTGTTGCTGGTGGCAGTGTCGCTGCCGGCGGGAGCGGGTCTGGCGCCGCTACGTACTCGAGGCTGGGCGGCACCGTCGATTCCAGCGGTTCTGGTTCATCGGCGGTCGAATCGGTGTCCGGGCGTGAATCGGCGAGTACTGAATCCGGTGACGATTCGTCGACACCGGCTCAGGAGTCTGCGCGCGCGACGCCACGCGGTGACGCGCATCAGGCGGATGACCAGCCGTCAGCCGGTCACCCCGGCGGCCTCCCCCACGACAGGCAGGGCGATTCGCTCATGGCCGTCGGCGACGGACATCTCGGTGCCGCAGCGCGGCGCCGACGCGGGTACGGACCGTCCGAGAAATTACCAACCTCGCCCGGTGCTGACGCTGGTGCGGGTGACGGTGCGGGGGGACCGGATTTGTCTGCGGTCGCCGATCTCGGAGTGCTGCCGCCCGCGGGACCAGTCGGTCCATTTGTACCGGGCAGTGCCACGGCGACATCGGCCACAGCGCCATCGGCCGGGGTGGCGGCAACACCGTCCGCGCCGCGTAGCACTCTTTCACCTGTCGGGCCGCCCGGCGGTCCGGGTGCCCCGACAGCAGGTAGCAGAGACGAAAAGCACAGATCCGCAAGCTATCTCAGTACCCGGGAAAACGGCGAAGACATAGTGGGCGGATTGCCGCTGGTCGGTCCGCCGGTGATCGGTGATTGGGTGTCTCAGCCGATTCCGGCGCATGATCGGGTGATCGACGTGGCTGATGTGGGCGAGCAGGCCGATCTCAACGACACGGGCGCGACCGGCCGCACATGAGTGATCCTGGCATACGCCGCATCGACCGGCTCCCCGGTGGCGTTGCCGCTCTCGCCGAGCGGGTACCGGATGGCTCCATCGACGAATGCCTTGGCCTGCTGATGGCCACTGTCGTTGATCTCACCGGTATCGGTGGATCGCCGGCCGTCCGAGAAGCTTTGGAGCAGTGGCGAACCCGACGGACCGTGACGGCCGGCACGCGCAGCGCAATCGAGGCCGTCCTTATCGCCCGCGACGTCGACGGCGCCGTTGCGCACCGCGCCGGTGACATCGATACGCAGCGCGCCCATTTCCGTGCCGCCCGCGCCGTGGCGTGTCTGGTGTGGGTTACTGACCCGAATACCGATGCGCGACAACGATTCCGCGAGGCTGTCTACGAGGCGGCCAGCGCGATCGGCGCCACTGCGGGCGTGGTGGCGATCCTCGCCGACTTCGTGCCGTGAGTATGCGGTGCGGCGGATGGGGGGTTGCATGCCTCGGCTATCTCTGGCAGGAGGGGCAGAAGTAGATCACGCGCTCCTCAGGGTGATCGGGATGTCCGAACTGTTCTCGGCGGATAATGGTGGCGCAGCGGCGGCACAGGTTGCCGCCGCGGCCATAGACCCAGGTGCGCTGACCGGGCCGGTCATGGCCGGTAATCGTGCGGATCGGCCGGTTGCGGTTCTCCCATAACAGTCGTCGGCACAGGTCGACGAGCGCCGGAAGATTGCGCACCTGACTGATCGGTCGGTAGGGCAGTATTCCGGTGAGAAAGCATGCCTCACAACGGTACACATTGCCGATGCCCGCCAGTAGCTGCTGATCCAATAATGCGAGCCCGATCGGCGTGGACGGATGCGCCGACAGATTTGCTACCGCCCGGGCCGCATCGAAGTCGTCGGCGAGGAGGTCAGGGCCGAGATAGTCGAGATCGGCGGCAGCGCCACTCAAGATTTCGAGAGTGCCGAGATTGAATCCTACGGCCTCATATCCGTTGGCGCGCAGTACTAACCGGGCCGTATGTGCCGGCCGACGCCATCGACTGCCGACCCGATGCACATGCCATACCCCTTCCATCTTGAGGTGGGTGTGAATGCTGAGATCACCTCCACCGGCCAAGGGATCGCCACGGGTCACGTCGATCAGCAGATGCTTACCGCGCGAACGCACCGCGGTCACCGTGGCCCCGGTCAGGTCGGTTGTCGCCAGCGTTGGAATGCGAAAATCGCTGTGCTCCAGAACATGGCCGGATAATGCGCGGCGTAGGCGGTCGGCGGCCTGAAAGACGGTATCACCCTCAGGCATGATCACTCTCAGACATGATCGACGAACCGTAGCCGAAGCCCGCGCGGGACGGTAGCGAAACCCGCCTCGACAAATATCTGCTGCCACGGTGACCGCAACGCGTTCACACCGTCGATCTGGTCGATCAGCAAGCGGATAACCCGCCCGGATCGCACCGAATTGGCGAGCGCGCAGGCCATCGCGGATATGACGGCGGGATCATCAGTAAAGGTGAGGACGGTTTTTCCACCACGCTCGATGAAGCCCGCCATTGTGCCGTCGACGAGTACGACGAGTGCGCCCGGTTTACGGCCGGGCCGATGCCCGCCTGCCTCGGGCGCAGGCTGTGGCCACGCCAGCGCCGCGCCATACGGGTTGGCCGGATCGGTGGCGGCCAGGACGAGCGCTACATCGCGAGCACCGATACTGCGATCCCGGCCGGTCGCCGCATGGCGGCGCAGCTCGTCGACGGTTGCGGCGCTGGCGAACTGGGCACCACCGAGCCCGTCGACGAAGTAGCCGCGCCGCACCTGACCGTTATCCTCGAATACATTCAACGCCTTGTATATTCGGGCGAAACCACCCTCGATATCCTCATTCGACACGCT
>JASGFW010000124.1:0-9893 GCA_047605305.1 Gordonia sp. (in: high G+C Gram-positive bacteria)
CTGGTTCTACAGGATGCGCTGGTATCCCTCGACCCGCTGCGTACGGTGGGTAAGGAGATCACAGAGGCGCTTACCGCCCATAAAAAGGTGCGCCGCGAGGACATCCCCAATGAGGTGCACCGTCTCCTCGCCGAGGTCGGGATTCCCGATCCGGAAATACGCTCACGGCAGTACCCACATGAGTTGTCGGGTGGTCTACGCCAGCGGGCGCTGATCGCGACGGCGATCGCCTGCAACCCGCGCCTCGTCATCGCCGATGAGCCCACGACCGCACTCGACGCCACTGTGGCCGCGCAGATTCTTGCGCTGCTACGCGCCCGACTCGCAACCGGCACCGCGTTACTGCTGATCAGTCACGATCTGTCGCTGGTCGCTGAGATCGCCGATGAGGTCTCGGTCATGCGGGCCGGGCGCATCGTCGAACAGGGACCGCCGTCGCAGGTGCTCCTGCATCCGCGTGACGACTACACCAAAAAGCTGCTCGCCGCGGTTCCGACCGCAGCCGCGCGGGGTTTCCGACTGTCGGGAACCGAGATCGGGAGCGGGCGGCTCCCGCTGCCTCCGCGGACGATCGACGAGCGGCGTGTCCTGCTTGAGGCGCGCGCGATTTCGAAGACATTCCCGGTGCGCGGTGGCGCCCGCCGCACCGCGGTCCACGAGGCTCATGTGCAACTGCATCCCGGGGAAACGATCGGGATCGTGGGGGAATCGGGTTCCGGGAAGACGACACTCATTCGTGCGATACTCGGTCTGGCCGAACTCGATTCCGGATCGGTGGAACTCGACGGGCAGCCCTGGAACCCGCTACCCGAGCGTCAGCGCCGCGCTCGCCGGTCGACACTGCAACTCGTGGCCCAGGACCCGCTCAGCTCATTCGATCCCCGATACACCGTGCGCCGACTGATCATCGACGGCACCAAGGCCGCAGGTGTGCCACCGGCACAACGCGACGCCCGCGTGGATGAATTGCTCAACGCCGTCGGACTATCCACCGCCTATCGGGATAGGCGTCCCGCACGGTTATCCGGCGGCGAGCGACAACGAGTCGCGATCGCCCGCGCACTCGCGGCGCAACCGGAGATCCTCGTCTGCGACGAACCGGTATCCGCACTCGACGTATCAGTGCAGGCGCAGGTCCTCGATCTACTTGCCGACCTGCGCCACTCCCTCGGCACCGCAACGCTATTCGTCTCCCACGATCTGGGCGTGATCTACCAGGTCTCCGACCGCGTCATCGTCATGGAGAAAGGGCACATCGTCGAAACCGGCGACGTCGAACGCGTCTACCAACAGCCAGAACATCCCTACACCCGGCGCCTACTCGACTCGATCCCCAAACTGAGTTCCGCCGCAATCGGCCGATAGGCCACCGAAATGGCTTCGGCCACAACAAGAGAGGTGACATGATCACACGTTGGTACCGAGCCGCGGCGGTTGGCCTCGCGGCCTCCGCCATCACGACGCTGGCCGCCTGCGGAGGAAGTAGCTCCGAGCATCACTCCGATTCACTGAAGTACGCCCTGGCCTCCGATCCCGGATGCCTTGACGTCGCCAAATCTACCGGCAATTCGGTGCTCACCGGCAATATCCTCGATTCACTGGTGTACCAGCGCAAGGACGGCACATTTGCCCCATGGCTGGCGAAGTCGTGGACCATTTCACCAGACGGCAAGGTGTACACATTCCACCTGCGCTCGGGCGTCACATTCAGCGATAACACCCCGCTCGATGCCGCGGCAGTCAAGTACAACCTCGACCGGATAGTGGCACCCGCCACCGGATCCGCATACGCGGCATCGCTGATCGGCACCTACGAGAGCTCCCGCGTCGTCGATCCGCTCACCATTGAGGTAACACTGAAGCAGGCAACCACCTCACTGCTGCAGGGACTGAGCCTGGCCTACCTCGGTATCCAGTCGCCCACTGCGCTACGCCAACACGGCGCGGACACGTGCACGTCCATCGTGGGCTCCGGCGCATATGTGCTTTCCGATTTCACTGCGGGACAACAGTATCGACTCACCAAACGCAAGGGATATAACTGGCCGTTCGATGGGGCCACCCACACCGGGGAGGCGAAGATCGGCACCGTCACCTATACGGTCAACAAGGAAGACACCGTCCGCGTGAACGGGTTGACCTCCAAGCAGTTCGACCTGATCCAGGATCTGCCCACCGCGCAGCTGGCCTCACTGAAGACCAACCCTGCCATCACCGTCTACAACCAGAACTTCTCCGGCATCCCCGTCGCCCTCGCCCTCAATGCGCAGTCGCCGATACTGTCGGATATCAACGTCCGCAAGGCATTCCAGAGTTCCGTTGATGTCGCCAAACTTGTTCCGGCCGCGACCTTCCATCAGTACCCCGGGCTCACCACCGGCCCCTTCGATCCCACGACGCGGTACTTCGACCCCACCGTCAAGGGGACGTACGGCTATGATCCGGCTCGGGCCAATCAACTCCTCGACGCCGCTGGCTGGACCCAGCGCAATGCCGACGGTATCCGGGTCAAAGACGGCAAACCGCTCGCTCTGAACCTGCTGACCTTCCCCAGCATCCGGCCCGAGCAGGAGACGCTGATCCAGTCGATCCAGCAGGCGGTGCGGCCGATCGGCTTCCAGCTCAACTTCCAGACACTCGACTCCGGCACGTGGAATAAGCGAATCAATGCCGGCGACTACGACATCCAGGTGCACTCCTACTTCCGCGCCGAACCCGATATCGCCCGGACCGTGTACTCGCAACGCTTCATTCCGCCGAACGGCTACACCTTTGCGCGCCCGAATGACCCCACCCTCGAATCACTACTCAACCGCGGCGCAGCCACACCCGATGGCCCCGCACGTGAGGCGATCTATCACGAGATTCAGCACCGGGTGATCGATCAGGCCTATTCCCTGCCGCTGTACAGCATCTTTCGATCGTTCGCATACACCAAGTCACTCAAGGGTTTCGCGGTGAACGGTACCGGCGTTCCGTTCCTCTATAACCTCTCCTACGGCGACTGATCGGCTCCCCTACTCCTCGAATAGAAAGGACTTCAATGAGCGTCACCGCCACGTCGATCTCAGCCGGTATCGATGCAGCAGTCGAGCAATGGCTGCCCGTGTACAAACATATCCACGCACATCCTGAGACGGCGTTTGCCGAGCACCAGACCACGGCACTCATCGCCGAGCATCTGCGCCGGCTGGGCCTGCACACCTCCACATCCGATCAGGTCACCGGGGTCGTCGCTTCCTTCGTCAACGGCGACGGCCCCGTGATCGGGTTACGCGCCGATATCGATGCCCTGCCGCTCGCGGAGGAGACCGGACTCGACTACGCCAGCACCGTCGGCGCACCCGCACCGGCGATGCACGCCTGCGGCCACGATGTGCATATCGCCACCCTCTTAGCTGCGGTGGATCTACTTGTCACACATCGTGATTCATGGTCGGGGACGATCGTACCGATATTTCAGCCGGCCGAGGAGGTGGGATCGGGCGCACAACGACTGGTCGAGAGCGGAATCTTCGGCGCGCATCCCACTCCAACGGCCATCATCGGTCAGCACACCGGCAACGCAGAGATCGGCACGATCCGAATCCGTGCCGGTGCCCTCCACGCCGCGGCGGACACCTGGCGGGTGACGGTGCGCGGTCCGGGCGGGCATGCGGCCTCCCCGCACAAGACGATCGACCTCATCGTGGTGGCGGCGGCCATCATCCTGCGGTTGCAGACCATCGTGGCGCGGGAGGTGCCGCCACTGTCGCCCGCCGTGGTCACGGTCAGCAGTATCCACGGCGGATCCGCTGGCAACATCATCCCGGCCGAAGTTGTGTTTCAGGTCAATGTGCGCACCTTCGATCCGGCTGTGCAGGATCAGATCAGTGCCGCGATCAAGCGGATCGTCGCCGCCGAGGCCTCCGCAGCGGGGCTCACAACGCCACCGGAGGTCGTGCGGGTGGGTGGCTTCTCACCCACCTCGAACGATCCCGACCTCACCGCGAAGGTGCGTGTCGCTCTCGAAGCCGAATTCGGCGTCGAACGGGTCATCGACGCCGAGTTGGTGACTGGCTCGGAGGATTTCGGCGACATCGGTACCGGACTCGGTGTGCCGTCGGCCTTCTGGTTCTACGGCGGGGGCCTTGCGGCCACCGTCGCCGGTGACGATCCAGCCCCCAACGGCCATAGCCCGCGCTTCGCTCCCGACCCTATCGGCGCGCTCACCACCGGGATTCGGGGCTTCTTGGCGACGACGCTGGCACTACTGGCCTCGCCTGAACCGTGAGCGAGCCCTGAGGCCTGCGCCGACCACGGCTCGCCGACGTCAAACTACAACGCTGGCCAGGGGAAATATCCCCTGGCCAGCGTTGTGCACATCAGAGCCCTAGAGCATGCAGGACACGCAGCCCTCCACCTCGGTGCCCTCAAGCGCGATCTGCCGCAGGCGGATGTAATAGAGCGTCTTAATTCCCTTGCGCCACGCGTAAATCTGCGCGCGGTTGACGTCGCGCGTGGTGGCGGTGTCTTTGAAGAACAGCGTCAAACTCAGGCCCTGATCCACATGCTGGGTGGCTGCGGCGTAGGTGTCGATGATCTTTTCGTAGCCGATCTCGTAGGCATCCTGGTAATACTCGAGATTCTCATTGGTCATATACGGTGCCGGATAGTAGACGCGACCGATCTTGCCTTCCTTACGGATCTCGATCTTCGCAGCCACCGGGTGGATCGAACTCGTCGAATGGTTGATGTAGGAGATCGAACCGGTTGGCGGCACCGCCTGCAGATTCTGGTTGTAGATGCCGTCTCGTTGCACCGCAGCCTTGAGTTCGCGCCAGTCATCCTGCGTCGGGATGTCAATCCCCGAGGTGGAGAACAATTCCCGCACCCGCTCTGTTTTCGGTAACCACTCCGAATCGATGTATTTATCGAAGAATTCCCCACTCGCGTACTTCGAGAGCTCGAATCCGGTGAACGACCTGCCGCGTTCACGCGCGATCGCATTCGACGCCCGCAACGCGTGGTAGAGCACCGTGTAGAAGTAGATATTCGTGAAGTCGATGCCCTCGTCGCTGCCGTAGAAGATGCGTTCCCGGGCGAGATATCCGTGCAGATTCATCTGGCCGAGGCCGATGGCGTGAGAGTCGTTGTTACCCTTCTCGATTGAGGGTACCGACGTGATCGCGGTCTGATCACTGACCGCGGTGAGGCCACGGATCGCAGTCTCGATGGTCTGCCCGATATCAGGCGAATCCATCGTCTTGGCGATGTTCAACGATCCCAGGTTGCATGAGATGTCTTTGCCCACATGCGAGTAGGAAAGATCATCATTGAACGTCGACGGCGTCGACACCTGCAGGATCTCCGAGCAGAGGTTCGAGTGGGTCACCTTGCCCGCGATCGGATTGGCCCGATTGACCGTATCCTCGAACATGATGTACGGGTAGCCCGACTCGAACTGCAGTTCCGCCAGCGTCTGGAAAAATTCGCGCGCGTTGATCTTATGCTTGCGAATCCTCTTGTCCCCCACCATCTCGTGATACTTCTCGGTCACGTTGATGTCGGCGAAGGGCACCCCGTAGACACGCTCCACGTCATATGGGCTGAACAGATACATGTCGTCGTTGTTCTTCGCCAGGGTGAAGGTGATGTCGGGAATCACGACACCGAGACTCAGCGTCTTGATCCGGATCTTCTCGTCCGCATTCTCCCGCTTGGTATCGAGGAAACGGTAGATATCCGGATGGTGGGCGTGCAGATACACCGCACCCGCCCCCTGGCGCGCACCCAACTGGTTGGCATAGGAGAACGAATCCTCAAGCAGCTTCATGATCGGGATAACACCCGACGACTGGTTCTCGATCTTCTTGATCGGTGCGCCATGCTCACGGATATTGCTCAGCAGCAACGCGACGCCGCCACCCCGCTTGGATAACTGCAACGCCGAATTGATCGATCGACCAATGGATTCCATATTGTCTTCGATGCGAAGAAGGAAGCATGAGACCGGCTCACCGCGCTGCTTCTTACCCGAGTTCAAGAACGTCGGCGTGGCCGGCTGGAAGCGGCCCTCCATGATCTCGTCGACGAGGTTACGCGCGAGCGCGGTGTCACCGTCGGCCAGCGTGAGCGCGACCATACACACCCGATCCTCAAATCGTTCGAGGTAGCGCTTACCGTCGAAGGTCTTGAGCGTGTAGCTGGTGTAGTACTTGAAGGCACCAAGGAAGGTCGGGAACCGGAACTTCTTGCCGTAGGCGTGCCCGAAAAGCAGCTTGACGAACTCACGGTCATAGCGCTCAAGGACCTCGGGTTCGTAGTAGTTCTCCTCCACGAGGTAGTCGAGCTTCTCGTCGAGGTCATGGAAGAACACCGTGTTCTGGTTCACATGCTGCAAGAAGTACTGCCGCGCCGCTTCCCGATCTTTCTCGAACTGGATACGACCATCGTTGTCGTACAGATTCAGCATCGCGTTAAGCGCGTGATAGTCCAGTTCACCCGGGTTGTGACCCGACGGATCGGTATGCACGCCCGACTTACTGGCCGAGGTTGTGGTGTCGGTGGTCACGTCTTCGGAGACGGCGGCGGTTGGCGACACGAATAGCTCCTGTACGGGGGGGTTGGGCTTTCCGGGTTGATGTTCCGGTTGGGGCACTGGCCGGAATCTGAAAAAGTCGGGGTCTGAAAAAGTCGGAATTCGGTGCCGGCTCGTGCGGCACTCGACACAAACAGTAGTAGACGGATCTGACAGTTCAGGCAGACACACCGGCCGCCGCAGCAACCGTGAAAGCCCTGCTATCCGCGAAATCGACCAGGCCCCGGCGGACCCGTTCGACATCCTCAGCGGTACCCATCAACTCGAATCGGTAGAGATAGGGCACCCGGCACTTACCCGAGATGATGTCACCGGCGCGACAGAACTCCGCACCGAAGTTCGTGTTACCGGCGGCAATCACGCCACGAATCAATGCACGATTGTGCGGATCATTCAGAAACTTGATGACCTGCTTGGGTACGGACCCACCAACACCCCCCGACGATGTCTTGCCGCCACCGTAGGTCGGGCAGACAAGTACGTAAGGCTCGTCAACAGTGAGCCCGCCCACCGGACCACCGGTGAGCGGAATACGCACGGCGCGCAGTCCGAGCTTATCGACGAAACGACGCGTGTTCTGCGACACCGACGAGAAGTAGACGATCAGTGGTGCGCTCGGCGCAGAGGTGGCAGACATTCGATCCGGCTTCCCCTTCGGATCGTTACCGCCGACCTCAGGCCGCGGAAGCGGCAAGAGCCTTGATGCGATCGAGACGGAAACCCGACCAGTGATCGTCACCGGCCACCACCACCGGCGCCTGCAAATATCCGAGCGCCATCACGTAATCACGCGCCTCGGCGTCCTGCGAGATGTCGACGACGTCATAGGCGATGCCCTGCTTATCGAGTGCCTTATAGGTCGCGTTGCACTGGACACAAGCGGGCTTGGTGTAGACGGTGATGGTCATCGGGATCGCTCCTAAAAAGTCGTCGGGTTGGCTCGCGGTGACGGGTGATCGTGGGTGCCTCTTCGCCGGCCGAACTGGTAGTGAAAACACTACACCTAGTGGCTGACATTTGACACCACCACTAGAGGTTGTGAATCACATTCATGAAAGTCGCAGGTCGTGACGGGGGCAGAATCGCGAATCAGCGCGTGTCGCGGCGTGTCGCACACGCCGCGAGTGTCACCTGCCGCCACCGGTTAGGCTCATCGCATGCGTAAGCACATCGGGGACGAACCTGTCCCGATCCGCCTCGCCGGCCGCGCCGACACTGAACGCGCCGACGCTGCACGCAACCGACGACTGCTGCTCTCGGCCGCCAAAACACTCATCGACAATCATGGGGCGGCCGCAGTCACCATGGATGCGGTGGCACGCGAAGCCGGCGTCGGCAAGGGCACCGTGTTCCGGCGCTTCGGCAGCCGGACCGGCCTAATGTTCGCCCTGCTCGATCACACGGAGTCCGAGTTACAGCAGGCGTATCTTTCCGGACCGGTGCCGCTGGGCCCGGGTGCCGATCCGCTCGACCGTCTTCTCGCCTACGGGCGCGAACGGCTCAAGCTCAACCTCGCCCAGCTCGATGTCCTTATTGAGGCGGGCGCCGACAACGGAGCCTTCTGGAATCATCCGGCGATGCATGCGGCCAGCCAGCACATACAGATCCTCTTACGTCAGCTCGGATTCACCGATCCGCTCGATGTCACCGTGGTTGCCCTGCTCTCCCCGCTCGGCGCGTCGGCGCTGCAACAGATGACCGAGGTAGTCGGTCTCGACAGCGAAACGATCATCACCCAGTGGCAACGTATGGTCACCTCCCTGGTCGCGGGCGTGCGCAGCCACTGACCTCCCAGGTGCTCGCCCCGATCAGTTCCCGGGCGGAACGATCACGCGGCCCGCCACATCCGGTGCGATCCCATCGTGGGCAACAAGCGCATTCTGGCGGGACAAAGTAGCCCCGGCCACGAGCAACGAGATGACCGACCACGGAGCACGCGCAGGGTTACCCCCCAATCCAAGAAGTTGGCCCGTGCGGGCATCCGGCACACCGAAGCGCACACCGATATCGCTGACGTAGAACCGCGATTCGGTCCGCAAGCTGTCTGGTTCGTCACCGGTGACCTGAATGTATTCACCCGTCCCGGGCGTGAGGTAGACAAAGTCAACACCAGGGCCGCCACTGTCCGCCGTCGCCACCGCAACCGCGCTGGCACCGGCCGGCAACGGCAGTGCGCGGCCGACAAGCAGTTCGGTGTGGGCCTGCGGGGAACCGTTGTCGCGCCGCCACACCCGGCATACGGTCGGCGCCACATCCGTATCGATCAGACGCGGAGTGTGAACCGGGAAGTCGTCGACGGGCAGTCGGTGGAGCATTGGCACCGCTGCGATCACACCGGGGGCCACCGTCGCGATTGAGGCCGCTCCCGCGCGGTCGGCCAGCCGCACGATCTCCGCAGTCGCCTGAGTAACCGGCTGAACGCCATCATGGAGCACCACGAAATAGTGTGGCGCGTCATCGATCCCGGTCGATTTGATGACCGAACCCACGCGCACACCCGGATCGCTAAGCGGCCCTGCCGCCCCGGCACCGGCGATAGCCGGCACTACCAGCGGCTCCACTTCGGGGAATGCATTCAGCAAACCGGTAGTTACCGGCCGCGCAGCCACCCCCTCCAGACCGAGTGCCCGCATGACCGGCACGCTCCCGGTATCCACCCGAGCGCGAACCGGTACCGAGATCCGCCCCCGCACAGAGCGATAGATCAGGAACGTGTCCGTCCCATCGGTGACCACGATCCCCGCGTCGGGACCGGCAACCGTGATCTTCTCGCTCATGACGGGCGCGGCGGCAATCACCGATAAAGCCAGCGGCATCGACGCGGCATCGCCGGCGAGCGTGGCCTGTCTCAACGGCCCGTCGCACACCGTCCACACCGAGGTATCCGGATGCGCCGAGCCGGGCAACGCAAATGGTGCACCCGCGATACCTAGCAGCGGTCCACGCGGATAACCGGCCAGTTTACGGTCGCTGACGGTGGCCGGCTGCGTCGAACTACCTAAAATCAGGCGCGCCGACGACAGATTGAGCACTGGATGCGCCGTGCCATTGATGAGTACATACATGCCCCCGGACCGGGTTGCCACGATGCTTGCCTTACCCACCGAGCCCTGCGGCGACACCAGACCCCATACCCCGCAGCCGGCGAGGACCAGCACGGCCAGCACCGTGCCGATCAGCAATGCCCGCAACTGTGCGCGCATCGGATCGTGCAGCATTCGCACGTCGCGGCGCACCAGGGCGTGCTCAAGCCGACGGAGCAGAAAGCGATACCCGTTGACCTGGGCCTTCGTGGTCAACTGACGGGCCATCG
>JASGFW010000125.1:0-9886 GCA_047605305.1 Gordonia sp. (in: high G+C Gram-positive bacteria)
TCATATCGCTGTAGTCATATCGCTGTTGAGATCCCGGCGGCCACCATCTCCGGGATAGCAGAACCGGTTCCGGTGATGCGTCCCGAACCGAGTACGAGGTCACCACGTTCGGCATCGGGCAGATACAGCACTGCGGCCTGTCCGCGGGCAACCCCGGTCAGTGGTTCACGCAGGACGATATCGATCCCCGGCCGTCCATCCACGACGACCGGAGTCGCGACCGCGGAAGCCAGTCCGCCGTGCGCACGCACCTGGACGACACACTCGACGGGGCCGGCGGGGGTCACTCCCGCCGTCCATACCGCCTTGGTGGTGGCGATCGACCACACCTGCAGATGGCGGGCGGCCCCGACAGTGACGGTGCCCGTCGCTGGGTCGATGTTGGTCACATAACGCGGCTGGCCGTCGGCAGCCGGAGCCTCGATGCCCAGTCCCTTGCGCTGCCCGATAGTGAAGCCGTGCACACCCTCGTGTTCGGCGAGCTGTGAACCGCTGTCGGCATCGATCACCGCGCCCGGCCGTACACCGATCCGCGCACCGAGAAATGCTCGGGTATCACCGCTGGGGATGAAGCAGATGTCGTGCGAATCGGGTTTATCGGCAACGGTCAGCCCGCGCTCGGCGGCCTCGGCACGAATCTCCGGCTTGGGCGTGTCGCCGACCGGAAACATGGCACGGGCAAGCTGATCGCGGGTCAACACGGCCAGCACATAGGACTGATCCTTATCCGGATCGGCCGCACGACGCAGTTCACCATCGGCCAGGCGCGCGTAATGCCCGGTCGCCAGCGCGTCAAAGCCCAGCGCGATGGCCTTATCGGCCAATGCGGCAAATTTGATCTTCTCGTTGCAGGTCAGGCACGGGTTGGGAGTTTCACCCGCCGCGTACGCATCGACAAATTCGTCGATCACGTCGTCCTTGAACCGCTCGGCGAAATCCCACACGTAGAACGGGATGCCAAGGATGTCGGCGGCACGTCGGGCATCGTCGGCATCCTCACGCGAGCAGCACCCGCGTGAACCGGTACGCAGTGCGCCCGGCGCCGTCGATAGCGCCAGATGGACGCCCACGACGTCATGTCCGGCATCCACGGCGCGCGCCGCAGCCACCGCCGAATCGACTCCTCCGCTCATCGCGGCAAGTATGCGCATCAGTGATTCCTACCCATCGACGCCGAAACAAGGCCGGCCGCTCTGGCTCGTTGGACCACCTCACCGATGATGTCGGCGACCGCATCGACATCTGCGTCGGTCGTGGTGTGCGCGAGCGAGAAGCGCAACGATCCGCGGGCGGTTGCCACGCTCATCCCCATCGCCAGCAACACGTGACTGGCCTGGGCCACTCCCGCGGTGCAGGCCGAACCGGTCGAACACTCCACCCCATTGGCATCGAGCAGCATCAGGAGCGAATCGCCTTCACATCCGTCGAAGGTGACATGGACGTTGCCCGGCAGCCGGCGCGCATCACGCGGACCGTTGGCCGAGGAGCCTTCGACACTGAGTAACACGTCGAACAGCCGCTCACGTAATTCCGCGATGCGCGGTGTCGTCGTCGGCATCGCGGCCACCGCCGTCCGTAGCGCGGCGGCCATACCGGCGGCGGCGGGAACGTTCTGTGTACCCGACCGGACATCACGCTCGTGACCGCCACCGTGCAGCAGCGGCACGCAGCTCACGTCCCGGCGCAGCAGCAACGCACCCACCCCGATGGGGCCACCGAATTTATGCGCGGCGATACTCAGTGCCGACAAACCGCTCTCGGCGAAATCGACCGGGATGTGTCCGGCGGCCTGGATTGCATCCGAGTGGACGGGCACCCCGAACTCGGCACCGATCGCGGCGATGTCGGCGATCGGTTCGATGGTGCCGACTTCGTTATTGGCCCACATCACCGAGATCAGCGCCGTCTGTTCGGCATGCTCGCGCAGTTCGGCACGCAACTCGGTCAGCGACACCACACCGTCCGCATCGACGGGCAGCAAGACCACTTCCGCACCGCCCCGCTCGACAAGCCACTGCACCGGATCAAGCACCGCATGATGTTCAATCGACGACACGATGATCCGGCGGCGCTGGTCGTCGGCCTGTCGTCGCGCCCAGTACAGGCCCTTGATCGCCAGATTGTCGGCTTCGGTACCACCGCTGGTGAAGATCACCTCCGATGGCCGCGCCCCCAGTGAGGTGGCAACGGATTCGCGCGCTTCTTCGAGCAACCTGCGTGATCTGCGCCCCGACCCGTGCAACGAGGAGGCATTACCCGGGTGCAGTTGGGCAGCGATCATCGCCTCGACCGCCTCCGGCAGCAGGGCCGTAGTCGCGGCGTTGTCGAGGTAGATCGATTCGCGAGATGACACAGACATACGAATGCAAGGATAAACGCGTCGGCACCCGTGACCAATTCCCGTGACGAACTACGCAGCGATAAGCGGGCACATTCACCCGCTCAGGCCCCCGCCCATGCATCACTAGCCCAGCCCATGCGTCGTTAGCCCCACCACATCAGGATGCGTGCGCGGCCCGCCGATGAGCGTCTCACACCGGCGCGCAAGGGCGCGGCGATCGGGGCCGGGTAACTGTGACTCGTGGATCCTGACCCGCACCACAAGTCGTCGGATCCGCAAGACCCGGCGCAGAGTGTCGGCCGGCGAGTCATCACCGAAGAAGCCTGGCGCCGTAGTCGGTTTTCCATTCACCGTGAACTCCACCTGCATGGGAATGACCGGGACGCCGGCGTCGATCGCCGCCTGGAAGAAGGCGGGCCGAAACCCACCCCGCGCACGGCCGCACCAGGTGGTGCCCTCGGGAAATACCGCCACCGCCGAGTCCGCTTCGAGTCGCTGAACCACCTGGTCGATGGTGTCGGGCAATCTCATCAGGGACGCCCGGTCGACGGGAACGATGCCGAGCCGCCGCGCGATCGGAGCAACCACCGGTATCTCCATCACCTCAGACTTGGCCACGAAGTGCGCAGGAGTGATCACCGCGATGGCAAAAATATCCAGGTACGACGTGTGATTGGACACCACCAGCCCGCGGGTGGACGCCGCGAAGGGCCGCCGGTCGTCGATACTGACCCGCACCCCCACCGCTTGCAGTACCGCGCGCGCCGATGCCCGCAGATAGCGGCGGCGGACAATTCGCGGCAGCGCCATCACGAGCACACCACCCAGCACAACGCCGACGAGCACCACGGCGAGCCGGACGATCCGGACACCGACCAGCAGCGCGGTACCACTCGACGACGATGCGCAATCGTGCGTGTGACATCCGGATCCACATGGACTCGTCGGATACCAGGAGTGCCGTGCCCGCTCCCGCACATCCGCCGTGTCGACGACTAGTGGAATGTCGGCACCCGGCACGGCATCGACCACACCGCTTACCCGCCGCTCAAGAACATCGGTCATGCCCCAGATACAAGCCATATCCGACGACCCCACGGAAACGGGTGCGTGTCGTGTCGGTGCGGACCACATGAACTCACGACAACGGCGCACCCGCGGCAGCAGCAAACCCGCCAGAAACGCCGTCGACCCCCGACCGGATGGGCCGGGGGTCGACGAATGACCTCCTCGAGCGTGTGACTTCCTACAGCGTCACGCGCGCTACTTACGCTTGTTGACCTCTTCGGTCAGCTGCGGAGCGACATTGAACAGGTCACCGACCACACCGAAATCCGAAACCTCGAAGATCGGCGCCTCTTCGTCTTTGTTCACCGCGACGATGGTCTTCGACGTCTGCATACCGGCGCGGTGCTGAATGGCGCCGGAGATGCCTAGCGCCACGTAAAGCTGCGGCGATACGGTCTTGCCGGTCTGACCGACCTGGAACTGGCCCGGGTAGTAACCGGAGTCGACCGCGGCACGCGAGGCGCCGACCGCTGCGCCCAGCGAATCTGCCAGCGCCTCGACCACGGCAAACTTCTCCGCGCTGCCCACACCACGACCACCGGAGACGACGATCGACGCCTCGGTGAGTTCCGGGCGGTCGCCGCCGACATTCGGCTCGACCTTGATGATCTTCACCGCGTTCTCGGCCTGTTCGGGAACCTCAACGTCGACGCGCTCGCCAGCGCCGGCCGCCGGGGCCGCCTCGACGCCGCCGGGCCGCACCGAGAACACCGGGACCTCACCCTTGGCCTGCGCTTCAACGGTGAACGCACCACCGAAGATCGAGTGCACGCCGATGCCGCTCTCTTTGACGTCGATGACGTCGGCGAGCACACCCGAACCGAGGCGTACCGCGAGGCGACCAGCGATCTCCTTGCCGTCGGCGGTGGCGGCAACAAGGATGCCCGCGGGCGCTGCCTGCTCGGCGATCGCCGAGAGAACATCGACCTTGGGGCTGATCAAATAGGTCACGGCATCGTCGGATTCGGCGACGTAAATCTTGTCCGCGCCGGCTTGCGTGAGTCCGTCGATCACGCCATCGGCCTTGCCCGGTGCACCGACGACGACCGCCGACGGCGAACCCAGCACGCGTGCGGCGGTGATGAGTTCACTGGTCACCTTCTTGAGGGCGCCCTCGGCGTCCTGCTCGACCAGAACGAGAACTTCTGCCATTTCGTTTACTCCTGCATGTGGTGTGTGGCCCTGCGGTGTTCGCGATCACGTGGCGCGACGCCGCGGGTGGGGCGGGATGGCTCTGGCGGTTACCTAGATGATCTTCTGGGCGACCAGGTACTCGGCGAGTTTCACGCCACCATCACCCTCGTCGGCGACGCGCTCGCCCGCAGTCTTCGGGGGCTTCGGGGTGGATGCGACGACCTCGGAGCCTGCGTTGGCCAGGCCGACCTCGTCGGGTTCCACCTCGATCTCAGCCAGGCCAACAACCTGAACTTCCTTCTTCTTGGCGGCCATGATGCCTTTGAAGGAGGGGAAACGAGGTTCGTTGATTTTCTCGTTCACACTGACGATCGCGGGCAGTTCCGCGGTGATGTGGTAGATGCCGTCGTCGGTCTCGCGCTCACCGGTGAGAGTCTCGCCGTCCAGGGTCAGCTTGCGCAGATGAGTCAGATGGGGAAGCTCCAGGTATTCGGCAATCATGGCCGGTATCGCACCGACCCGGCCGTCGGTGGCCTCGTTGCCGGCGATGACCAGCTCGACACCTTCGACGGTGCCCAGTGCCCGGGCCAGGACGTAGGCGGTCTGCACCGCGTCGGAGCCGTGCAGGGCGTCGTCTTTGATATGGATGGCCTTGTCGGCCCCCATCGACAGCGCCTTACGGATGGCCTCAGTAGCACGCTCCGGACCAGCGGTCAGGACGGTGACCTCGCCGCCGTTGGCCTCCTTGATCCGCAGCGCCTCTTCGACGGCGCGTTCATTGATCTCGTCGAGCACAGCGTCGGCGGCCTCACGATCGAGGGTGAAATCCGAGTCGGAGAGCTTACGCTCAGACCAGGTGTCCGGGACCTGCTTGATCAGAACGACAATGTTTGTCATGGGTCTTCGTCGACCTCCTGCGTCGAGTTCGTCAACTTACCGGCGAGTAAGGATTATCGCTTTCCTCACTTTAGCGTCTCCTATTGTGCCGCAGAAGATCGCCTACCTCACAGTATGCGCGGCCCGGGCCACCACCGGTGTTCCGCCGACATTAAGCCGACGACACAACTGTGCACCGGTCACGGGGACACACATACGCTCCCGATCGCGGGTATTAGGCTCGTGGAGATGACCGACACACAGGGAGCCACCGGCCCAGTCGCGACACCGGCGCGCGGCGTCGAGGATCTCGACGCCGACACGCAGCTCGCCCTGACCGGTGAGCGCACGGTTCCCGGCATCCCCGCCGAGAATTACTGGTTTCGGCGCCACGAGATCGCCTACACCGCGATCACCGAGGCATGCCGCTCCCGCCGGGTGCTCGAAGCGGGGTCGGGCGAGGGCTACGGCGCGGCCATGCTCGCCGACGCGGGCGCCGAGGTCGTCTGCGTCGACTACGACACCAGCGCCGTCGAACACACCCGCAAGCGGTACCCGAATCTGGAGATTCACCAGGGCAATCTGATCTCGCTGCCACTCGCCGACGCATCGGTGGATATCGTCGTGAACTTCCAGGTGATCGAGCATCTCTGGGACCAGGTCAGGTTCATCGAGGAATGTGTGCGAGTGCTGCGGCCCGGCGGCACCTTATTCATCTCCACTCCTAATCGGATCACCTTCTCACCGGGACGAGACACCCCCCTCAACCCCTTCCACACCCGCGAACTCAATGCCGCCGAACTCACCGAGCTGATCATTGCCGGCGGCTTGGTTCCCCAGCGGATGGCCGGGGTTTTCCACGGACCCCGGCTACGGGAACTCGACGAGAAATGGGGAGGATCGCTGATCGACGCCCAGATCGAACGCGCGCTCGCCGGCCAGGAATGGCCCGCCGAACTCGTCGCCGATGTGGCCGGGGTGTCGGTGACGGACTTCGTGATCCTTGAATCTGCGCGCACTACCGATTCACCCAGTACCGGTTACGCCCACATCGACCGTTCGCTCGACCTCTTCGCGACGGCGATACGGCCCGGACTCCCCGCATGACATTCGCCCCGAACAACACCCCGCCGGAATCCGTTCCAGGCCAGTTCACACTTGTGCTTCATTCGCACCTGCCGTGGCTGGCCAACCACGGCCGCTGGCCGGTCGGCGAGGAATGGCTTTACCAGTCGTGGGCCAGCTCGTACCTTCCGGTTTTCGCGGTGCTGCGCCGCCTCGCCCGCGACGGATTCACCGACCAGGTGTCGTTGGGTATCACCCCGGTACTTGCCGCTCAGCTCGATGACCCGCAGTGTCTGAGATCAATGCATTCCTGGCTCGCGGACTGGCAGCTCCGCGCCATCGATGCCGCCGCTTCGGCATCCGATCCGACGCGCCGAGAACTCGCATCCGACGAGTTCCGGGCCGCGAGTGCCGCACGAGTGGACTTCGAACAGCACTGGCGGCACGGCGGCAGTACGCCCATCCGGGGTCTGATCGATTCCGGTGTCATCGAATTGCTCGGCGGCCCACTGGCCCATCCGTTCGCACCCCTGCTGCATCCGCGACTACGGCGCTTCTCGCTGACGGAGGGCCTCGCGGATGCCCACACCAGGTGGGGCGCACGGCCCGCCGGTATATGGGCACCCGAATGCGCCTTCGCCCCCGCGATGGAGGCCGAGTACGCAGCGGCGGGAATCACCCGGTTCATGGTCGATAGCCCCGCCCTGCGCGGCGATACCTCTCTGGGCCGACCTGTCCGCGAGAGCGATGTCGTCGCCTTTGGCCGCGATCTACGCGTCAGCTACCGCGTGTGGTCCCCGAAGTCGGGGTATCCGGGCCACGCCGCCTATCGAGACTTTCACACCTACGATCACGCCACCGGCCTCAAACTCTCCCGGGTGACCGGTAAAACCGTTGCGGCCCAAGATAAGAAGCCATATGACCCACAGCGTGCGGGTGCAGCGGTCGACCGGCACGTCGAGGATTTCATCGGCCAGGTGCGCACCAGGCTGATCGACGAGTCGGCGCGGATCGGCCGTCCCGCGCTGGTCGTGGCCGCCTTTGACACCGAACTGTTCGGCCACTGGTGGCATGAGGGTCCACAGTGGCTGGAGAAGGTACTGCGGCGCCTGCCACAGGTCGGAGTGCGGGTCGGCACGCTGGCGAACGCACAGGCCGGAGGGTACGTCGGGGAGCCGGTCGCGCTGAAATCATGCTCATGGGGATCGGGTAAAGACTGGCGGGTCTGGAACGGCCCGCAGGTCGAACATCTGGTGACGCTCAATAGCGAGGTAACCGCGACCGCGCTGGACGCGGTGGACAAACTCACCGATAACCACCGCGGCCGCAACCTCGTCGCTGACCAGATCGTGCGCGAGGCCCTGCTCACGGTCTCCTCGGACTGGCCGTTCATGGTGTCCAAGGGCACCGCCGCCGACTACGCCGTCCGGCGCGCACACACCCATGCCCATGCCACCCGCGAGATCGCCGACGCCGCGTTGCGCGGAAGAACCTATGCCGCACACGATCTCGCCGCCAACTGGCGTCGGGCAGACGGGCTTTTCGCCGACCTCGACGCCCGCCGACTCCGATCGGAGCTGGGCGCATGAGGGTGCTATTGGTCTCGTGGGAGTACCCGCCGGTGGTTGTCGGGGGACTCGGCCGTCATGTCGGCCACCTGGCCGTCGAACTCGCCCGCGCCGGTCACGACGTCGTGGTGCTCACCCGACGCCCGGCGGGCACCGATGCGCTCAGTCATCCCACCTCCGATGTGCGTACCGACGGGGTGCGAGTGCTCGCGGTGGCCGAGGATCCACCGGAGTTCGAGTTCGGGCAGGACATGATGGCCTGGACCTTGGCCATGGGGCATTCATTCGTCCGCACGGGCTTGCGAATCCTTGCCGCGGAAGAAGATTCGCGATGGATACCGGAGGTCGTGCACGCCCACGACTGGCTGGTCGCACATCCGGCCATCGCGCTGGCGGAATTGTTCGACGTGCCACTGGTATCCACCTTCCATGCCACCGAGGCGGGCCGCCACAGCGGCTGGATCAGTGGACGCGTCAACCGACAGGTGCATTCGGTCGAATGGTGGCTTGCTGCTGAATCCGACTCCATCATCACGTGTTCGGCATCGATGTGCGACGAGGTGACCCGACTATTCGGACCCGATGACGATCATCGGGCAGGCTCGGCACGCACGGGTCACCGGCTCGCTGACATCACCGTCATTCCCAACGGAATCGACACGCAGGCATGGCCATTCGCCGACCGCCCGGCGCGCTCGGCGGCTCCGGAATTGCTGTTCGCGGGACGTTTGGAATACGAGAAGGGAGTGCAGGATCTCCTCGCCGCGCTCCCTCGCATCCGCCGTACCCACCCGGGAACAACTCTGACCGTGGCCGGCACCGGCACCCAAGTCCAGTGGCTCATCGACACCGCCCGCCGACACCGCGTCACCAAGGCGGTGACCTTTCTCGGCGCCGTCGACCACGAGCAGTTGGTCACGCTGATGCACCGGTGCTCGGCCCTC
Organism: Gordonia sp. (in: high G+C Gram-positive bacteria); assembly: GCA_047605305.1. Taxonomy (GTDB): domain Bacteria; phylum Actinomycetota; class Actinomycetes; order Mycobacteriales; family Mycobacteriaceae; genus Gordonia. The sequence continues at coordinate 8,997 of JASGFW010000125.1, forward strand.
GTGCTGCCGTCGCGGTATGAGCCGTTCGGAATCGTCGCGCTTGAGGCAGCGGCCACCGGAGCCCCCCTGGTCGTCTCGACCGCCGGCGGGTTGGGTGAGGCCGTGTCGGAATCGCTGACCGGACTCACCTTCGCCCCCGGCGACATCGCGGGGCTGGCCGCGGCGGTGCGCACCACCCTCACAGACCCGGATCAGGCTCAGGAGCGGGCACGAGCCGCCCGGCAACGCCTCGCCGACGACTTCTCATGGCGGCGCATCGCCCAACTCACCGCAGAGGTGTACGTATCGGCCAAACGCGGCGTGCGCACTCCAAAGGGTCGGCCGGTCATCCCGCAACGTCCCCTCCCCGACCGCGATCCCGGGCGATAGGCCGCATCAACAGTGCGGCTGAGTTCACGGCTACCCGGTCACCACAGTGCGATGTCGGTTCCGGCCTCGACCGGCTGACGGGCACCGAAAATGCGACGATCGGCCTCGTCGATCGCAACATCGTTGATGCTCGCCTCCCGTCGTGACATCAACCCGTGCGCATCGAAGTGCCACAACTCGTTGCCGTAGCTGCGCCACCACTCACCCTCGGAGTCACGCCATTCATACTGAAATCGCACAGCGATGCGGTCGTCCCCGAAACTCCACAAACTCTTGCGCAGCGCATATTCACGTTCGCGCACCCACTTCTCGGTAAGGAAGTCGACGATCGCCGGCCGACCGACGATGAACCGGTCACGATTACGCCATCGGGAGTCCAGGGTGTAGGCGAGCGCCACGCGCTGCGGATCACGGGTATTCCATGCATCCTCGGCGGCCTGCACCTTCTGCCGTGCCGTCGACTCAGTGAATGGCGGGCACGGAGGCCTGCTTTCGCACATTGCGCTCTCCCTCTGGGGAAC
>JASGFW010000126.1:0-9782 GCA_047605305.1 Gordonia sp. (in: high G+C Gram-positive bacteria)
CCTCAGCATTAACAAAAATCCCCCCAGAATCCGGCATCCGCGCCGTCACCGTATAAACGCCAAGACCGACAACACGATTGGCGTGCACATAGCGGATTCCGGCATAAGAGGTGACCACTAACCCGATGAGAAGAATGAGCGCAATCTGGACACGGGCAAGCCGACTAAGAGGTGGCATGGACGTGCTGACCTTCCCGCTTCAAGCGCATCGCGCCGCAGTTACCTGATGTCACGGTTGTCCTCGTTTCCATCGTGCGCGACGAAAAAACTCAGTTCGACCCGGGCAGCGATTCGTATTGCTCTACCGCTTTGTTCAGGCGATCAAGCGCGTCACCGTACGCCCCGAAATCGCCTTTGGTCTGTGCCTGCTTGAGTGCGTCGAGGGCGGTACCGAGTTCGGCGACCACCGCGTCACGTTGCGTCTTGGCCTGGGTGTCCCCTTGGCTCTGGACTGGCGGAGTAATCACCGATTTCCCAGTGCCACCCGTGGCTGGCGGACCACTCTCCGGCTCGGTCACCGCGGCGGGGTTGATGCCCACCTGGCTCAGCGAATCGGCCACCGTCGCCGCGTATCCCACGCGCGCCTGATCGCTGGCCGCGTTGTAGTACGTCAACACCCGATACAGCTTCGGAATGGCCGAATCATCGGTTTTGGACTGGGTATACATCGGTTCGACGTAGAGCACACCGTTCTGCCCGACCGGCAGGGTCAGCAGATTTCCGTAGGTCACCTTGGTGGTGTCGACCACCTGCTTGGTATCCGAAGCCACCGGCCCGGAACTCTTCATATTCTCTTGTGCCTGCTGCGGCCCGACTGTCTGTTTAGTCGTCGGCAACGTTTTGACAGTGATCTTTCCGTAGTCCGCCGGATCGGAGGACGCCGTCATATAGGCGGCGAGGAAGCGGCTGTTGAAGCCGTTCATCACCGTCGTCAACTGGAACTGTGACGACGTCGAGCCCGGCGCGGCCGCGGTGAAGTAATACGGCGGCTGACTCAATCCCTGTTGCGTCGCGTCGACCTTCGTCGGATCGCTGGGGATGGACCAGAAGTCGTTGCTGCGGAAGAACGTTCCCGGATCACTCACGTGATAACGGGAAAGTAGCGCGCGCTGAATCTTGAACAGATCCTCCGGATAGCGCACGTGCGCCTTGAGGTCGGCCTGCTTGTCGAACGTGGCGCGGGACTTGACCGTGCCCGGGAATACCTTCATCCAGGTTCTGAGCACCGGATCGGTGGAATCGACCTGGTAGAGCGTCACCTTGCCGGTGTAGGCATCGACGGTCGCCTTCACCGAGTTACGCACATACGACACCTGCTTGTTGACCTGGCTGCGCCCGGTCTGGCCGCGGTTGAGGTCTTGGGCGTCAGACGTGGCATCCTGCAATGAGGTTCGCTGCGCGTAGGGATAGTTCGCCAGCGTGGTGTAACCGTCGACGATCCACTTGATCGAACCGTCGGCCATCACCGCCGGATACGTTTTGGAGTCCACAGTCAGCCACGGCGCCACCTTCTTGACCCGATCGCGGGGATCGCGATTGTAGATAATCCGCGAGTTCGCATTGATGGCGTTGGACAGCAGGATGTTGCGCTCGGTGTATTTGACCGAGTAGAGCAGCCGGTTGAACCAGTTACCTAGCGATACACCGGAATCGGCCTGGTAGGTGTAGTTCTTTCCGTCGAGGTCGTACTCTCTGTCACCGCCGACCGAACCGACGATCGCATAGTCGGGATTAACCTTGGCGATCAGCTCTCCGAAGTAGATACGCGGCTGAGTCACCTTGATCGGCGCACTGGCCTTGTACGCGGCCGTCTGATAATTCTCCAGATCACTCACCGCGAATACCGGCAGCCCGCCCCGATCGCTCTCCGCATCCGACGACGCTTCATCGACGGTATTCGCCTGGGCCGCGATGAAACCATTGCCGTGGGTGAACACGGTGTGTTTATTGATCCAGTTCTGCTGATTCGCGTCAAAGTTACCCGGGTCGATCTCACGGGCGGCCACGATGAAATCACGTTGCTGACCGTCGACCGTATAACGGTCCACCGCGAGTTGCGTGGGGAAGCCGTAGAAGTTCTTGAGCTTCTGGCGCTGGGTGAACGCCGGCTCGATCACATTCGGATCGAGGATGCGGATATTCGAGAGAGTCGCCGCATCGTTGTTCACCGCGACCGAATTCGCCGACCGCTGAGTCCAATTACGTTCGTAGACCACGTTGACACCGTCGACAATGCCGTAGGCACGAGTCGTCGCATCCATATTGCGCTGGATGTATTCCAGTTCCTTCTGCGCGGCATTGGGTTTCACGGAGAACTGCTCCATACCCAACGGCCAGCCAACCCCCATCACCAACGCGGTGAACAACATCAGCACGGTGGCCAAGGTTGGGACGCGCAGATCACGCAGTATTGCTCCGGCGAAAAACGCGACGGCGCAGATGATCGCGACGACCATCAGGATCAGCTTCGCGGGTAACACCGCGTTGATGTCGGTGTAGGTGGCGCCGGTGAAGATCTCCTGTTTACGTTGGCTCGACAACAACGAATAGCGGTCGAACCAGTACGAGGTCGCCTTGAGCAACAGGAAAGACCCGGCGAGTACCGCGAGCTGGATGCGGGCGGAATTGGTGATGGTGTTAGCGCCACCGCCGCCATTAAGCCGGATACCGCCGAATAGGTAGTGGGTGACGAGATTAGCGAAAAACGCTATCACCAACACCACGAACGCCAGATTGATCACGAACCGGTAGAAGGGTAGATCAAAGGCATAAAAGCCGACGTCGAGACCGAATTGCGGATCATGCACATTGAAGTCGGTGCGGTGTATGAAAGTCTGTACTGTCGCCCACGAACCTTGGGCTACCAGGGCAAAGATGAGGCCGACGAAGAACGGCGGCACCAGCGCGTACCACCGCAGATGGCCCATGATCGAGGCCCGGTAGCGGGCCAGCGGATCGTTCGGGCCATTGGCCGGCACGAAGACGGGGCGAGCGCGGTATGCCAGCGCTACGGAACCGAGGATGATCAGCCCGACGACCAGCCCGACGATCACGAACAGCAGGATGCGTGTCCACACGATGGTCGAGAACACCTCGGTGTAGCCCAAATCCGAGAACCACAGCCAGTCGGTGACCACGCTCACGATCCGTGGCCCGATTAACAGCAGGACCAGGATGCTCAGTCCGGTCCCGATGACGGCCTTGCTTCTGCGCGACAGTGACGGTATTCCCGCCGGCCCGCGTACGCCCACCTACCCACACTCCAACACGCTCAGTCCGGACACAGCCCGGTCGGCTCACGCCCCTCTGGTGACGTGACATGTGGCCACTACTGTACTGGCAGTCACCGACGTGCCCGGTGGGTGACGAGGATCCAATGCCACCGGGCAGGCAAGATGGGGGGTGATGACCGACTCAACGCCCTCGCCGGAACGCCCGAACCCCCTATCGCGCGCTGACGCCCTCGGCAGCGCCCTGCGTGACGCGCTCGACCACGTCGATGCCCGCGGATGGGATCAGCCGCCGGAGATTTTCGCTCTCGTACCGACGGCCGTCCTCGCCGCCGAACATCCCCAACTCGTCGATCCGGCCGATCGCTCCGCGTTGAGCGTCATCGCGCAAGAGCCGCTGCCGGTCGCCTCCGGTGAGGAGCCCCACGCCGCGCTTGAGGAGTTCTTGGCAACCGCCGCCTGGCCACCGGTGGTCGAGGGCGCAGCTGTCGTTCTCGACATCGTCGTATTACCGCCCGATGCGCGATCCTCCCTCGACGCGGCATCCGGGCCGCTCACCGATCCGGATGTAGCCGCGTCGGCGGCCGTCACGGCCGCGCGCACACATCCTGACGCACGCACCGCGCGGCTGGCCGTCGGGGTGCTGCGCGATGGCACGCGATTAAGCCTGATGTATCTGCGTCCCGGTCCCGACGACGATCCGGACGCGCCGAAAGAATTGCTGACCCATCCAGAACTGGCCACCGCATTGCAGGAGGGTTTGGCTCGCACCTTCGATTCACTGTGAGCAGCCGAAATATGAGCTGCCGAACGTGGGCTGACCGAGCGGTGCGCACGCCTCAGCAGTGTGGCGCGGTCTTGCCCTCGCTCACCGCATCGAGCACGGAGATCGCGGAATTGATCGTGGTGACCTTTGCCAGTTGCAGGCCATCGGGGGTGTCAGAGAGCGCCTCGCTGCAATTGGCTGCCGGTACGAGAAACACCGTGGCCCCGGCATCACGCGCGGCACGCATCTTGTGGGTGATGCCGCCGATGGGGCCGACCTCGCCGTCGTCGGAGATGGTGCCGGTGCCCGCGATGAATTTGCCGCGGGTCAGCTCACCCGGGCTGAGTCGGTCCACGACGGCCAACGACAACATGAGCCCCGCCGACGGCCCGCCGATATCGCCGACGTTGTAACTGATCCGCAGTGCGGGATCGGCGTTACGTACCTCCGGCGTGACTCCCACGTAGGCAACGCTCTTATCGTCGGGCCGCGCCGCGGCCACCACGGTGACCGTCTGAGCGGCCCCGCCGCGCACGATATCGATCGCAATAGGCTGGCCGGGCTTGCGTGTGCGGACCGCACTCTGCATCTGCTCGGTGGTGGTGACCGTGACGCCCGCGACCCGCACCACCTGGTCGCCGGGGCGCAGTACCTTCGCCGACGGCCCCGACGCGGAGACGGACTCGACCACGAGTTTGGTGGGCCGCTTGAGATATCGCAGCGCGGCAGCGGTCGCCGTACTCTCCGATCCGGACATCTCCTGCTGGTTTTGTTGTTGCACCTGCTCGCTGGTCTGGTCCGGCGGGAAGACCAATTCGCGCGGTTCGACGGTGTAGCGGCGCGAAAGCCAGAACCACAGCGAATCGAATAGCGAGAGACGATCGTTGACCGAGACTGTGGTGAGGTTGAGATGTCCGGTGGTGGCGTCGGTGGTGGCGCCCTCGATCGCGACGACCGGTTTGCCGTCGAGCGAGCCGAGGGTGTTGATCGTCGGCCCCGGACCGAGTGCGACGTAAGGAACCTGAACACTGTTGCCGACCACGATGAGCACCAACAACAACAATGCGGTGACAGCGATGGTCGCGATGCGACGGTAGTGAGGCTTCACCGTCCGGACGGTCCCGATCATCCCGCCCACGATAATGCACGTGCCGACACGCTGACCCGGCCCCCTTCGGAGGCACTTCCATCGTTCTCACATAGGCCCACCCCGATCATTGAGCCCGATACGCTCAAGGCGAACGCCGAACGCGCATTGCGTGCCCCAACGGGCGGTACCGTGGACATATGACTGATTTGCCCTTCGGATTTTCGTCATCCGCCGACGACGAGAATGATCGCGACAAGAACCACAGCGGCAAGGGCAGCGAGAACTCCGGCCCTGGCGGCGCGCAAAACCCGTTCGGTTTTGCCCTCGGCGGTGAGGGTTTCGATCCGGCCGCCATCGGCCAGATGTTCACTCAGCTCGGCAGCATGTTCAGCGGCATGGGCACCGGCAGCGCCTTCGGATTCGGTGGCGGCGGGTCGGCGGGGCCGGTCAACTATGAGCTTGCAGCCAACCTCGCACGCCAGCAGATCGGCAATTTCACGCCGGTACTCGATAAAGAGACCTCCGCCGTCGCCGACGCGGTACGTCTCGCCGAGGTGTGGCTCGACGAGGCCACCGCGCTGCCCGCCGGGGTACGCATATCCGTCGCGTGGACCCCGGTGCAGTGGCTGGAGCAAACCATGCCCACCTGGAAGGGGCTGTGCAACCCGGTGGCACAACAGCTCTCCCGCACCTGGGAGCAGAATCTGCCCGCCGAGGCCGCCCAGTTCGCCGGCCCGATGATGGGCATGCTCACCCAGATGAGCGGGATGGCCTTCGGTACCCAACTCGGTCAGGGGCTCGGGCAGCTCGCCAAGGAAGTCCTGACCTCCACCGACATCGGATTACCACTCGCCCCCGAAGGCGAGGCGGTTCTCCTGCCCGAGGCCATCGCCACCTTTGCTGACGGCCTCGAACAACCCGCCCAGGAGATCATCGTCTTCCTCGCGGCCCGCGAGGCCGCCCACATGCGGCTGTACAGCCACGTGCCATGGCTGCGCCAGCGATTGTTGGCGACGGTAGAGGAGTACGCACGCGGCATCACGATCGATTTCTCCGGCATCACCGATCTGACCAGCGGTATCGATCCGGCGCAGCTGTTTTCCGATCCGTCGAAGCTCGAGGAACTGATGAGTTCGTCGGCATCCTTCGAGCCGACCACCACACCCGCGCAAAAGGCCGCGCTCAACCGCCTCGAAACACTCCTTGCCCTCATCGAAGGATGGGTGGAACAGGTTGTCTCCCAAGCGCTTTCCGATCGAATTCCGAGTACCGCGGCACTCACCGAGACGATGCGCCGACGCCGCGCATCCGGTGGTCCTGCCGAACAGACCTTCGCCACGCTGGTCGGTTTGGAACTGCGCCCGCGCAAAGTCCGCGAGGCCTCTGCGCTGTGGAGTTCACTACTGGCCGCCTCCGACGTCGCGACCCGCGACGGTGTCTGGGCCCACCCCGACCTCATCCCCGACAGCGAAGACCTCGACGCACCCTCCGCCTTCATCGACCGCGTGATCGGGGGTGACGTGAGCACCTTCGACGACCCGATCGCCGAACTCGAACAGACCCTGGCGCGCGAGCGGGCCGCTCAGCGCACCGACAGCACCCCGACAGACGAGACCGCCACACCCGATTCTGGGACACCTGATTCTGGGACATCTGATTCTGGGACAACCGAGACCGGTTCAACCGATACCGGCGGTGATACCCCGACGTAACGGGCACCGTCGCCCCCCGTTATCTGTGGACAACTCCGTCTGTGGATAACTCCGGGCGACACCGGGTTTTCGCCGCGTCCGGCTGGCACAGTGGTGCCATGACCACCCGCGGGATGCTGCCAATACTGCTTCCCGGCACCGTGGTGCTCATCCGCCCCGGGAACCGTATTCATATCGGCTGCGACCCGGAACGCGGCATCATCGTGGAATTGGATTCGCTGGTACCCGCCGGCCGCGTCGCCTCTTTGCTGGCCACCCTCACTGAACCCCGATTGCGTGGCGAGATCCGGACCGAACTGGCCGCCTGCGGTCTCAGCGCCGCCGAACTCGACCAAATACTCGCCGGCCTGGTTGCCGCCGGGCGCGCCCGCACCCCCCACGCGACCAACCGCCCCGGTAATCTCGACCACACCGACAATTCCGATCGTGACGCATGCCTCGAACGCGTCCGGGTACACGGATCCGGCGTGCTGGCAACGCTGATCTCGGCGTCGCTGAGCGATGCCGGATTCATCGTGACCCGCACCGCCCAGCGCTCGGGCCGCCGACACTCGGGCCGCCCCACAGACCTCGTCATCCTCACCGACTATCTCGTGCACGATCCAATGGTCGTCGGCACGCTCATCCGGGAGGCCACCCCGCATCTCCAGGTCCAGATGAGAGACGGAATCGGCGTCTTCGGACCACTGGTACTCCCCGGCCTGACCACCTGCCTGCACTGCATAGACCTGCATCGCACCGACCTCGACCCGTCATGGCCGACGCTGGCCACTCAACTCGTCCGCGTCCGCGGGCATGGCAGTGCCGCGGCCGTGCGAGCGACCGCGGCACTCGTCCACGAACACGTCGAACATCTCGCCACCGCCGTCCGCAACACTGCCGTCCGCACCGCCACCCACTCCACACCTCCCCAACTGATCGGTCGCACGCTCGAACTACACGCCAATCCCACTCGGATCACCACCAAGGAGTGGGAGCGGCATCCGCTGTGCCCATGCCGCGACCTTTCGGTCACGCGTTAAAAAGCGGAGCCGATCACTCAGGTAGGTCATCTATCCTGGGCGCAGGGAAAGGACGCTATGACCGACATCACCCGGGGACAGCACCGGCGCAACGCCCGCCTCGCGGCGCTGCCAATCGGCATGGCCGGCCGCGCCGCCGCCGGACTGGGCAAACGGATAGTCGGCATGGATAAGGAGGAGGTCAACCAGGAGTTCCTGGAGAAAGCCGCCGATCAACTGTTCGCGGTGCTCGGGGAACTCAAGGGCGGCGCGATGAAAGTCGGCCAGGCCATGTCCATCATGGAGGCGGCCATCCCCGAGGAATTCGGCGAACCGTTTCGCGATGCGCTGACAAAATTGCAGGCACAGGCGCCACCACTGCCGACGCCCAAGGTGCATAAGGTTCTCGACCAGCAACTGGGCACCAGCTGGCGCACACGATTCCGCGAATTCTCCGACACCCCTGCCGCGTCCGCCAGTATCGGCCAGGTACACAAAGGCATCTGGGCCGACGGCCGCGAAGTCGCCGTGAAAGTGCAGTATCCGGGCGCCGACCACGCCCTCAAAGCCGACCTCAAAACGCTGTCGCGGATGTCGGGTCTCCTTCAGAAGCTCTCCCCCGGCACCGATGTGAAGTCGATGATGGATGAACTCATCGACCGCACCGAGGCCGAACTGGACTATCTCGGCGAGGCCGATAACCAGCGTGCCTTCGCCAATGCCTTCTCCGGCGATCCCGATTTCGTCATCCCGAAGATCGTCGCGAGCGCACCGAAGGTCATCGTTTCCGAATGGCTCGACGGCACTCCGCTATCGACAATCATCACCTCCGGCGACACGGCGACTCGCAATAGGGCTGCGGCCCAGATGGCGACGTTTGAAGTCAGCTCGCCGTTTCGGGTTGGCCTGCTGCACGGCGACCCGCACCCGGGCAACTTTTTCCTCACCACCGACGGCCGTTTCGGCGTCCTCGACTTCGGCGCGGTCGGCCACTACCCCGATGGCCTGCCCGCCGAGACGGGTCCGATCCTGCGGCTGGCCCGCGATAAACGCTATGACGAACTCGTCGAGCAGATGATCCGGGCCGGATTCATCCTGCGGTCACGGGCCGAGCGGGTAAGCCCCGAAGATATCGAGGCCTACCTCAAACCGTACGTCGACCCGCTCTACAGCGAGTCATTTCACTTCACCCGCAAGTGGTTACAGCGCGCCGCCGGTAAAGCCACCGATGTGCGCGGCGAGGTGTACAAGACATCGCGAAACCTCAACGTGCCCAAGCATTACGTGATGGTGTTCCGGGTACTCGCCGGCTGCGTGGGTATCTCCGCACAGCTCGACGCCGAGGCCCCCTACCGGGCGATCATGGAAAAGTGGGTACCCGGGCTCGCCGACTAGGACGGATCTATCGACACCCTCAGGCCGCGGCCTTCCGCGGACGCCCGCGGGGACGTTTACGCGCGACGACGACACCCCGCTCGAAAATCTCACCGCCCCACACGCCCCAGGGTTCGGCACGATCGAGGGCAGCTTGCAGGCATGCGGCACGTAACGGGCAGTCGGCACACATCGCCTTGGCTCGTTCGAGGTCGCGCGGATCATCGGCGAACCACAAATCGGCGTCGACCGTCCGGCACGGCAGACTCATGCGGCTCGCCGGCATACATGGCTCGGCGATCAACACCGCGCCCAAGCATTCTGTGACACCGCATTTGGGGTCACCATATTCGGGGGTCATGATTAGTGCTCCACATCTGTTTTCGAGGTCGTTATCGTCGGTGTGGCAGACCACCGACCTCGAACGTGATGGGAATCCCTCGCCGGCGAAGGCGAATCAGATGTCATTCACGAAAAAGGCCACGGGTCGCCGATGCGATTCACCCGTGGCCTGCTTGTCGAAAACCCTTCTACCCGAAGGATTCCCGAATCTGCACGGGGAACCGCTGTCGCGCTCGCGCTTCGGCTTCAATCGGCACGGCTGCGATC
>JASGFW010000127.1:0-9754 GCA_047605305.1 Gordonia sp. (in: high G+C Gram-positive bacteria)
GTGATCGATTCGTTGCGTTTGCGTCGGTACTCGCGTAAATCGATGACGTGATCGCTGGGAGTGGCCGTGCTATCCGGGGCGTAGGGCGCATCGAGATCGCCGAGTAGGTCACCGTCACGAATCCGATCGAGTACTTCGGGGTACAGCAGCTGGGTGAGTTTTCCCGAGGCGATTTCCGCCCACGTCCGTGGCGCGGCAACCCACGGTTGTGTGCGGCCGCGCAATGAGTAGGGCGCCAGCGTTGTTTTTGCCGCGCTGTTCTGGCTCCAGTCGATGAACACCCGTCCCGCGCGTTCGGATGCCGACATCGACGCGGTGATCAAATGGGGGTGGCGTCCGGCCAGTGAGTGCGCGATTTCGTGGGCCACGGTGCGTGCGGAATCTGCAGCGACTGGTTTATCGAATCGCGCGTAGACGTGAATTCCCTTGCTGCCACTGGTAACCGGATACGAGGGCAGGTGCACCGCGGACAGTATCTCCTTGACAAGCAGGGCGACCTCTGCGCATCGATTCAGCGATACCGATGGCCCCGGGTCCAGATCGAGGACGAGCCGGTTGGTGCGGTGGTCGGTGATGAGCTGGGTGTGCAGGCGAGCGGCGCCGGGCTCATCGTCGGTGAGTGGGGGTACCCGCCATTGCGGCGTGTGGAGTTCGAGCGCAGCCAGCTGGGCCAGCCATACCAGCGTGGCCGCGCTATCGGCCATGACGTAGGTGACGGGACCCTCGCGGTGTTCGACGCGAAAGCGCGGTACCCAGTCCGGCGTACTCGCAGGCAGATCCTTCTCGAAGAACGACGCCGAGGCGATCCCGTTGGGCCAGCGTTTACGTGTGATGAGCCGGCCATACAGATGCGGCAGCATAATGTCGGCGACGCGGGTGTAGTAGTCGATCACCTCGAATTTCCGTACCGCGGGGGTTGGCCCGTCGGGCCCGGACACCGGTGGATAGAGCACCTTCGTCAGATTGGTGAGCGCGATGCGGTGCCCGTCGATCTCCAGACTGTGCCCGCGCGCCATAAATCCATTGTGCCCACGGCTGCCCTGTTGTCTCGCCCTGTGTGTGGGACACCTGTGTGGTGGCAATGCGATGCAGCCGATGCAGTGTGGTGGGGCGGTTGTAGTGGCACAATGGGCCACATGCGCTCGATCTGGAAGGGCGATCTGAGCTTTGGTCTGGTCAATGTGCCGGTCAAGGTGTACTCAGCCACGGAAAGTCACGATCGCAAGTCCTATCAGGTCGACGCTTCCGACGGCACCAGAATCCGTTATCGCCGGGTGCGGGAGGGCACCGATAGTGAAGTGGATTACGCAGACATCGCCAATGCGTATGAATCCGATTCCGGACAGCCGGTGATCCTCACTAAGGAGGATTTGGCGAGTCTGCCGGTGCAGAAGAGTCCGGAGATCTCCATTGTCGAGTTTGTGCCCGTGGCTCAGATTGACCCGATCTATTTCGATAAGGCGTACTACCTGGAGCCGGCGTCGAAATCACCGAAGGCGTATGTGCTGCTGGCCAAAGCATTACGGGAGACTGATCGTCTCGCAATCGCCTCCTTTACGCTGCGCAGTCGCACCAGGATGGCGGCGCTGCGTGTCATCGATCCGGGCGTGATGACGTTACAAACCCTGCTCTGGCCGGATGAGGTGCGTACTCCCGATTTTGGCTTTCTCGGCGAAGAGGTAACCATCCGCGACCAGGAATTGGTGATGGCCTCGTCGCTGATCGAGTCGATGGCCACCGATTACGATCCGGGTGAATTCTCCGATACTTACCAGGATGAGCTCGCCACACTTATCGAGGCCAAAGCCGGCGGGTCGCAGGCATTCCCGCAAAGCACCGCGCAAACCGCCGACGAAGACGATTCCGAGGTAGCCGATCTGCTTGCCGCGCTACGGGCTTCAGTGAGGGACCGCGATGCGGCCGCCGGCAAGCGGGCGGCGAGTTGAGTATCGGTGAGGTGCGCGCCGTCGCTACACTGGCCCGGACACTTGGGCGTCGAGCCGCCCAATTCGATGTTATCGCGTCGGAGGTGGCAGTCGATTTTCCTCGGATACAACGGTTCGCTCGGTCACAGCCACGGAGCCATAATCTCTTCGCGGAGGACGGATTTCACCCGTCGGCACAATTTCATGCGATCTTTGCCGAGTAGATCGATGCGGCATTACTTATGGCGCCAGCAGCTCTCGGGTAGCAGCGGCGCAAATTTCCGCAGTGAGTGCGCTCAATAACGTCGACCCGAGTTTCCAATACTGCCAGAACAGCGGCACGTCGAGGTGATGGTCGACGAACCGCTCCACCAGACCGGCTTTGAGTGCTTCCGAAATTTGCACGAGTGGCACTGCACCCCAACCAATTCCGGCTTCGATGGCGCGGTGGTACTCGGTGGAGGACGGGATATATATGGCGGGCGGATCGAGGGTTCGGGTGGTCAATGCCGCCAGCGCTGACCGTTGCAGGTGGTCATTGCGGTCGAAATGCACCATGGGTGCCTTGGCCAATGCGGCGTCGGTCGGCCCGTCAGGTAGCCAGGTGCGCAGGTACTCCGGCGTGGCCACGGGCAGATACCGCATCACCCCTAGAGGTGCCACGGCCGTGCCGCGGATGGGGAGCGGGTTGGCGGTGATTGCTCCCATCACCTCACCGGTTTTGAGCCGCAGGCTGTTGACGGTTTCGTCGTCACGCAATACCTCGACCGCCACGGGATGGGTGTGGTGGAACTGCGCGAGTGCCGGTAGCAGCCAGGTGGCTAGAGAGTCGGCGTTTGCCGCGATCGGCACGTGAACTCGCGGCAAATCGGTGAGTGCGGCGTCGGCCGATGCCGACGCCGGCGCGCCGGTCAATTCGAGATCGGCCTCGGTGGTCAGCAGTTCCCACTGTCGGGCCAGGCGTAACAGCACCTCGCCGTCGGCAGTGGCGACGATCGGCTTGGTGCGGCGCAGCAGTATCCGCCCGACGGAGACCTCCATTGCCTTGACTCGTTGACTCACCGCCGACGGGGTGACGTGCAGCCGTTGCGCGGCCGCTTCAAAGGTGCCCGCATCGAGTACGGCGGTGAGCGTGCGAAGTCCGTCCTGGCCAAGATCCACATAAGATAGTCTAATGATTACTGAAAAAGATTCGTTGGTCTTTTGAATCTCTCGGCCCTAGCGTCGACGGCATGGCTAATTACCTTCTCGCCGCAGTCGCGGGCGTGCTGACCCATGTCGGGCTCATCGTCGCGATCGGCCCGCAGAACACGTTTGTGCTACAGCAGGGGATTCGGCGCGTTCACGTGAATCCGGTGATCGCGGTGTGCGCGCTCTCCGACGTCGTACTGATCGTCGCCGGTGTCGCAGGTCTCGGCGCGATAGTGTCGGCACACCCGGCTGTGGTGACCGCCGCCCGGCTCGTCGGCGGCGCCTATGTGATCGCACTGGGGCTGCTTGCCGCCCGGCGATGCCTGCGCAGCACCGCGGCGATCGTGACACACCCGGCGCAGGCATCTGGTGCGTCGCGCTGGGTTGCGATCGGCGCCGCGTTGGGCCTCACCTGGCTCAACCCGCACGTCTACCTCGATACCCTGCTCACCCTGGGGGCAATCGCGAACAGTCACGGACAGGCCAAGTGGGCCTTCGCATTCGGGGCGTGTCTCGTCAGTATTGTGTGGTTCTCGGCGCTGGGCAGGGGTGGAAACAAGCTGGCACCGTTGTTCGCCCGGCCGTTCGCGTGGCGGATCCTTGACGCGATCGTGGCGGTGATCATGCTCGGCATGGGGGCGGCTCTGGTGTGCTCGGCTTAGTGGCTCACAGGGGGACGTCACCGTGCAGGGGCGTGGCGGGTGATGCTTACCGGGCGGTGTGAAAGTCGCCATGAACTGGCTGACGCTCGGACGCCCTGCGAGCCATCATGAGTCCCTGTACCCCGAGGCTGATGGCGAGATAGAGCAGCAGGGTCGCGTTATCGAGGCCATCCATGCCGTGTGGCATCGCCTCACCGAACAGCAGCGGCACGCACATACTGATGGCCACATGCGCGGCGATGGCGGCAATCCAGAGCACCACGGTGAGCGCACCGCCCTTGCGCACCATGACGCCCTCGGCAGTGCGTCGCAAACGCACACTGTGCGCGCGGGGCACGGCGATCCCCGCCGCGACGACGAATCCGAGCAATACCGCGACGACCGAACCGACGGCGATGTGCGGTGCGGACGTGAGATAGTCCGCGGTGGTGACGAGGCCGATGACGCCCAGGATGACGACGATCTTCATCGGATTGTCCTTGACTGGTCTCTCGGTGATCTGGCGGTAGACGATCCACCCGAGGACGGCGACTGCGAAGAGTGCGGTGGCGAGGATGTTCATGTCTTCCAGCATCGGTCCCGCGGGGGGTGGATTCGCATCAACCCAGGGGTGGATTCGGGGTGGAGTTGTCGGGATTCCGGTGCGTGCGGCGGCTACCGTGACGGGAATGTCGGTCAGTATGTTTCACGGAGTGAGCCTGGATCGAGTCGGAATCCGGGGGCTGCTCTCGTGTGCGGTGATCGTCTCGGCGGTTGTCGTGATGGCTCATCGCCCGGCATGGGCGATCGCGGTGGGCGCGGTGGCCGCATGTGCGGTGGTGGGTGTGCTGGTGTTGTCCCTGCGTACCGATCCCGGCGTTGGATACTCCGCGCGCACCGCGGTCATACTCGCGGTATCCACGTCGGCGGTGGCTCTGGCCCTGCCCGGCGGTGCAACGGTGTGGATCCCCTACATCGGGATATCGGCCGCGGGCGGTGTGTACGCTGCCGCGGCGTGGAAATGTGCGGCGACGGCTATCCCCGGTCTCGTCGTGCTGGGTGCTGTGACCTGGTCGCTCACACACAACTTCTGGGGTGTGCTGATCAATCTGGTGACGGCGCTATGGGTGTTGCTAGTTATGTGGCTTCGCGTGCGGGAGCGGGAGATCGCTGAACTGGCGGCGGCGCAGCGAGAAATCATCGCTGAAGAACACGCTCGTGCGGTGGCCGCTGAGCAGCAGAGTGCGATGGCGGCACAGCTACATGACGTTCTGGCACACACGCTTTCCGGACTCATCGTCACACTGCAGGGGGCGAGTCTGGCTGCTCGGCGCGAATCGGTATCGGCGGATCTTGCCGATACATTGAGCACCGCCGTGGAATTGGCGCGTAGCGGTCTGGCCGAGGCGCGGGCGGCGGTTGACTCGCTGCGCGGCGCCGCCGAGACAGATAACCAACCGCTGGCGCAGTGGTTCTCGCGCACAATCGAATACCTGCGCCGCGGAGCGGGGCTGTCGGTGTCGGTAACCGGTGCGCCCGCCGACATCCCGCAGCAATGGCATGCTCTCGCTCGCTCGATGCTCATGGAGGCACTCACCAACACCGTCCGGCACGCAGCCGGTGCGCCAGTACTAATTGAACTGGGGCAGAATATGATCCGTGTGTTATCGATCGGTAATCCCGACGAATTCGTTGACCGGAATCATCTCAGCGGTGGCCACGGACTCATCGGTCTGGCCGAGCGGGTGTCGGCGGCGGGCGGCTCGATCAGCTATGGAGCGACCCCGCAAGGATTCGAGTTGACGATGAGGATGGCCTGATGGCCGCGGTACGTGTGGTGGTCGCCGACGATCAGAGGGTTGTCCGTGAGGGGCTGCGGTCAATGCTGGGGCGCTTCGACAGCCTCGACGTCGTCGGCGTCGCGGCGACCGCCGAGGACGCGCTCACCCTCGTCGCGGAACTCGATCCAGACGTTCTGCTTACCGATCTGCGGATGCCGGGAATCGGCGGTATCGAGGGGATTCGCCGGCTCGTCGGGTCCGGTTGCCGGACCCGGGTCGTCGCGCTGACCACCTACGACGATGACGCGACGATCGTCGAAGCGCTGTCGGCCGGGGCCGTGGGATTTCTCAACAAGGATGCCGACCCGGACACCATCGAAACATCGCTGCGTTCGGCCGCAGCCGGCCGGTCTCTGCTCGACGAACGGGTCGTGGCAGCGTTACTCACCCGCGAATCCGGCGTTCGCGCCGCTGACCGCGCAACGACACCGGATGGTCTCACCGACCGGGAGGCGCAAGTCATCGCGCTGATCGCGCAGGGGCTTTCGAATCAGCAGATCGCGCGCCGGCTGGTGGTGGGTATCAGCACGGTCAAGACGCATGTCAACCACATCCTGGCCAAGACAGGGTGTCGTGACCGGGCCGGTGTGGTGCGATATGCCTACGAGCACCGGCTGGTGTGACGGCGGCGTGGCCGCTGTCTGCGGTATGGGCCTGGCACTTCCGGGTGAGTGGGCGCGTCAGGGGCCCGGCGATCCGCGGGTGGCGACACTGCTCCGTGGACGCCAAGGGATATGTTTGTTGCTATGAGTGGCGCCCTTCATAACACCCAGACTGGTGTCGCCTCGGGTCATTGGCGTGACTACGGCGAGCCCGAGCTGCCGGCTACGCTGCTCGCTGCCCTGGCGGCGTTTGCCGAGCACGGCTACCACGGTACCTCCGTTCGGGAGATCGCGGCCCGCGCGAACCTCTCGGTGCCCGGCTTGTATCACCACTATCCGTCGAAGCAGTCGTTGCTGCAGGGGCTACTCGATCGCACCATGACCGATCTACTTGCCCGGTCTGAGCAGGCGATCGCCGAAGCCGGACCCGAGCCGGTCGAGCAGTTCGACGCGGTGGTGGAATCGCTGCTGCGATTCCACATGTATCGACGTGAACAGGCATTTGTGGGGTCCACCGAGATCCGCAGCCTCGATGATTCCTACCGGGCGACCTACATCGGCATGCGTGATCGTCAGCAGCGGATGGTCGACGAGATCATCTTCGCGGGTGTGGCGGCGGGCGA
Source organism: Gordonia sp. (in: high G+C Gram-positive bacteria) (assembly GCA_047605305.1). Taxonomy (GTDB): domain Bacteria; phylum Actinomycetota; class Actinomycetes; order Mycobacteriales; family Mycobacteriaceae; genus Gordonia. The sequence continues at coordinate 6,824 of JASGFW010000127.1, forward strand.
TTTCCGGACTTCATATCCCAAAGACGCCAGCCGCGCGGTGACGATGATGTGCGTGGGTGTCTCCACCTGGTTCAAATTGGATGGCGAGTTCCGTGCCGACGAACTGATCGCCCGCAATCTGCAACTGGCCCGTGACACCGTGGTTTACGTTGAGCGGTGAGGATTGATTCAAGGATCGGCGGGGGGATTTCTTCTTGACGCGGTTGACCGGTGTCTGACAAGGTGAGTAACGCCGAGCGATCGATCGGTCGGTTTTGACGAGGAGAGACGATGACGATAGATCTGCGCTATGGGCCCGAAGTGGAAGAACTGGTCAAGAAGACGTCGTCGTTTGTCCGCGATGTGGTACTGCCGATCGAGAACGAATACGGCGGCGATATTACCGCCGCCGGTGGGGATGACCTGCGTCGAGATCTCAATGCGCAAGCCAAGGCGCTTGGCATTTTCGCCCCGCACGCACCAATCGAATTCGGTGGCCTCGGCTTGAATATGTCTGACCGGGTGCCCGTTTTCGAAGCCGCCGGATACTCGACGTTCGGGCCGATCGCAGTGCATATCGGGGCGCCGGATGAGGGCAATGTGCACATGCTCGCCCATATTGCCGACGACGAGCAGAAGTTGACCTATCTGGCTCCGCTCGCCAGTGGACAGGTGCGCTCGGCGTTTGCGATGACCGAACCAGCGCCCGGGGCGGGATCGGATCCCAGTGCACTGCGCACCCAGGCGACACGGGTCGACGGCGGCTGGAAGATCAACGGGGAGAAGCGATTCATCACCGGCGCCGAGGGTGCCGGTTTCTACATCATCATGGCGCGCACTTCGGGAGCACCCGGTGATCGCGGTGGGGCGACGATGTTCCTGGCGCCCGGTGATGCGCCAGGCATCGAAGTGACCCGCCACATCCACACCACCGATAAGGCCATGATCGGCGGGCACTGCGAGGTCCGGTTCACCGATGTGTTCGTCCCCGACAAAGACATTCTCGGCGAAGCGGACCAGGGCTACCGCTACGCTCAGGTCCGGCTCGGGCCCGCGCGCATGACCCACGTCATGCGCTGGCTCGGCGTGGCTGTGCGCTGTCACGAGGTTGCTGTCGAGTATGTGGCTCAACGCGAGGGCTTCGGCGGTTCTCTCGGTGATCTCGGCATGATCCAACAGATGGTCGCCGATAACGAGATCGACCTTGCTGCCGCCCGGGCGTTATTGATCAAGGCATGTCACGAACTCGACCTGGGCAACCATGCCTCAACTGAAACATCGATCGCTAAAACATTTGCCGCAGAGGCATATTCGCGGATCGTTGACCGCAGCATTCAGATGTGTGGCGGGTTGGGCGTCTCCGATGATCTGCCACTGGCCCGGCTGCAACGAGAACTGCGCCCCTTCCGGATTTACGACGGACCCTCCGAAGTGCATCGCTGGTCCATCGCGCGGCGCACCATCGGCCGGGCCCGCAAACTGCTGCAGTCGGCCGCGGTATCCGCTGGCGGTGACCGATGAGCACGCTGTCTTCTCCGCTCGATCCGCATGTGCTGGAACGTTTTCTTCTCGATCAAGGGGTCGATGTCGCGGGGCGTTTACGGATCGATCTGATCAGCGGCGGTAAATCCAATCTGACCTTCGTGGTGACCGATGGGGTACATCAGTGGGTGGCCCGGCGTCCGCCCACCGGCGGGCTCACCCCGTCGGCCCACGACATGGTGCGTGAATGGTCGGTGACCACCGCGTTGCGCGGCACTGCCGTACCGGTTGCGACGCCGGTGGCTTTTGATACCGACGGTGCTGTGCTTGGCGCACCGTGCACCATCGTCGAATTCGTCGACGGCACCGTGATCCGCACTGACGCCGATCTCGCCGCACTGACCGACGACGACGTGGCCGCCAACGCCGAGGCATTGATCGCGACCCTCGCGCAGTTACATGCCGTCGATTACGCGGCAGTCGGGCTGGGCGATTTTGGTCGGCCGGAGGGCTTCGCGGCGCGCCAGGTGAAGCTGTGGGCGCGGCAATGGGCGCACGTGAAATCACGTGAGCTCGCCGACGTCGACCGACTGGTGGCCGCGCTCGGCGAGCGTGTACCGCGGAATTCGGCTGCGACGATCGTGCACGGAGATTATCGGGTCGATAACACCATTCTGGCCGCTGGCGATCCGGGAACCGTTGCGGCCGTGGTTGATTGGGAGATGTCGACGCTGGGTGACCCGATCACCGACGTGGCGCTGATGTGCGTGTACCGGGCACCGGTGTTTAACCGGGTGCTCGGTTTCTCGGGTGCCTGGACCAGCGATCGGTATCCGTCGCCGGACCAGATGGCGCAGCGGTACGCGCAGCTCAGCGGGAACGACCTCGACGACTGGCCGTTCTATCTGGGCCTGGCCAACCTCAAGCTCGGTGTGATCGCTGAAGGCATCAGTCACCGCGCCAGGGCCGGAGCGTCCTCGGACGGCGCGGAGAACGCGGCCGAGGTGACTCCGGACTTCATCGCGGCGGGGCTTGCGGCGCTGGGGTAACTGGGCCGTTGGGGTAACTGGGCCGCTGGGGGTAGTTGCGTCGGTGGGGTAATCCCATGCGCGGTCAGCGGAAGGTGGTCACCCCGCCGTCGCGATCCGACAGGTGGGCGTGCTCATTGATCGACACCACCGATACGCCGCTGCGGCCGACGAGCAGCTTGCAGACCGATGCGTTGATCATGGTGCGGGCCAGTACGGGCCAGCGTTGGGGCGGTACCTGCCAGAGGTCGGCGATCCACTGGGTGATCGTGCCTGCGGAAGACACCACGAGGACGGATTGTCCGCTGCCGGCGAGGTCGGTGGCCCGCGCGGCGGCCGCGGCCACCCTGGCCCGGAACTGCGGATAACTCTCGCCGGCCAAGCGGGCGCCGCCGCTGCTGGTCTGGGCGCTGCTGGTCTGATCAATGCTGGTCTGATCAAT
>JASGFW010000128.1:0-9671 GCA_047605305.1 Gordonia sp. (in: high G+C Gram-positive bacteria)
TCGATCGGGCCCAGATCGATCGGGCGCAGGTCGGTCGGCGGCCCAGCGTCGCCGACGCGGCCGGGAGGCGCCGCGCGCTGAACATGTGCTCGACGGTGGCCGACGGGCCGAACACCGGGTCGGCGAGCGTGTCTGGTCGATTCCGGTGACCGGATTCTGGCAGGCACACCGATCCGCGCCGGCGGCCTATGCGCGCACAGTCGCCGAATTCGTCGCCTCCTCGGCGCGCCCGGACCCGCACGTCTGCTGGGATCTTTACGGCGGTGCGGGCGTATTCGCCGGGGCATTGGCCGATACCACCGGGGCGGCCGAGATCCACATCGTCGATTCCGCGGCCGCCGCCCTGGCCGCCGCCGACGACGTGTTTGCCGACGACCAGAGGGTTCGCACCCATGGCGGCGAGGTCGCCGCGGTGATACCCGACCTGCCCTCTCCGGATGTGGTGATCCTCGATCCGCCGCGCACGGGGGCCGGTGAGCGGGTTATCGACCGCATCGTCGCCGCAGGCCCCGAGGTGGTGGTGCATGTGGGCTGTGACATCGCCCGCTTCGCCCGCGATTTGGCGTTGTTCACCGCGCGCGGTTACCGCGTCACCACGCTGCGGGCCTTCGACGCATTCCCGCTCACCCATCATGTGGAGGTCATTGCCGCGCTCACCCGGGTCGATTCGTAGCTGGATGTGTGCGCGCAAGGCAGCGTGCCAGCGGTCAGTACGGTGTGCGCACCCGATGTCGCGCGTTGGCGCGTTCGAGTTGGGCGGCCACGGCCACCACGAGATCTTCCCGGCCGGGGGCGGCCACGATCTGCACCCCGATGGGCAGCGCGGCGTCATCGAATCCGGCGGGCAGTGATGCCGCGGGATTACCCAGCAGATTCCAGATCGAGGTATAGGCGGCCACCGGCAGTGCGACGCGTGCCGCATGGATCAACGATGCCGAATCGAGTTGTCCGGCGAGCACCGCCGTCGTGCCGATGGTCGGCGTGAGCAGCACATCCACCCCGCCGGTGCCGGTGCGGAAGAAGCCGGTATTCCAGTCATCGGAGACGCGTACGAGGCGCCGCTGCGCCCATGCGGCGCGGCGCGGCCCGTCGGCCAGCGCGCCCAGCCGGACGATGCGGCGGGTGCGTGCCTCAAGCAGATCGGGCCGGTCGGCGCGGGCGGCTTCGTCGCGGATACCACCGAGCATCTCCATCAGGAATTCCACCGTCACCAGCGGATACCGCGGATCGGTCTCGACCACCTCGTGGCCGGCGGCGGCCAATTCGGCGGCGGTATCGGCCAGTGCGGCGAGTACCGCCGGGTCGGGTGCGGGGATTCCGCGTACCGGCGGAATCGCGGCCACGGCGATCCGCAGCGGTCCTGGGTCGGTGGCCGCGGCAGCGCGTAGCGCGGGCAGCGGGTCGGCTGCTCGCCACCGGTCGGTGGCGATGGTGCCCGCAATCGCGTCGTAGATGAGGGCGGCGTCATCGACGGATCGGGTCAGCGGCCCCAGCGTGCCGAGGCTGCGCCACAGGTCGGGATTGGGTGCGCAGGTGATGCGCCCGCGGCCCAGCTTGAGGCCGAAGAGCCCGCACCAGGCAGCGGGCAGCCGGATCGATCCGCCGCCGTCGCCGCCGATGGCCGCGGGCACCAGTCCGGCCGACACCGCTGCCGCGCTGCCGCCGCTCGATCCGGCGGGTGAGCGCGGCGGTGCGTCGGGTGGTGTCCACGGATTGCGGGTGAGTCCGGATGCGCGTGATTCGGTGAACGGCCAGATCCCGAACTCCGGCATCGCTGTCTTGCCCACGATCACCGCACCGGCCCGCCGTAGTCGGGCCACGATCTCGCTGTCGGCGGCGGCGGGTGTGGTGAATGCGCGGCCGCCGAGGCCGGTGACGGTACCGGCGATGTCGTTCTCATCTTTCACCGCGATCGGCACGCCGTGCAGGGGGCCGAGCTGGGCGCCGGCGGCGGCCTGCGCGTCGAGTTCTGCGGCGCGGTGGCGGGCGTGCTCACCGAAGACGGCGACGAAGGCATGCAGCTGCGGGTTGTGTTCGGCAATGGCCGTCAACGCGGTCTCGGTGGCCGCCGCGGCGGTGAGTTCCCCGTTGGCGATCCGGGTGGCGGTTGCCGCGACGCCGGGCGGGGGCTGATTACCCGGTAGCGTTTTCGTCGGGGCGGGAGTGGGAACGCTCATCCGACCAACCTACGCCGACCGGGCATATCGAACCGGCGGACAGCCCCAACCGGGAGTATCCGAACATGGCCGGGAGGATCGTGGGCCGGGCGGATCGTAGACTGGGCGGACACGGCCGCGACGAGCCCGCGCGACCGCACGCGCAGCGATGGAGGAACTTGATGGGTCTACTTGCGCAGATCTCATCTCCGGCCGATCTGAAAGCCCTGTCACCGATCCAGACACAGCAGTTGGCCACCGAGATCCGTGAGTTCCTCATCGCGAAGGTGTCGGCGACCGGCGGCCATCTCGGACCGAATCTGGGCGTGGTGGAGCTGACGCTGGCGCTGCATCGGGTCTTCGATTCACCGACCGACCCGGTGATTTTCGACACCGGCCATCAGTCGTATGTGCACAAGATCGTGACCGGGCGTGCGGCGGGATTCGATGACCTGCGTCAGCGCGGCGGGCTGACCGGCTATCAGGATCGCGGGGAGAGCGAGCATGACTGGGTGGAGTCGTCGCATGCTTCGGCCGCGCTTTCTTACGCCGATGGCCTCGCGAAATCGTTCGCCTTGACCGGTCAGGACCGCACCGTGGTGGCCGTCGTCGGCGATGGTGCGCTCACCGGGGGTATGTGTTGGGAGGCGATGAACAACATTGCCGTCGCCGAATCTCCGGTGGTGATCGTCGTCAATGACAACGGCCGCTCCTATGCGCCGACCATCGGCGGTCTGGCCCGCCATTTATCGGGTTTGCGCCTGAAACCGGGCTACGAGCGGCTACTCGATGACGGGCGCCGCATGGTGCGACGCGTTCCGGTGATCGGCCCGTCGACGTATGCGCTCTTGCATGGGATCAAAAGCGGAGTCAAGGATCTACTCGCGCCGCAAGCCATGTTCACCGACCTCGGGCTGAAATATGTCGGACCGGTCGACGGCCACGACATCGGTGCGTTGGAGGCCGCGTTCACGCAGGCGCGGGCGTTCGGTGGGCCGGTGATCGTGCATACCGTCACCCGCAAGGGCAACGGGTATGTGCATGCGGAGAACCATCAGGCCGATCAGATGCATGCCACCGGTGTCATCGATCCGAAGACGGGCCGGGCGACGTCGGTATCGCCGCAAGACTGGACATCGGTCTTCTCCGCCGCCCTCGTGGAGGCGGGTGCCCTCCGCGACGACGTGGTGGCGATTACCGCGGCGATGCCGGGACCGACCGGGCTTACGCCGTTCGGTGAGCGGTTTCCCGAGCGCATGTTCGATGTCGGGATCGCCGAACAGCATGCGGTGACCAGTGCCGCGGGCTTCGCTCTGGGCGGGCTGCATCCGGTGGTGGCGGTCTACTCGACCTTCCTCAACCGTGCCTTTGATCAATTGGTGATGGACGTCGCATTGCTCAAGCTGCCGGTGACGCTGGTGCTTGACCGGTCGGGTATCACCGGTCCGGATGGTCCGAGTCATCATGGGATGTGGGATCTTTCGCTGATGGCGATGGTGCCGGGACTGCGGGTGGCCGCGCCCCGGGATGCGGTGCGCCTGCGTGAGGAATTCGATGAGGCGCTGGCTACCGAGGACGGACCCACCGCGCTGCGGTTCTCCAAAGGTGCGGTGCCGGAAGATATTCGGGCAGTGGAGCGACTCGACGACGGCGTTGACGTGTTGCGGCGTTCGACGCCGGGAGCCGGTGATGCCGCTGGCGACGTGCTGATCGTGGGTGTCGGCGCGTTCTGTGGACTCGCTCTTGACACGGCGCAACGGTTATCCCGGCAGGGAATCGACGCTACCGTGATCGACCCGCGCTGGGTGTTGCCGGTACCGGAATCGGTCGCGGTGCTTGCCGCGCGCCATCGGCTGGTGGTGACGCTGGAGGACGGCGGCGTCAGTGGCGGCGTGGGTGCCGCGGTGTCGGGTGCGCTGAGTGAGGCCGATGTGCATGTGCCGGTGCAGGTTCGGGGAATTCCGCAGCGGTTCATCGACCATGCGTCGCGTGGTGAGATCCTCGCTGAACTCGGGCTCACCGCTCAGGATCTGGCCCGTTCGATCACCGCGACCGTCGCCGGAATGGAGACCGTGCCGGAATTATCCGATGCCACATCCGCGGATCGGAGGATTGCGGGCACCGAACTCGCCGACACCGAGGTTGACGGTCGGGCGGAGTAGTCGATCACCTGCGAGTCGGATCACCTGCCAGGCGGATTATCGGGCAGTCGGATTATTGGTTAGCCGGATTATTGGTCAGCCGGTGGCGTGGTGGGTGTCGTGGCGGCCTCATTGAGTGCCGCCGCGATCGGCGCGGCACAGAGCCTGCGCTGCCATCCCCGGGCCGCACCCGCGCTCAATCGGGCGTCGACGGCCTCCGGGGTGGCGGGGAGTGTGATTCCCTCCCAGCACAATTGCCGGATGAGGTCTGGGTAGAGCAGATTCTCCGGGGGCAGGGTGTTGGCGTCGGCGATCTCCTTGAGTACCGGCCGCACCCGCGTGATCCGGGCGAGGGCATCGGGATTGCGTTGTTCCCAGCGATTGACCGGTGGTAACCCGACCACCGGGCTGCGGCGTGACGGCAGCGCGGGCTCGGGCAATTCCTGTGCGCGGTGGATTGCGGCGAACCATGTGCGTGTATACCGGCGTTGTCGGGGGCCGCCGAATATCGGGAGCCCGACGAGTTCGTCTGTGCTGCGCGGGATCGCGGAGGCGGCGGCGATGATCGCCGAATCCGGCAGTATCCGCCCGGGCGCGATATCGCGGTCTTGGGCGATGCGCTCACGGGTCTCCCATAGTTCGCGGACCACCGCTAGGGATCGGGTGCTGGTAATCGTGTGTACATTGGCGGTGCGCCGCCAGCGATCGGTGCGCGGTGGTGCCGACGGTCGGGTGAGGATATAGGCGAATTCTTCACGTGCCCAACCGTCTTTGCCGGCCGCACGCAATGCATCGTCCATCGCATCACGCAGTGCAACCAGTACCTCGACATCGAGGGCGGCATAGTTGAGCCAGTCCGCGGGCAGTGGTCGCTTGGACCAGTCGGCGGCACCATGTCCCTTTTGCAGTCCCAGATGCAGGAATTGGGCAACCATCGACGCCAGATTGACGCGTGCCAGCCCCAGTAGCCGACCAGCCAGTTCGGTGTCATATACCTCGGCGCAGCGAAAACCCAAGTCGCGCAGGCAGGGTAGATCTTGATCTGCGGCGTGCAGCACCCACTCCGGCCCGTCGAGTACCTCGATTACCGGAGCGAGAGCCGCGGGTTCGCTGATCGGATCGAGGAGGAATGATCCGGCGCCTGTGCGGCGCACCTGGATCAGGTAGGCGCGCTGGGAATACCGGTATCCGGAGGCTCGTTCGGTGTCGAGCGCGATCGGCCCGCTGCCGTGTGCGAGCCGCGTTGCCGCATCGGCGAATTCGGCGGCGGTGTGCAGCACGGGGGGCACCCCGTCGGCGGGGGCCAGTAGCGGTGTGATCGCGGGCTCCCCGGCGGAATCCTCGGCGGGTGTGTCGGTTGGTCCGGTCATGCGGGACCGAGTTCGGTAACCCCCACCGGTGGAAGCCCCGCTGCGGCCGAGAGTACCTCGCAGAACGCCTCAAGATGGCCGCCGAGACCATCGGCGGTGAGGGCCGTCCAGGAGGCGCGCAGTTCGAGCTGGTGGGCGCGCGGTGGTCCGGCGATGTCGCCGTAGCGGACCGAGGCGGTTGATGTCACGGTGCCGCCGAGTGCGGTTGCCACGATCGGTTCGCCATTGCGACTGCTGCGGCGGCCATCGGCGACGGTGGTTCCGGCGTCTACGCCCAGCGCGTCGGCCAGCCAACTCCAGGCCACCTCCGGCAGCAGCGGGTCGGTGGCCAGCGCCGCTTCCATCTCGGCCTGTATGTAGGCGACGAGGCGTATCGTTCCGTTCCACGCGTCGTGGCCGGCCGGGTCATGCAGCAGGATTAACCGGCCGAACGCGCTGCCGGAGGAGTCGATCGGGATATTGCCGTCGTCGGTGTCGGGTGGGCGCACCTCGGCCCCGATCGCATAGCTGAACGGCGCGAGCCGTTGCGGTGGCCGGATGGGGCCAACCTCGATATCCCGCCGGATTCGAGCAGTGTGCAGCGACTCGACCGCGATGCGGAAGTCAGCAGGCTCCGTCGGAGCTCCGGGGGAGGTCACGGCTTTGACGGTAAGGTGCTCGCGCCGCGGCGGCCAGGAGGCGCGCCGAGACTCGTCCCTACCGAGACCCCACCACTATGGGCCCGGTGTGCCCCTCCTCGACGGCGCCGGGCGGGGCAGTGGCAAAGTAGAAGGCGATGGCACATCCGGTCGGTACCCGCAGAAACCCTTCCCGCATGCCGCTGGTCGCGGCGACTCGCGGCGAGGCGCCGTCCCGGCGTCCGGTCTGGTTCATGCGGCAGGCGGGCCGGTCGTTGCCCGAATACCGGTCGATCCGAGCCGACCACGGGATGCTGGAATCCTGTTTCGATCCGGCAATGGTGTGCGAGATCACCCTGCAACCGGTCCGACGCCATCATGTGGACGCCGCAATCCTGTTTTCCGACATCGTAGTGCCGTTGAAAGCGGCCGGTGTCGATCTCGATATCGTCGCCGGAACCGGCCCGGTGCTGGCGCATCCGGTCCGCACGGCGGCCGATGTGGCGGCAGTCCCGGCGTTGGACCCGCAGTCGGTGGGTGCCATCGCCCATGCCGTGGGTCTACTGCTTGATGAACTCGCCGATGAGACGGCGCTGATCGGTTTCGCGGGTGCGCCGTTCACCCTCGCGTCCTATCTGATCGAGGGCGGACCGAGCCGCACGTACACGCTGACCAAGGCGATGATGTATTCGCAGCCGCAGCGCTGGCACACCCTGATGGGGAAGCTGGCTGACATCACCATCGCCTTCCTGCGGGTGCAGCTCGATGCCGGCGTTGACGCGGTGCAGCTGTTCGACTCGTGGGCCGGGGCGCTTTCGGCCGACGATTATCTGACGTATGTCGCCCCGCACAGCACCCGGGTGCTCGCCGAGATTGCCGAATATGGTGTTCCCCGAATTCATTTCGGGATAGGCACAGGTGAGCTGCTCGCCTCGATGGCACATGTGGGTGCCGACGTGATCGGGGTGGATTGGCGGGTGCCGCTTGACGAGGCGGTCCGTCGAGTGGGGCCGGGGATCGCGGTGCAGGGCAATCTGGATCCGGCCGTGTTATTCGCCGGCCCCGAAGTGGTTGAACGCGAAGTCCGACGCGTGATCGCCGATGGCGAACGCGCGATCGCCGCCGGCGCGCGCGGGCATGTGTTCAATCTCGGGCACGGGGTGTTGCCGACCACCGACCCGGACGTGTTGAGCCGCATCGTCGAACTGGTGCACACGATCTGACCGGGCGGGGGAGAGAACGCCGGGATATGAGCATGCGAATCGCCGTCATCGGTGGTGGCGTGTCGGGGCTCACCGCATGCTACCGGCTCCGGCAGGCACTCGGGCCGTCCGCACGGATCGACCTCGTTGAGTCGTCGGAGCGGCTCGGCGGCATTCTGCACACCGTCGCCCTCGATGGGATCACGGCCGATGTCGGCGCGGAGGCGTTCATCGTCCGACGTCCCGAGGCGCTTGATCTATTGGCCGAACTGGGTCTCGGTGACCAGGTGGTGTCGCCGACACCGCGCCGGCCGGCGGTGTGGTCGGGTAATCGGCTGCACGATTTGCCCCGGCCCGCATTGATGGGTATTCCCGCTGGCCCCGACGCCGTCGCCGGTCTGGTGAGTCAGGCCGATCTGGGCCGGATCGCGACTGAACCGGACCGGCCGTGGAGGTGGACTCCCGGCACCGACATGTCGGTCGGCGAGCTCATCGGTGACCGTTTCGGGCCGAGCGTCCTCGCCCGCAGCGTCGATCCCATGCTTGGCGGCGTGTACTCCTGTCTTGCGGCCGATATCGGTGTGCGCGAAGCACTTCCGGCTCTTGCTGCGAAACTTGACGCCGGTGCGCCGGGATTGTCGGCGGCGGTGGGTGAACTCGTCGCGGCGGCCGGCGGCGGATCGGGACCGGTGTTCGGCGCGGTGTCCGGCGGCTACCGGATGCTCGTCGACGCGCTTCGCGCCGCGGCGGCGCCCACCGTGTATTCGCCTATCACGATCACCTCGATCACCGGTACCGGCGGGCACTGGCGGCTCGTGGCCGACGGTGGTGAGCTGCCGGCGCGCTACGACGGGGTGATTGTGGCGGTCGCCGCGTGGACCGGTGCGCGCCTGCTGGCCGAGGTGGCGCCCGACGCCACGCAGCCGTTGAGTACGGTCGGCCGTGCGCCGTCGGCGGTGGTGTCGATGACCTTCGCCCCCGGCACACCGCTGCCCGAGTATTCCGGTGTGCTGGTCGCCACCGGCGAGGATCTGCATGCCAAGGCATTCACGTTCAGTTCGCAGAAGTGGGCGCAGTTGTCGGGGCCAGCGGGAATACCCGTGATCCGGGCGTCATTCGGCCGTTTCGGTGAGCCGATCCCCGATGAGCGCACGTCCCCGGGAATCGATGCCCGCCTCGTCGCGTGGGCGCTGCGCGATCTCGACCGGATCTGTGCCGTCGCCGGCCGTGCGCCGGTGTCGGATGCGGTGCGCGCCACCCACGTTGCGCACTGGACGCTGCCGCGGTACGCACCCGGTCATCTCGCCGCGATGGCGCGTGTTCGGGAGACGATCCCATCGGGTATCGCATTGGCGGGCTGCGCTTACGGCGGCATCGGGGTGCCCGCATGTATCGGTGAGGCGGGGCGTGCGGTCACCGCTCTGCTGGCCGGGCTGAACTGACCTCGGTTGTCGCCGCCGAGTGCTCCGATGGCACGATGAACGCATGAGCCGCTTGGACTATGCCGCGCTGAATTCGACCATTCGCTATCTGATGTTTTCGGTATTCGCGGTGCGCCCCGGCGAACTGCCGGCCGACCGTGACGACGTGAAGTCCGATGCCGCCGATTTCTTCACATCCCTTGAGGATGCCGGGGTGGTGGTCCGCGGTGTCTACGACGTGTCGGGGCTGCGCGCCGACGCCGACTTCATGATCTGGTGGCATGCCGCCGACATCGAGTCGCTGCAAGCGGCCTATGCGCGGTTTCGTCGGGAGACGCTGCTCGGGCAGGCCTGCGATCCGGTGTGGAGCAATGCCGCACTGCATCGTCCGGCCGAGTTCAACAAGAGCCACGTGCCGGCCTTCCTCGCGGGCGAGGACGCCGGACGCTATATCTGCGTATATCCGTTCGTGCGGTCCTATGACTGGTATCTGCTCCCCGACGAGGAGCGCCGGGCCATCCTCGCCGAGCACGGTAAAGCCGCCCGCGGATACCCCGACGTGCGGGCCAACACCGTCGCCTCCTTCGCCCTCGGCGATTATGAGTGGCTGCTCGCCTTCGAAGCACCCGAACTGCACCGCATCGTCGACCTGATGCGCGATCTGCGGGCCACCGAGGCACGCCGACACGTACGCGAGGAAGTTCCGTTCTTCACCGGACCGCTCGTCGCGGTCGCCGATCTCATCGACTCCCTGGCTTAGGGGG
>JASGFW010000129.1:0-9628 GCA_047605305.1 Gordonia sp. (in: high G+C Gram-positive bacteria)
TGGCGCCAGTCAATACGTACCGAGACGGTGTGGCTGCGACCATCAATGACGCTGCGCCCAAATAGAAATGTGTCTGCGCCGAGTTCTTCCACCACATCGATCTCCATCGCCACGCCACCGGTGTCGACGACGCGGAAGTGCTCCGGCCGGACCCCGAGCACCACCTGGCCGGTGGCCTCAACACGCTGTTCACGTGACAGCACGACAAGTTGGTCACCGAAGCTAACCCCATTCTCGGCCACCGGCAGGGTGAACAAGTTCATTGCGGGAGAGCCGATAAACCCGGCGACAAATGTATTGGCGGGGTTACGGTACAGCTCGCCGGGCGGCGCACATTGCTGCAAGACACCATCTTTGAGTACCGCGACGCGGTCACCCATCGTCATGGCCTCAACCTGGTCGTGGGTGACGTAGACCGTCGTCGTCCCCAGCCGGCGCTGTAGCTGCGCGATCTGAGTGCGAGTTTGGACACGAAGTTTCGCATCCAGATTCGATAGCGGCTCATCCATCAGGAATACCTTCGGATTACGGACAATCGCCCGGCCCATCGCCACTCGCTGGCGTTGCCCGCCAGAGAGCGCTTTGGGCTTACGATCGAGGTATTCGGCGAGGTCGAGCACGCGTGCCGCCTCCTGCACCCGGGTGCGGATCTCCTCCTTGGAATATTTGGCCAGGGTCAGCGCGAAGCCCATGTTCTCCGCCACCGTCATATGCGGATAGAGTGCATAGTTCTGGAAAACCATGGCAATGTCGCGTTTCTTGGGCTCGGTATGCGTCACATCGGTGCCGCCGATCAGAATGCGGCCGGCGTCGACCTCCTCCAGCCCGGCCAGCATGCGCAGCGAGGTGGATTTGCCGCAGCCCGACGGACCAACAAGAACCAGGAATTCTCCGTCGGAGATATCGAGGTCGAGCCGATCGACCGAAGGCTTCAGTGCGCCCGCGTACTGGCGCGTGACCTGATCGAAGGTAATCGATGCCATCATGTGTCCCTTCACCGACATTCGACTATGCCGGAAATGATTTGGAGTCTCAGCAGGTGCTGCGGGCGAGGCGAATCAGGGGCGCCACTGTACCCACACCGTGATATCTGGCGGTATGACGTCGGTACGTGCGAGCGTGTCGCTAGCAATGAGTAATTGCCCGGGAGGTGCCGCGATCGGCTCGGCACCGAAGTTCGTGATCGACACCCAGCCACCGGGCCGGCGAAATGCGATCACGTTGGCATCGGAGTCGATCCATTCGAAGTCATCGCCACCGGGCAATTCCGCACGCAGCGCCAGCGCGCGTCGGTAGAACCACAGCGTCGAGTCGTCGCGATCTTCCTGCACTGCAACCGAAAACGTGCCCAGCCAGTCCGGCTGCGGCAGATGCGAGCCCGCACCGCCGAATCCAAACGACGGCCCGTCATTCGTCCACGGCAACGGGACCCGGCATCCATCGCGGCCGACATCGGTTCCGGCACTGCGGAAATAGGTCGGGTCGGCCCGCTTTTCAGCGGGAATATCGGCAACTTCGGGCAATCCTAGTTCCTCGCCCTGATAGAGGTAGGCGCTGCCCGGTAATGCCAGGGCGAGCAGGCTTACCGCACGCGCCCGCCGAGCACCGAGCCCACGATCCTCGACCGGGGTGGTTCCTCCGCTGAGCAGCCAGCCTTTCCCGTCAGGATCGCTGACGGCTCCCGAACTATCGACGAGTCCGTAGCGGGTGGCGTGCCGTACAACGTCGTGATTAGAAAACACCCATGTGCTCGTCGCTCCCGATTGACTTGCCAGATCAAGATTTTCAGTGATTATGCCGCGAAATTGGTCCGCATTCCATGTTGCCCGCAGCAGATCGAAGTTGAACGCCTGCCCGAGGCTACCGGCCTGCGCGTAGCGTACCCGCCGGTCGGCAGGTACCCACGCTTCGGCAACAGCGGTGAGCGGCGGGTCGTAACTGTTGAACACCGCACGCCATTCGGCGTAAATGTCGTGTACCTCGTCACGGTCGGTCGTCGGATGCTTACCGGGCGGATATGCTCCGTCGCGTGTCAGTTCGGCCTCACTGGGTAGTTCCGCCGGCAGATCTTTTGCCAGATGATGGGCGACATCAACCCGGAATCCGTCCACGCCGCGATCACCCCAGAATCGCAGTGTCGTCAGAAAGTCTTCGCGTACTGCAGGATTAGACCAATTCCAGTCCGGCTGCTCCTTGGCGAAGGTGTGCAAATACCACTGTCCCGGCTTACCGTCGCGCTCAGTGATCCGAGTCCATGCGGGGCCGCCGAAGACCGATTGCCAATCGGCCGGTGGCACCGATCCGTCGGCGCCGAGGCCGTCACGGAAGATGTAGCGGTCGCGTTCGGCAGAGCCGGGACCGGCAGCCAGCGCCGCGCGGAACCACTCGTGGCGGTCGGAGCTATGGTTGGGCACGATATCGACAATCAGCTTGATCCCCACCTCATGTAACGCATCGACGAGTTCATCGAACTCCTCAAGCGTGCCGATCCGGGGGTCGACATTGCGGTAGTCGTCGACGTCGTAGCCGCCATCGGCAAGCGCGGAGGGATAGAAAGGCGATAGCCACACCGCGTCAACACCTAATGCAGCAAGGTAATCGACGCGGGAGATGATGCCGGCGAGATCGCCGATACCGTCACCATTTCCGTCTGCGAAGCTGCGTGGATAAATCTGATAGACGACGGCGTGGCGCCACCAATCGGCATCTGTGGCGTGGCCTACGGAAGTATGGTCGACCGAAGTATGGTCGGCGGGGGAAATCGGTTGTGCGGTCAAGAGTTTATCTCCTTCGCCAGGTACAGGGCAGGTAACGAGAACATGGATTATGGCCGCTACTTCACGGCACCGCGCATCACCCCGGAGAGCACCCATCGTTGCGACAGAATATAGGCGACGAGTGTCGGGGCCAGCGCCATCAAATAGGACGCAAAGGCGAGATTGAAGTCGGTGTTAAATTCACCCTGAAACAGGTTCTGCACAACGGGTAGGGTCTGCAGACCGGGGTTGGCGATGATCATCTGCGGCAATAGGAAATCGTTCCACGCAGCCAGGAAGGAGAAAATCCCCACGGTCGCATTCATCGGCCCGAGCAGCGGGAACACGATCTTGCCGAACACCTGCCAGGTGGACGCTCCGTCCATGCGGGCGGATTCTTCGAGTTCGGCGGGGATCGAGCGCAGGAAGGCGGTGTAGAGCAGCGAGTTGAACGCGATTCCACCAACGATATGCACGATCGTCACCCCGCCCGGATTGGCCAGACCGAGCATCGATGTCTGTTTGATCAGCGGTAGCACGACAACCGCGAACGGAATGAACATCCCCGCAAGCAGATAGATGTAGCAGACCCGAAAGAGACGGCGTTCCCAGTTGCGCGCGATCGCGTAGGCCACCATCGAACTGGCAATGATCGAACCGAAGACGCTGACCACGGTGATGATCGCCGTGACGATCAGCGAACGGCCGAAGTCAACCATCGCCCATGCGCGCGGGAAGTTACCCCAGTCAACCGGACTGGGCCACTCAAGCCCCGTGCCGACTCCCACTTGCGCCGGAGTTTTGAGTGCCATCACGACGGTAAAGTACAGCGGAACAAGGATAGTCAGCGACGCCGCGAGCATCAGGACGGTGACCGGCCAGTTGATACCCCGCCATGTCACGTTGAATCGCCGGCGGCGCCGGGGCGGGGCGGGGCGAATCTGCCTTGCTGTCTCAGGAAACATGGTGAGTGTCATCAGAGTGACAATCCTTTGCGCGTGAGTATGCGAATCTGGATAAGCGAGATGATGACTGTGATGGCGAAGAACACCACCGAATTAGCCATCTGGTAGGAGTAATCCCCGCCGCTGAGACCACCGAAGATACGCATCACTACCGTCGTCGTCGCTTCGCCGGGACCGCCAGCGGTCAGCGCTAGGGCGATCTCGTAGGAGCCCAAGAATCCCTTGAATCCCAGGATCATGTTGATGATGACGTAGCCGATGATAAGCGGCAGTGTGATGCTGCGGAATTGGCGCCACGCACCTGCGCCGTCTAGGCGGGCCGCCTCATACACCTCGCCAGGTACGGCCTGCAGACCAGCGAGATAAATGATTGTCGCACCGGGAATAGCTTGCCATGCGGTGACGAATACCACCGCGACCCATGCCCAGTTCTCGCTGCCGAGAAGGCTTGATGCCAATGATTTGAGGCCGAGCGATTCGGCGAGCCCGGGCAGGGTTGTGGAGAACAGGTAGTTGAACACATAGGCGATGACGATCGTCGACAACACCATCGGAATGAAGAAGATTGTCCGAATACCGGTACGCCACTTGATTTTCGCGTTCAGACCTAGCGCAATGGACAGTGCACCTATGTTAACTACCACTACGGTGACGATCGCGAAAAAGAATGTGAATCCATACGACCGTAGAATTGCCGGGTCGTCAAGCATGGCTTGGTAGTTGCCGATTCCGATGAACTTCCACGGGCCGTAGCCGGCGTAGTTCGTTAAGCTGAAGAAGACACCGACCAGTGCGGGCAGTACCAGGAAGAAGCTGAACAGCGCAACGGCAGGCAGGAGCATGATGTAGAACGCCCGGTCGGTGCGGCGTCGTCGCACCGAAGACTTGGCGGATGTGGCGGGTGTGGGTGACGCCGGACGCGTCAACGTGGATTGACTCATATTCCCCTCGCTGCTAGTTAGTTCCGCGATTGGCGTTACGCCTTGCTACCCGCTGCCATTCCCGGTCGAGAACAGCCAGCAGGGCTTTCCCGTCTCCGTTGATGGCGTAGGTCTGCAGATAGGCGTTGAAGGCGATCACCGGAGGCAAATAGGTCGATGCTCCCTGGTAATAACGCCCGTCCTCCACGTAGGGCGCGAGTTCAGCGATGCGCCCGTCGGTCGTTGCTGGCGCAGCGGCCAGAGTGGAGAACGCCGCATTCGCAGCGTTGTAGGCGTTGATGATCTTGTCCTGGAAGAGAAATTCGATAAATTGGCGCGCCTGCCGCGGGTGCGCGGCGCCCTTGGGGATGGACAATGCCATATCGACATTCACCCGGACCCGCCGATCCGCCGCATTGTCTGTCACCGGCAGCGGAAAGGTCCCGACCCGAAGTTCGGGGTTGGATTTGGCGAGTTCGGATAGCGCCCAAGGCCCCTGCAGGTACATTGCCGCTTTCCCGTGTGCAAATGCGACGTTGCCGTCGGTATATGCACGTGAGAGCGCATTGGACTGTACGGCCGTGCGTAGATAGCTCATCACCGGCAGCGCCGGGGCAAAGGTGGTGGCGAAGCTGGGCGCGTTGGCACCAGGCCGCGGCCCGGCGGCGATGAGTCGATCGTAAAAATCGGCGACGTCGGCGACACCACCGGTCGCGTAGTCGAATAATCCCTGAGTGATCGTCCAGGAATCCTTGTAGGTGCCATAGATCGGCGTTACCCCTGCCGCCGCGAATTTCCCACAGACAGCGGTGAATTCACGCCAGGTGGTCGGCACCGCAACGTGATACTTAGCGAAGAGATCCTTGTTGTAGATCACCCCGGCGGCGGTCAGCGAATATGGCAGCGCGACAGTGGCACCGGCGTCATACTGGCCCCATGCGTTGACTAGATCCTGCGCATGCCGATCGATACGCCGGGCCACCGGAAGATCGGAAAGGTCCTCGAAGACATCCTTTTTCGCCAGATCTCCGGAGAGATACGCCCAGCCCCTGGTCGTCACATCTGGTGGTGAGCCGCGCACGAGTGAGGGCACGAAGCCACCCTCGTTATTATCCTGCACAACCTTGATGTGCGGGTATTGCTTCTCGAACTGAGCGATGACCTGATCAAAGTAGTCGATCACCTCGCGCTTGTTCTGGATGAAGTGGAGGGTGACATCGCCGTCGTCGGCCGACTCCGAACAGCCGACCAGCGCGGAAACTCCGGTCACCAACACGGCCAGCACAGCTACCGCACAAGAAACTCCACCCCGGCGCCGCGCGCCGCGCGCACCCAGGTCATTGTCGGCGAGCCTGCGACCTACGCGCGAACGGGTCATGTACCGACTCCTTCGTCGAACACGACTCCACTATAATTTGGAGTCTAAATATATGGTGTAAACTATTATTGTCAGCAGGTGTGATCTACGTCAAGAGTTGAGAGGGAAATGCAAAGATCCTCGGCCAGCGACGGCCCGGCCACCTCGCCACAGCAGTTGCGGCGATCGAATATGCGCATCGTGCTGGACATTTTTTGGTCCATGCCAGCCGATGCGGTACTCACCGCCGGGGAATTGATCGAACATGCCGGCCTGACCCGGGCCACCGTGCTCGGTGTGTGCGACGACCTGATCGCACTGGGCTGGATACGCGAGGTTGCGCCCGCAGCCACCGCGTCGGCGGTCCGCGGCAGACGCTCCCGCCACTTCGCTTTTCGATTCGACGCCGGATACGTCGTCGGCATCGATCTCGACTTCGTGTCGGTGAGGGCGGTCGTGGCCACCCTGGACGGCACCATCATCGGCCGCGGCGGCCGAATGTTCCCACCCGACGAGCACGCCGACCGGCTGGTCCATGTGCGCACCGTCGTCCACGACGCCCTTGCCACCGCCGCGGTAACACCCGAACAGGTCAGCGCACTCTGCCTGGGAGTGTCGGCACCGGTAGACCGGCACGGACGCCTACCACCCGGAAATCCCTACTGGGACAAGGTTCGGATCGACCCAGCACAGATCGTCGACAACTACCAAGGCCAGCAGCCCGTCATAGAGAACGACGCCAATCTGGCCGCACGCGCCGAACAACGGTTCCGCAATCTCGGAGATAATTTCGTCACCCTGCTCACCAACGAGAATCTCGGCGCCGGGGTCGTCGCCGAGGGCATGCTGCTGCGCGGGCATCACGGCGGTGCTGGCGAACTCGTCTATCTCGAGCGGGTCGCCGGGGTTGGGGATGTCGGCGGCATCGAGGGTCTCGCGCAGCAGTGGGCCGCCGCCGCGCTGGCGACCGGGCGCCCGTCAACCCTCGCCATGCCACCCGAGGACGGCAGTGGCTACCCCACCGCAGAGGAAGTCTTCACTGCGGCGGCACAGGGCGATTCACTCGCCATCGACATTGTTAACCTTCTTGCGCAGCGACTTTCGATTGTCGTCGCCACGATTGCAAGCTTCGTCAACCCCGAGACGGTAGTGATTGCCGGAGCGATAGCGCCCGCCTGCGACATCCTCATCGAGGCAATCAAAGAACACATCGGGGACCACACCCTGGTACCACCCGCCGTCATCTCCTCCCAGCTGGGAGCCGACGTCGTGTTGATCGGCGCGGTGCAGTCGGCAATCGACTACGTGCGTGAACAGGCTCTTGATCGACCTGCGGCGAGCGGCTCGACGTAGCGAACCCTGCTGTAGTCAGTACGCGGCGAGATGATCGAGCAGCAGCCCCGTCAACGCCTGTGCCGCCTCCTCAACGACCCAATGCGAGACGTCCTCGAACATTTCGAAATGATAGGGCGCCGTGACCCAGTCGGCGGTGGCCAACGCGGCGGTCGAGCCGACTGCCACGTCGTCGGTACTCCAGACGTACAGGGTGGGTACCGTGATGTGGCCGATCCGCCCGGCCGGACGTCCGGCGCGATACCAGTTGAGCGCTGCGGTGAGCGCGCCCGGCTCCGAGAACCGCTCGACGTATTCATCGATACGCGACCGTGGGATGCGTCCGTCGAAGATCCTCCGCAGGGCTTTCGCGCCATCGGCGAGGAAGGCGTTCTCGGTGGCGGGCGTGGCGCGCCAGTCGCGCATGTATTGCGAACGCATTGCCTGTTCCTCGTCGGTACGTAGCGCGTCTGCCAGCGCACCCGGATGCGGCGTCGACACCACGGCGAGGCTGCGTATCCGGTCCGCATGTGTATCGGCGGCCCACCAGGCCACCGCGCCGCCCCAGTCATGGCCGATCAGGTCGAATTGCTTCCAGCCCAAGGAGTCTGCGATCGCCACGACATCGTCAACCAACTCTTCGATCGCGTAATCCGACGGCGCGGTGGGCCGCACCCCCGGCGAGTAGCCACGCTGATCTGGCGCCACTGCTCGGTAGCCGGAGGCGGCCAGAGCCGCAACCTGGTGCTCCCACTCAACTGCCGCCTCGGGGAAGCCGTGCAGTAGCAACACAGGCCGGCCGCTGTCGGGGCCGGCGGCGAGTGCGTCGAATGAACCGGCGGCGGTAGGGATGCTGATGTATTCGGCCATACGGACGAACCTACCTCGGCCTCGCGGATTCGCCACCCACTACCTCATCAATTCTGCCCGCCACAATCGCATATGCTTCGTCGCCGGCCAGCCCCGTTGAAGGCCAAGTCGCACATCATCTCTCGTCGAGATCGATCGTGCCGTCAGCGCCATCAACTTCGAATGTCCTTCTCAGATCGTTTCAGACTGGTCCGTTCACGGGCGAGTGCATCGAGCACCACCGGACCGATCTTTGCATTCGCTGTATCAATCCGTCTTCCATTTGTCCAGTGCGTCAGACACCCACAGGATGCTATCCCGAGCCCCACCAGCTACACCGTTAACTCAGTTCGATAATCCCCGGGAGCAGACGCATCCGATGAGTGCCCCCAACCTTAAATCTCGCGACCGAACACATTCACCCAGCGATGTCTGACCGCGGCGAGCCTTCGATTACCTCGTCGCCGGAACTGTTCCCAACCACCGCATGGCACCGCCGCGATTCCCACAGCAGCATCCCAACACCAAGAATCCACACCGGAACCTGACACAACAGTGCCGGGCGGAAGGCGGCCAGCCCGTAATCGGAATCACCCGGCGAAGCCACATCGAGGATCACCCCGATCATCAGAATGACGAGCACACTAGCGCCGAAACCGGCTCCATTGACAATTCCTGTGGCCGAGCTCAGCCGATGCGGCGGATTGTGTTCACGGGCAAAGTCAAACGCGATCATCGACGCGGGGCCACCGACGCACAACACCGCACCGAGAACAACGAGCATCCACAGCGGAGCCGGACCAGCAAGGAAGAGCACCGCCAACCATGCCGCAGCCTGTATCGCCACCAGTCCGACGACCAGATACACGCGCCTGGCCGCGAATCGCGCAGACGCCGCCCCAATCAGTGGGGCCGTGAGCACGCCGGCCACCACGTAGACCATCAAAACATTCTGCGCGGTCGCCGGTGTGAGGTGCTCGGCGCGCACCAGGAACGGATACCCCCACAGAATGGAGAACGAGTTCGCCGCGAACGGCGCGACGAAGTGCGTCCAGAACGCCATCCTGGTACCTCGCTGCGCCCACGACTGCGATACCAGCCGACGCACCGGCACACCGGGGTCGCGTGCGAGCCGGCTGCCGTCGTTGACGGCCACCCCAGCCAGCACCGCGAGCAGCACTGTGGTTGCCGCCAATGCGACAAAACCGTTGCTCCAGCCCGCGGAGCGCACGAGATGGGCGAACGGGACGATGCTGATGATCTGACCGCACTGACCGAGTAAACCCGTGACCTGAACCACCACGGGAGCCGTTCGCCGGGGGAAGGTGATACCGATGATGCGCAGCACGCTGGGAAAGACCGTCGCATCTCCGGTGCCCAGGAGAATACGGGCGGCAATGGCGATCCATACCGTCGGCGCGAATGCCAGTGCCAGTTGCGAACAGCCCA
>JASGFW010000130.1:0-9399 GCA_047605305.1 Gordonia sp. (in: high G+C Gram-positive bacteria)
CGCCGGGCCATCGTGTGAGGTGCGCCGCGGTGGGCGTCACCGATACCGAAAACATTACTGATATCCATTGTGAACAACGGATTTCGCGGTAAGTGGGCCCACTCATCGATGTTTTCCTCGGCGCGAACACCGGCGGGCGGTTAGGCTTGGCGGGTATAACGGCGGCCATCCGGCCGTGACCCGAGTAGGAGAATTCGATGAGCGTGTACGCAGTGGTCGATCCCGCCACCGGTGAGGTCGTCAAGGAGTACCCCACCGCCACCGACGAGCAGGTGCAATCCGCCATCTCCGCGGCGCACGACGCGTTCAAGACCTGGTCGAAGACGTCCACCGTGGCCGAGCGGGCCACGCTGATCCGCAAGATCGGTGAACTGCATATCGAGCGTAAGGATGAGCTCGCCAAGATCATCGGACGCGAGATGGGTAAGCCCTACGACCAGTCCGTGGGTGAGGTCGAGTTCAGCGCCGCGATCTACGAGTACTACGCCGATAACGCCGAGACATTTCTCGCCGACGAACCCATCACACTTCTCGGCGGTGAGGGGTCGGCGCTCATCCGGCGCAGCGCCGTCGGTGTGCTGCTCGGCATTATGCCGTGGAACTATCCGTACTATCAGGTGGCACGTTTCGCCGGCCCGAATCTGGTGTTGGGCAACACAATTGTGCTTAAGCATGCGCCGCAATGCCCCGAGTCGGCGGCCGCGTTGCAACAGATCTACCTCGATGCGGGTTTCCCGCCCGGCGCTTATGTGAACGTCTACGCCACCAATGATCAGATCGCCGACGCCATCGGCGATCCACGGATCCAGGGTGTCTCGCTGACCGGCTCGGAGCGCGCCGGTGCCGCCGTCGCCGAGATCGCCGGCCGCCACCTGAAGAAGGTTGTTCTCGAACTCGGTGGTTCCGATCCGTTCATCCTGCTCTCCAGCGACGACCTCGATGCCACCGTGTCGGCGGCCGTCGACGGGCGCTTCGAGAACACCGGTCAGGCGTGCAACGCGGCCAAACGGTTCATCGTCGATGAGAAGATCTACGACGACTTCCTGACCAAGTTCACCGAGAAGGTGAAGGCCGCAGCCGATGGACTTGCGCCACTGTCCTCGGTGGCGGCCGCGGAGCGTCTCGAAGATCAGGTGAAGGCCGTTGTTGCGGCGGGGGCCACCCTCGACTCGGCGGGCGAGCGTAAGGGCGCCTACTTCCCTCCGGGCGTGCTCACCGGCGTCGATCCCGAGTGGCCCGCGGCCAAGCAGGAGTTGTTCGGCCCGGTGGCGACGGTCTACAAGGTTGCCGGTGAGGATGAGGCCATCGCGCTGGCCAATGACACCCCATTCGGTTTGGGTTCCTACGTCTTCACCACCGATACCGACCAAGCGCTGCGTGTGGCCGACAAGATCGAGGCCGGCATGGTCTTCATCAACGCGGTCGGCGCAGAGGGCACCGAGCTGCCCTTCGGCGGGGTGAAGCGTTCGGGTTTCGGCCGCGAATTGGGCCGCTTCGGCATCGATGAATTCGTCAACAAGAAGCTGATCAGAATCGGCTGACGGATACGGTGATGCGTGGGCGGGATCACCGCGCGGGTACCGTGGCGAATACGCAGAGCAATTCGTAGGCCACATGGGCGGCTGCGATACCGGTGATTTCGGCGTGATCGTATGCGGGGGAGACCTCGACGATATCGGCGCCGACGATGTCGAGGCCGGCTAGGCCGCGCAGCGTATGCAGCAGTTCCCGTGAGGTAAGACCGCCGGCCTCGGGGGTGCCGGTGCCGGGCGCATGGGCCGGATCGAGAATATCGATATCGACCGATACGTACACCGGCCCCCCTGCCAGCCGCCGCCGCACCCGCTCGATGATGCTGCGGGTGCCATCTATCTCGTAGTCGTCGGCGCGTACCACGGCAAATCCGAGCGCCGAATCATCGTCGAGATCCCTTGTGCTGTAAAGAGGTCCGCGGATACCGACATGCATCGAGCGCTCCATATCGATCAGGCCCTCCTCGCTCGCCCGCCGGAACGGCGTGCCGTGCGTATAGGGGGCACCGAAATAGGTATCCCAGGTGTCGAGGTGAGCGTCGAAGTGCAACACCGCGATTGGCTGCCCGTGCAGCGCACGCATTGCCCGCAGTATGGGCAGTGCGATCGTGTGGTCGCCGCCGAGTGACAAAGTGGTGGCACCGCTTTCGCCGAGTGCGGTAACTGCGGCATCAATGGTGCCGATTGCCTCGGTGATATCGAAGGGATTCACCGCTAGATCGCCGCGATCGACCACCTGACGGACGGCGAACGGTTCGATACCTGTCGCAGAATTATAGGGCCGCAACAACTTCGACGACGCCCTGATATGTGCCGGGCCGAAGCGGGCGCCCGGCCGGTAGCTGACGCCGGTATCGAAGGGGATGCCGAGGATATTCACATCGCAGCCGGAGACTTGGTCGGCGCGCGGCAGCCTGGCGAAAGTCGCCGGTTCGGTGTAGCGCGGTGTCCGTGCGGCGTCGACTTGTCCGACGATGTCGGTGCCGGCCCCGATGAATGGGTGAGCGAGACCGGGTATGGCGTCGGGCATCTCAATTCTCCTGGGTGAGTGTGTGATGTTCGGTAAGTAGCCGTTGCTCCGGGCCGAGATCTGCCGAGCGGGTGAACAGGATGTAGGCGCCGCCGGAGACGATGAGTCCCACCACGAAGGCGATGTCGACGTCGCCCATCGCCGATGCGGCTGGTCCGGCGAAGAACGGCAGGTACATAAAGGGGATTTCGGCGGCGAAACCGAGGAGGAAAGCTACGATCCCGCGCCAGGGCCACACTCCGTAGACGCCTGCGGGTGTGAAGAGATCGGCAATCACGTAGTGTCCGCGCCTGACGAAGAAGTAGTCGGTGAGGTTGACGGCGGTCCACGGCACCAGCAGATACAGCATGATCAGCAGTGCGGTGTTCAGCGATTCAGTCGCGTTGCTGAGCGCCAGCCCGAGGAGCAGCCACACCACGGCCAGTGCGCTGATGGTGATCACCCGCAGCCGCCGCGTCGGGGTGATCGCGCGGATAGAGTCGATCCCGGTGATGACGGTGAGCATGCCGCTGTAGGCATTGAGGGCCATCGTCGCGACCAGTACGAGGGTCGAGACCACGGCCAAGATGCCGCCGAGTCCGGTGAAGACTTGATTACCGCCGCTGTTGATACCGGCCAGTGCGTCGGTGGCGCCGAGGTAAGTGGCCAGGAAGGCGCCGACGGGGATGAGCCACGCGGGCGAGGCGACAGCCCCCGCGAATACCGAGGCGATGATCGCCGACGGTGTGGTGTCGCGGGGTAGGTAGCGGCTGTAATCCGACACGTAGGGCGCGTAGGTGATGTTGTAGGAGGCGCCGACCGAGAACTGCACGAGGAAGGCGACGAGCGTGAATCCGCCGGGACCCGACGGTCCGATCGAGCCGTGTATGCCGCCGGCGAAAATGCCGATAGTCAGGATCAGCCAGAGCGGCAACGAAATCCAGAATAGTATGCGAAAACTCTTGTGTAGCAAGTCATGACCGAATATTGCCACCAGTGCTGCGGCCGCCGAAATGACAATAGCTACCGCAACCGAATTCCACCCGAAGATCGACTCTAATCCCGATTTGATGATCACCAGATCGACGACGTTGAATCCGACGAAGGTGAATAGCGTGCCGATCAGTGGCAGCAGCACGCCGCGGTATCCGAATTGGGCGCGGGACTGAATCATCTGGGGCAGACCGAGTACTGGTCCCTGGGTGGCGTGAAATGCCATGAATAAGGTGCCGAATGCGATACCGGAAATGCCCGCGACGATCGTCCACCACAGCGACAATCCCATCGAGGGGCCGACGAAACCGAGAGCGAGAGTAAAGGGTTGAAAGTTTCCGACGAACCAGAACGGACCCTGATCTGACACCTTGCCGTGCCGCTCGGCGGCGGGAACGTAATCGATCGAGCGGGTTTCGATGGTGGGCCGGCTAGGAGTGCCGGGCGACGGATGCGGGATGGGGAGCTCATTGCTCATGGGGCTGCTCAGTTTCTCGCGAGGATGTCAGGGAGTCGCAAGCGCCGATGATTGCTTGCTCAACAGGGTGTGCCACCCACGACCTGCGCGAACAGAGGCGAAATATCCATTCCGACTATTACGATTAGGCAATATGTACAACGATTGTCGCGGCGGGTCCGCGTGATCACGGTCGCAGACGTTGTCGCCGCCGATGAACTCGGACTCGAGGTGGTGGCCGGCCACGATCTGCTCGACGCCGAGGTCGTTGTTGCTCATGTCTCCGAACTCATTACCCCGCAGCCATGGTTGCGGGGCGGCGAATTGTTGATGACCGTCGGCCTGCTGCTGGAGATGACCGTTGAGGCATGTTGCGGGTATCTGCGTAACTGCCGCGCCGGCGGGGTTGCCGCTGTGGCTCTCGGACTCGGCCCCGGCCTGCCCTATCAACGTTGTCCGCAGCCACTGCGCATCGCGGCGCAACGCGAGGGCGTCGTATTGCTGACAGTGCCGGCCCATGTGCCGTTCATCGCCGTTACGAAATGGGTTTTCGCCACAAAAGCCGAACAAGAACGCCATGATCTTGAGCACGCGATGCTGACGAATCGGCGGTTGACGCTGGTGGCCACGCGTAACGCCCCGTTGCCGGCGCTCCTAGAGGCATGGGCGGAGATCAGTAGTGTGCCGTGCGTGGTGTGCGATGGCCTCGGACGGTTAGTCGCGGCCACACCGGGTAGCGCGGATGCGGTGATTCACGAGGCAACCGCGCACGCCGTGGCGCTCTCCGCCGATCCGGCCGCACCGGGGTGGTCGGTACGCGGCGATCTTGAGATTCATACCGTCGGTTCTCCTGTGACGATCGGATTCATCGTGTTGGGTGCGCAGATGAATCCCGTGGCGCGTCACTCATCCACGGTTCTCGTCGCACTGCTCGCCCTCGAACTTGAACGTCGCAACATTGCCGGGCAACCCGAACGTCAACGTCGGTTGGCGGTATTCACCCAGCTGATGCGGTCAGGGCTCACCCACGCGCGGGCGCAGCAGCTCGCCGATTCGGTTGGATGGGGTACGGCGTTGATCCAGGTGGCGGTGATCCGGCCCGCGCCCACTGAACTCGACGCACTGATATTCCGGCTCCGAGTATCTCTGCCGGCCGCGCTGATTCGAGTACGGCGCAACGATATCGAGGTTGCCCATCCGGAGACCGACGGATTGCTTGACACCCTCTCCCGGCTCGCCGGCGATCATCCGATAGGTCTCGGTGCGGCGGTCGCGGCGCACACCCTCATCGCATCGGCGACGCAGGCGCGCTCGCTCATTGCGGTCAGCGAACGGTTGCGCCGGCCAGTCAGTGCGCACGAGGGACACACCGCACAACTGCTCCTGGGGTTCGGTGATCAGCGTGTGTTGCGCGGTTTTGCCGATGCGGTACTTGCGCCGCTCGACGCGCTTGATGAACGCGAGCGCGACGAGCTCCTGCGCACTTTGGCGGAATGGTTGCGTGCCAACGGGGCGTGGGACCCGGCGGCGGCACGTTTATCGGTGCACCGCAATACCGTTCGGAATCGGATGGAGCGGATTGCGGCGCTCTCGGGACGCCGGCTCGACGATGGTGATGACCGGATGGAGCTGTGGCTGGCGCTCAAGGCGCGGGCCGCTACGCCGCGCGTGTGAACGCCGGTGGTGTCGTGGGGGCCGACGCATCCGCTGCGGATTGGCCTGGGTATGTCAGAGTGAGTGCATGATCGGGCTGATGGGGAACCGCGACTACGGTTCGATTCTCCTCGGCTCGGCGACCGAGAGCCGGCTGCGGCGCCGTGTCCGTATCCAGACGATGCTGACCGCAACGATTGTGGTGGCCAATTTCGTCGGGGCTGTCGTGGCTATCGGATTGTCGGCGTTCGGTATTCCGCAACCGACGGTGCTGCGGCCAGAGCTGTGGTGGGTCAATTTCATTGTCCTGCCCGTCTATGTGGCGGTGGCGTTCATCATCGGAATCGGGTGGGGCACGGTGGCGATCGTGCGCGATCTGCGGTGGTCTATCCGTCAACGGCGGCCGTCCGCCGATGATGCGCGACGTACCCAGCGAGTGCCGCTGCGGTTGCTGTGGTTGCAGTCGATGCTGTGGTTGGGCGCGGTGGTGTTATTCACCATTTTGTACGGCGTCGTGAATCCGATGCTGATCCCGAAGACGATTTTCGTCACCTCGCTCAGCGGGGTAGTTGTTGTCGGCGTCACCTATCTGCTTATCGAATTCGCACTTCGTCCGGTGGCGGCCGAACTGATCAATGCGGGGTATCGCCGCCGCAGACGTACTGGTGTGCGATCGCGGTCGCTGGTTGCGTGGGTGGTCGGGTCGGGCACTCCGATCATGGGCATTCTACTGGTGGTGACATTCGGGGCGTTCCGTGACGACACCAGCAAAATCGATCTTTTCGTCGGGGTGTTCGTGCTTGCGACGATTTCACTGGCCACCGGTCTACTGCTCACCGTGCTCACCAGCGAGAGCGTGACCGGTCCGATCCGCAGCGTTCGTCGCGGTATGGATCTGGTGCAGTCCGGTGATCTGGGCGAGGGGGCCGATCTGGTTGTCTACGACGGCACCGAGCTGGGCGATCTGCAGGCGGGATTCAATGCGATGGTCGGCGGGCTACGTGAACGTGAGCACATGCGGGATGTATTTGGTCGCCATGTGGGTCGAGAGGTAGCGGAGGCGGCATTGGCGTCCGACCCTGAGCTGGGTGGCACCGAACGTGTTGTCGCTGCGCTGTTTGTCGACATTGTCGGGTCGACGGCGCTGGCCGCGCAACGTTCCCCGACGGAGGTGGTAGCCATCCTCAACCGTTTTTTCGCGGTGATCGTGGGAAGGGTGGAAGCCCATCGCGGTTTGGTCAACAAATTTGAGGGAGATGCGGTGCTGGCGATTTTCGGCGCACCGATCACACTTGCCGACGCGGCGACCGCGGCGCTGATGGCGGCGCGTGAGATAGCCGAGCAGCTCGTCGCACAAGTACCGGAGCTTTCCGCGGGGATCGGTGTGGGATACGGCCCGGTAGTTGCCGGAAATGTGGGTGCCATTGAGCGATTCGAGTACACCGTCATCGGTGATCCGGTCAACGAGAGCGCTCGACTTTCCGAATTGGCCAAGGACAATCCTTTGCGCCCGTTAGCCTCGGGTCGTGTTGTGGCACAAGCCACGCGAGCCGAGTCGGCTCGCTGGGAGGTACAGGAGGCGACGTTACTGCGTGGTCGCGCAGAGCCGACGCAGCTCTATGCGGCCATCACCGAGGCATACCTGCCGAGGACGGCCACGTAGGATTCTGTGCATGAGCTCGAGGAGCGAGAGCGGCCCACAGGCGCCCGCCACGCAGACCCCGGTCCGCCAGATGCCGCCGCCGCAGCGGCCGGCGGCGGGCCCGCCGGATGTATTGGGCACGCCGCTCACCCCGACCGCGACTCGGGTGATGGTGCTCGGGGCCGGTGAACTCGGCAAGGAAGTGATCATCGCGTTTCAGCGGCTCGGCGTCGAGGTGATCGCCGTCGACCGATACGAGGGTGCGCCCGGTCAGCAGGTAGCTCACCACGCGGAGGTCATCGATATGACCGACGCCGCTCAGCTACTCGCGGTCATCGACAAGTATTCGCCGCATTATGTGGTGCCTGAAATTGAGGCGATCGCCACCGAGGCGTTGCAGACAGTGGAGCGCAGCGGCCATGCGGAGGTGATCCCCACCGCGGCGGCCGTGGTCACGACGATGAATAGGGAGGGTATCCGCCGTCTGGCCGATGAGGTACTTGGTCTGCCCACGTCGCCCTATCTGTTTGCGGGATCGCTTGCGGAGGTGGCGGTGGCCGCTGAGCAGGTCGGATATCCGTGTGTGGTGAAGCCGGTGATGTCGTCGTCGGGTAAGGGGCAGACCGTCGTCTCCAGTGCCGAGGATGTGACGCGGGCATGGGAGACCGCGACCACTGGCGGTCGGGTCGCGGGCGAGCGGGTGATCGTTGAGGGGTTCATCGAATTCGACTACGAGATCACCTTGCTGACGGTGCGTGCTATCGACCCGGCAACCGGGCGGCTCACCACTCATTTCTGTGCGCCCATCGGTCACCGGCAGATCAACGGTGACTACGTGGAAAGCTGGCAGCCCCACGCGATGAGTAGTTTCGCGCTGGGGGCGGCCACCTCGATCGCGGCTCGTATTGCCACGGCGTTGGGCGATGGTCGCCTCGGTGGTCGAGGTATTTTCGGCGTTGAGTTGTTCGTCAAGGGTGATGACGTGTATTTCTCGGAGGTGTCTCCGCGTCCGCATGACACGGGGCTGGTCACCATGGCCACTCAGCGGCTTTCCGAGTTTGAGATGCATGCGCGGGCGATTCTGGGTCTGCCGGTGGATGTGACGCTCGCCTCGCCGGGGGCGTCCGCGGTGATCTACGGTCAGCTCGACGAGAAGGCGATCGGTTTTGAGCGGGTGGCGCAGGCATTGGCCGTGCCCGAGACCGATATTCGGCTTTTCGGGAAACCGCAGAGCTTCCATCGTCGGCGGATGGGTGTGGTTACCGCGACCGCCGACGATGTGGCCACCGCCCGTGAGCGTGCGGTGCGGGCCGCCTCGATCGTCGCGCCGGTCAGTGGTCGTGCGCCGCGTCGCGGCGTGCCGTTACCGCCTTCCGCGGCAGGTCATTTCGGCCCGCCGCCCGGTCTGCGGCCGCCCGTCGGGCCCCGTGCGCCGGTCCAGTCGCCCGGCGTGCGCCCCCCGACTTATGCCCCCGGGCCGCCCGTGCCACATGTACCAGCGGGGCAGAACCGTGAGGCGCCGACCAGGACGCGTGTCGACTAACGGCCCGGGTCTGTTGCGTGCGCAGCAGATCGTCGGGCAGTGGGTGGCCGGCTGATGCCCGCGTGGGGTGATCTGCTGGTGGCGGCGGGCATCCTGATCGGTTTGCTCGGCATCGTGATTCCGATGCTGCCGGGGAGTGTGTTGGTGCTCGCGTCGATCCTCGTGTGGTCGGCGATTGTCGGCGGCCAGGCGTGGATCGTCTTTGGTATCGCACTGTTGCTGATCCTCGCGGGGATGCTCGTCAAATACCTTGTTGCCGGGAGGGTGTTGCAGGCCAGCGGAATTCCCGGCCGTACGATCATCGTCGCGGCGCTAGTCGGTCTCGTCGGGTTTTTCGTGATCCCGGTGATCGGATTGTTCCTGGGCTTTGTCGCGGGCGCGATGGTCGCCGAATTCGTGCGCAGCAAAACCGTCGAACAGGCATGGCGCGGAACGGTTGCCGCCACCAAAGCATCGGTCTACACAATTGGCATCGAATTATTCACCGCATTGCTGGCCACCGCCGTGTGGTTGGCCGGTGTGAGGGCGTGGTGAGGTGCGCCGGCGCCGGTTGCGGGCGCGTTCAAGGCG
>JASGFW010000131.1:0-9294 GCA_047605305.1 Gordonia sp. (in: high G+C Gram-positive bacteria)
ACGACGGCCCTGATCACGACGGGGCTGATCACGACGCGTCGGTGCCGACCCGCCGCCAGCGACCCGACCGAATGCGCCACGTAACGGTCATCAGCCGGATCACCATGAAGGCGACGAGCCCCGACCAGATTCCGGCCAGCCCCCATCCGAAGGCCAACGACATCCAGATGGGCGGCAGGAATCCCACACCGGCCGCGACCAGCGTCGCCGTACGCAAGAACCCCGCGTCGCCGCTGCCCAGCAACACGCCGTCCAGGGCGAACACCACTCCCGCGACCGGCAGCATCGCCACAAAGAACCACCACGGGGTGTCGATCGCGTCGAGCACCGCCGCATCGGAGGTGAAGATCTTCGGCAGCACATCGACACCCGAGGCGAAACCCAACGCCAACACCGCGGCAGCGCCCCCCGAGACGACGGTGGCCCGGCGGACCACCGTCTGAGCCAGCCCCAGAGACCCGCCACCCAATGCGGCACCCACCAGCGCCTGTGCGGCGATCGCCACCGAATCGAGAAATAGCGCCACGAAATCCCACAGCTGCAGCACCAGTTGATGGGCCGCGACGGCGGCCACCCCGAAACGTGCGGCCACCCCCGCCGCTGACAGAAAACACACTTGGAAGGACATGCTGCGCACCACCAGGTCACGGGCGAGGCCGAGCTGCGCCCGAATGAGCGGCCACCGCGGCACCAGCGACTCGCGCCCCGGCTCGCGCAGCAGTCGAACGGCGAATAATGCCCCGGTGATCGACTGGCCGACGAGATTGGCGACGGCACTTCCGGTCAGCCCCAGCCGCGGAAAGAACCACAATCCGTGCACAAGACCGACCAACACGACGGCGCCCACCGATAGGCCG
Organism: Gordonia sp. (in: high G+C Gram-positive bacteria); assembly: GCA_047605305.1. GTDB lineage: Bacteria > Actinomycetota > Actinomycetes > Mycobacteriales > Mycobacteriaceae > Gordonia. Next base: position 858 of record JASGFW010000131.1, read on the forward strand.
GCGATCACGTAGATCACCGGTCGCCGCGTCTCCTGCACACCCCGCATCCATCCGTTACCGGCCATCGACGTGAGGATGAGCGGCACTCCGAACACCGAAATCCGTAACCAGCGGCTGGCGTCGGCGACCACAATGGCCGCATCCGCCGACGAGTCACCCACCAGCAGACGCATCACCCACGGCGCGCATACCAGCGCAGCCACCACGATCACGGCGCCGACGACCAGCGCGATCCACGTCGCCTGCACGCCTTCGGCGACAGCGCCGGTCCGATCGCCGGCGCCGAACCGCCGCGCCGATCGCGACGTCGTCCCGTAGGAGAGAAAGGTGAGCTGGGTGCTGATCACCGAAAGCACAAGTGCCCCAACGCCAAGTGCGGCCAGCTCGGTACCGCCGAGGCGGCCGACGACGGCGAAATCCAGCAGTAAATACAACGGCGGGGCGATGAGTACCCCTAACGCCGACACGGTGAGCACCGCGAACCGCCGCACTCCCGCATTCGCTGCGGAAGCGCTGTTCAGAGCGAACCCACTAACCGGGTGACCACCTCGTCGGCAGTTCCCGAATCGCTGTATCCGGCGGCATTGCTATGTCCTCCACCACCGTGCGCCTGCGCGATGGGCACGAGGTCCAGCGCCGATCGTGACCGCAGCGATATGGTCCACTGCCCGGGACGCACCTCTTTGAACACCGCGGCAACCTCAGCCTCTGCGACAGTGCGCACGAGGTCGATGACGCTCTCGGATTCCTCCCAGCTCATATCCGCCAGCACATCGTGTTCGACCAGCGCGTACACCAGTCCGGCACCGTTACACGCCGGTGGATGCAGCTGCGCCGATCCCAGCACCTTGGCCACCATCGACAACCAGGTGAAGGGGTGTGTGTCGAATAATGTCCGGCTCCAGCCGCGGGCGTCGATGCCGGTGTCCAGTAGCCGTGCGGCAACCCGAAACGATTCCGGGTTCGCCCATTTGAATGAGCCGGTGTCGGTGGAGAGTCCGGCGTAGAGGCAGGTGGCGATGTCTGCGTCGAGTATCACACCGAGATCATCGAGTACCCGCAGAATCAGCAACGCCGTGCAGTCGGCGGTCGCGTCGACATAGTCGAGGCTGCCGAATCCCGTGTTGGAGATGTGGTGGTCGATGACGATCGACTGGTCGGCGGCATCGATGTAGGCGCATAGATCCGCCAGCCGGTCGGCGCTTGCCGCGTCCACCGCGACCACCACCTCATGGCCGGTGACCTCCGCGGAATCGACGATTAGTTCCACCCCGGGCAGTACCTGTAATGCCCGGGGCAGCGACTCGGGACCAGGAAAGGCGACCTCGACCCGAATACCGCGACGGTCGAGTGCCAGCCCGAGCGCCAACGCGCTACCGATGGTGTCGGCATCCGGCCGGATATGGCAGAGGATGGTTACCGCGGATGCTTCCGCGAGAACCGCTGCGACATCTCCACTGGAGACCGTCGTCACTCGGAACTGCCATCCGAATCGTCATCGTCTTTGCTGCGATACGGATCGGCGTCGCCGGCCGGTCGGGCGTCGCGCGCCTGCCGGGCTACCAGCTCGTCGCTGGCACGTGCCCGGGCGACGAGCTCTTCCATCTGCCGGGCGGCATCTGGGACCGTATCGAGCACGAATGTCAGTGTCGGGGTGAATCGCACACCCGTACCCGCGCCGACCTTGGACCGGAGCACTCCGGTCGCCTTGGCCAGTCCGGCCGCGGCACCGACGAAATCCGGTTCGGCGTCCAGTGAATCGCCCATCACGGTGTAGTACACCGTCGCGTCATGTAGGTCATTGGTCACGCGTGCGTCGGTAATCGTCACGCGGGCCAGGCGCGGATCCTTGATTTCGTGGGTGATCGCCGACGCGACGATCGATGAAATCCGCTTGGCCATCCGCTGTGCCCGTGCCGGGTCAGCCATGTGTTCCCTCCCTCACCATTTCCCGCCACACCATGCTCGGTGTGGCGGGAACGGCCATGTCCGTTGCGGGGTGTGCGTCAGTCGCGCGGCTTCTCCTGCAGCTCGTAACTCTCGATCACGTCATCGACCTTGATGTCGCTGTAGGTGAGCGTCAGACCGCATTCGTAACCATCGCGGACTTCGGTGACATCGTCCTTTTCGCGACGCAGCGACGCGATGGTGATGTTCTCCGCAACCACCACGTTGTCACGCAGCAGACGCGCCTTGGCGTTGCGCCGGACGATGCCCGACTGCACAAGGCAACCCGCGATGTTTCCGACCTTCGACGATTTGAAGATCGCGCGGATCTCGGCGCGGCCGAGTTCCACCTCTTCGTAGATCGGCTTGAGCATGCCCTTGAGCGCACTCTCGATCTCGTCGATGGCCTGGTAGATCACCGAGTAGTACCGGATGTCGACGCCCTCGCGGTTAGCCAGCTCGGTGGCTTTGCCCTCCGCACGCACATTGAATCCGATGATGATCGCATCCGAGGCCGCCGCAAGGTTGACGTTGGTCTCGGTGACGCCACCGACACCACGGTCGATCACACGCAGCGACACCTCATCACCCATGTCGATACCGAGCAGCGCCTCTTCGAGCGCCTCGACGGTACCGGCGTTGTCTCCCTTGAGGATCAGGTTGAGCTGGCTGGTTTCCTTCAGCGCCGAATCGAGATCTTCGAGGCTGATCCGCTTACGGCTACGCGCGGCCAGGGCGTTGCGCTTACGCGCATTGCGCCGGTCGGCGATCTGGCGGGCGATGCGGTCTTCCTCGACGACGAGGAGGTTATCGCCCGCACCCGGCACCGACGTGAAGCCGATGACCTGCACCGGACGCGACGGCAATGCCTCTTCCACGTCGACACCATGCTCATCGACCATTCGACGCACACGGCCGTAGGCGTCGCCGGCGACGACCGAGTCGCCGACCCGCAGGGTGCCGCGCTGCACCAGCACGGTGGCCACCGGGCCGCGACCACGGTCGAGGTGCGCCTCGATCGCGACGCCCTGGGCATCCATGTCGGGGTTGGCACGCAGATCCAGTGAGGCATCGGCGGTCAACAGCACGGCTTCGAGCAGTTCGTCGATATTGGTTCCCTGCTTGGCAGAGATATCGACGAACATCGCGTCGCCGCCGTACTCCTCGGGAATCAGCCCGTACTCGGTGAGCTGGCCGCGGATCTTCGTCGGATCGGCACCTTCTTTGTCGATCTTGTTGACCGCCACCACGATCGGCACATCAGCGGCCTGCGCGTGGTTAATAGCCTCCACCGTCTGCGGCATGACGCCATCGTCGGCGGCGACCACAAGGATCGCGATGTCGGTTGCCTTGGCACCGCGGGCACGCATAGCGGTGAACGCCTCGTGACCGGGGGTGTCGATGAAGGTGATCAGCCGGTCGATGCCGTTGAGGTGGGTATTCACCTGGTAGGCGCCGATGTGCTGCGTGATGCCGCCGGCCTCGCCCTCACGGACGTTTGCCTTACGGATCGTGTCGAGCAGTCGAGTCTTTCCGTGGTCAACGTGACCCATGACGGTGACCACCGGCGGACGCTGTTCGAGGTCGTCCTCGCCACCGTCGTCCTCGCCGTAGGAGAGATCGAAGCTCTCGAGCAGCTCGCGGTCTTCGTCTTCGGGACTGACGACCTGAACGGTGTAGTTCATCTCCGAGCCGAGCAGCTCCAGCGTCTCATCGTTGACCGATTCTGTCGCCGTCACCATCTCGCCGAGGTTGAACAACGCCTGCACCAGCGATGCCGGGTTGGCGCCGATCTTCTCAGCGAAGTCGGAGAGCGAAGCCCCGCGGGCGAGCCGAATGATCTGACCGTCGCCGCGTGGCAGACGGACACCGCCGACCGCGGGCGCCTGCATCGAGTCGTATTCCTGGCGCTTCTGCCGCTTCGACTTGCGTCCCTTACGGGGTGCGCCACCGGGACGACCGAACGCGCCTGCTGCGCCGCCGCGGCCACGACCGCCGGCACCACCGCCACCGGGACGTCCGCGGAAGCCACCGGGTGCACCTGCTGCTCCCGGAGTTGCTCCCGGAGCGCCGCCACCGCCACCGCGGTAACCGCCGCCACCACCGGCGCGGCCGGCTGGTCCGCCGCCACGAGCAGGGCGCCCGGCATCGGGGCGAGCGGCGCGACTGGGCATCGCGCCCGGATTCGGGCGCGGAGGCATATTGCCCGGATTGGGGCGCGGACCGCCCTGACCGGGGCCTGGTCGCGCACTTCCCTGACCTGGCCGGCCCGGGGCCGCAGGGCGGCCACCGCCGGGGCGCGGACCGCCCTGACCGGGGCCCGGCCGGGGTGCGACGGGACGAGGCGCCGGTACCGGCGCCGACGAATAGGGGTTATTGCCGACCCGCGGGGCACGCGGACCTGGCTTAGGACCGGGACGCGGACCGGCGGGTGCCGGTGCCGAACCCTGCGGTGTGGCCGAACCCGGAGTTGCGGCAGGACGCTGACCTGCGGCAGGACGCTGGGGCGCAGGGGTCGCCGGGGGCTGAACCGGTGCGGCCGGCCGGGGTGCGGGAGTCGCCGACGGGGCTGCCGGAGCAGGGGTCGGAGCTGGCGCAGGTGCGGACGACGCGGCGGGAGCTGCGGCGGCGGGCGCCGCAGGGACCTCAGCAGCGGGACGGGCACCCGGACGCGGGCCAGGACGGGCACCGCCTGGCTTGGGAGCGGTGGAATTGGGTGCAGGGGATTTGGGTGCAGCGGGACTTTGCCCCGCAGAGGTCGATCCCGCAGAATTCGACACCGCAGAGTTCGACCCTGCAGCACTCGACACGGCGGAATTAGGCGCGGCAGGGTGGCTGCGACCAGTTGCGCCGGGCTTCGGCGCGGATGGACGCGCTGCGTCCTTCTTGGCGGATGCCCCGTCTTTTCCGGGGAATGATTCACGGAGTCGACGGGCCACAGGGGCTTCGACCGTCGATGACGCGGACTTGACGAATTCGCCCTGTTCCTTGAGACGCTCGAGCACTTGTTTGCTCGTCACGCCAAGTTCTTTGGCTAATTCATGCACGCGGGCTTTGCCTGGCACTGCTCTCCTCACTTGGAGGCCGAGCGGCTTGCCCGCCACGACCTCGAATTACGTCCGATACGTGCTCATCGTGGGAACTTCACGGTGTGCTCATGTCTTCTGCTACCTGTTCTGACCCGATAGCCGGATCGTTGGGTTCCGTGTGGCGTCAGCATCGACGGCCAGCACTTCGGCGAGGTCAGACGGATCAACGATCAGTCCGCGTGTCCTCAATGCCGGGCCGAACGCCTTTCGCCGCACCGCGGCGGACACGCACTCCGCCCGCCGATGCAGCCAGGCACCTCGTCCCGGCATGGTCTTCGATCGATCGACCACGATCTGCGGCCGTTCGCCCAGCCGGGCGACCAACCGCACCAGTTCGTCGGTGCCGGCGCGTTCCCGACATCCCACACACATACGAACCGGACCCTGGTGGGATCGGTCCGCGACGGACCGGTCCCGACGATCGTGCCGACCGACGCCCGTGGGTGTCTTCGACAACATTCGATGAACCATCGATCAGTCTAGCCTGTTTGGCCGCCGCGACGACAATCGGTGGTCACCGGGCCCCGTTCGGGCCGCTGGCATCGGCGGCCGGGCTAGGGTCGGCGTCGGATCGGATATCGATTCGCCAGCCGGTCAATCGCGCGGCCAACCGTGCGTTCTGGCCTTCTTTTCCGATGGCCAACGACAATTGGTAATCGGGCACCACGACTCGGGCGGCCTTGGCAGCGAGGTCAATCACCGTCACCGATACCACCTTCGCCGGGGAGAGCGCATTGCCGACGAAGGCCGCCGGATCGGCGTCGTAATCGATGATGTCAATTTTCTCGCCCGACAACTCGCTCATCACGTTGCGCACGCGCTGCCCCATCGGGCCGATGCAGGCACCTTTCGCGTTGAGGCCATTCACCCCGGTGTGCACGGCGATCTTCGAGCGATGGCCGGCCTCGCGGGCGACGGCCACGATCTCGACCGAACCGTCTTCGATCTCGGGCACCTCAAGGGCGAATAGCTTGCGCACCAGATTCGGGTGGGTGCGCGAGAGCGTGATCTGTGGGCCGCGGGCACCACGACTCACTCCGACCACGTAGCACTTGATCCGGTCACCGTGGCGGTAGCTCTCCCCCGGCACCTGCTCGGCGGGCGGGATCACACCTTCGGCGCTGTTGGATTCGCTGCCGATCTGCACCACGATCATGCCGCGGGCATTGGCCCGCGAATCCTGCTGCACCACACCGCCGACAATCTCACCCTCATGGGTGGCGAAATCGCCGAAACTCTTCTCGTTCTCCGCATCTCGCAGTCGCTGTAGGATCACCTGCCGCGCGGTGGTGGCTGCGATACGGCCGAAACCCTCTGGGGTGTCGTCATATTCGTGGACAACCTCACCGGCGTCGTCGAGTTCCTGCGCCATCACACGCACCGCACCGGTCTTGCGGTTGACGTCGATGCGTGCATGCGAAGCGAATCCGTCGGTATGCCGGTAGGCCGTCAGCAGTGCGGTCTCGATGGCGGTGATCACGGTATCGGCGGGGATACCCTTGTCAGCCTCGATCATGCGCAGGGCGTTGATATCAATGTTCATGGGATGGCACTCCTATTCACTTGTCGTGCTATTCACTTGTCGGGCTGGACTTCTGGGATGTATGCGCAATCGCCCACGAAGGGCGTCACAGTTCGGCCGGGCTCTGCCGGCGGCGGGCGATCTCCTCGTCGTCGAGGCCGCAGCGACGCAACTCTGCCTCGCTCGGACGCGAGAAGTCGACGTCGACGACGGCGTATTCGATCTGGGTGAGATCGATGCTGCGCACGCTCAACCGGCCACGGTCGTTCACGACGATCTCGACCACATCGTCGTTGAGCACACCCACCCGACCACTGAGTGTGCGCGGTTCGTTGCCCGCGACCAGCCGAACCTCAACCTTGCGGCCGGCGACTCGTCGCCAGTGACGGTGCGCGGTCAACGGCCGATCGACGCCCGGCGAGGTTACCTCAAGGGTATAGGCGGTGGGGTCGATCGCGGGTTGCGCGTCGAGCACCTCTGCCAGTTCACGGCTGAGATCGGCAAGGACGTCGAGCGAGCTGCCCCCGTCCCGGTCGACGACAACAACGATGTCGTCGCCGTCGGCGGTGTGCGACACAGTCAGATCCTCAAGATCGAATCCGCGGCCGGTGACGAACCGGCCGATGAGACCGTCCACATCACTGATATCGATGCTCACGGCACTCTCCTCGTCTTCAGTTGTCGCTCCGCCCACGGCTGGTGAGCGTCGAAATACTCGCAGACCATGCTAGCCCGATGCAAGTCGCGCCCGCCGCCAACCTCGGCGCACCATGGCATGATTCACCGGCGGCGACTGCTGGCATCATGTGTCGGGTGAATGCGCCAGACACCAATACCCGCACCATCTCCGGCGAGGCGGTGTGCGACCGCCGGATAGTGCTCCGTGGGTCGTTGCTGTTGGGTTCGTCGCTTGTGGGGACGGGAGCCGTGCTCGTCGGTGGGGTCACCGCATGCGATACCGCCCCGACGCCCGCGCAGCTCACCGCCGAGGCGCTGCTGCCGCTGGCGCAGGCCGCGTTGGCTGATTCCGCCCTGGCACGTGCGCTGGCACCGAGAGTGAACGAGTACAGCGCGGCGGTGCGTGTCGTCGCCGACGAACGTTCCCGGCATGCCGCCGAGTTGCGTCAGGAGATCACCCGGCTCGATCAGGAGACCGCCGCTCGGGTGTCGGCGACGCGTACCAGCGAGGCCAGCGCCGCCCGCTCGTCCTCCGCCAGTAACGTCACCGCATCGGTGGCGGCATCGGCATCCGCGTCGGCGGCAACCGGATCGCTCGACGACCTACGTACGTCGCTGCGTGCGTCGGCCCGAGCCGCGCGTGCCGCGGCGATCGAACTGCGGGGATATTCGGCGGGGTTGGCGGGGTCAATCAGTGCTTCGGCCGCCACACTCGTGGAGGTTCAACTCGGATGAGTGCCACCACGGACGCATTGTCGGCGGCGGTCGACGCGGAGAACGCCGCAGTCTTCACCTACGGGGTGATGACGGCCTTTGTGTCGGCGGCCCGGCGAACTACCGTCGCCGAGTACATCGCCGCCCACCGCACCGCCCGGGACGTGGTGAGCGCCGCCCTCACCGCCACCGGTGCCACCGCACCGGTGGCCGCGGCCGGATATACGCTGCCGGTCGCGGTGACCGGCAGCGTCAGTGCGGTGCGGGCGGGTATCGCCGCCGAGGACGACTGTGCCCGCGCCTACCGGGTCGTCCTCGAACAGGCCGATACCCAGTCTGCGCGGCGCATCGCTGTCGACGGACTCACCGCATGCGCCGAACGCGCCGCACGATGGCGGGCGGTGCTGCGGCAGTCACCGATCACCGTGGCCTTCCCGGGCGGGCGGGCCTGAGTAGGTGTGCTCCGCTATAACCGCAACCGCAGAGC
>JASGFW010000132.1:0-9286 GCA_047605305.1 Gordonia sp. (in: high G+C Gram-positive bacteria)
GGACCGTCGAAGGCAAGCCCATTGGGAGTGGCCGCGATTGTTTCTACGAGGGAAGTAACTTTGCTACCGCTCGATCCTGTACCGGAAACCCCGCAGGCACTCAAACCAGCCAGCGCGCTTGCCAGCACCGTCCCCTTCAGTAGTGTCCGGCGGTCGAGAGTTGGCATCGTGAGTGCACTTGCCGGCACACCGCGGTCGGGGGTGAGAGGTGAGATAGACAAATCGATCCTCCAGTGTCGGGATGCATGTCCGAGCATGCGTGATCAGGATGGGGAACTGAGCAGACTTATGCAGCCGGCGTCAAGACGGGCGAAAGCTACGAGATGAACAAGCCTTCAACGACGCCGTTGTCGAGTGAGAAATCCATTAGCAAGAGAAAGCGCCCCCACGCTGGCGAACAGTGCCAACGCAGGAAAAGTAGCTGACCACCAGCGGCCAGACTGGGCATCAGTAGCGCCGGTGGCCAGCATTGAGCCCCATTCCGCCGTTGGCGGAGACACGCCAACACCGACGAATCCGAGGCCTGCGGTGATGATAATTGCCACCGCAAAAATCACCGAGAGGTTATTGACAGCCGGACCGATCGCATTGGGACACACATGTCGCCTTATCAATGCGGCTTCACTTTGTCCCGAGAGTCGTGCGGCGTCGAGATACGCTTCGGACCTGATTCGCATTGTCTCAGTGCGGACGAGCCTCGCTTGCAGAGGCAAGAGAATTACCGCGATCGCCAAAATCAGGGTAACGGTTCCGTTCCCGAAGAGGGCGACTACCACCAACCCCAGAAGAATTGCAGGCACAGCCTGGATCAGATCGAGGACGCGGGACAGCCCTCGGGCCGCATATCCGATGATCCCGCCGTGCGCCTCATTCATGCCGAGTACCAGACCGATCACGCAGCCCGCACCCGTGGCGATCAGCGTCACCGCACATGCGATGATCATGTTGAGACGGGTTGCCGCGATGGTTCTCGAAAAAACATCCAGACCACTTCCGTCGGTTCCGAACCAGAACATCGCATTTGGTGCCTGCTGCGATGCGCCAACCACCTTCCCCGGGTCGAACCGTACCAAGGTCGGCTCGATAAGAGCGACGACGATCAGCACGCCGAGCGGCAACAGTGGCCACCACCCGAGCACGCGACGGATTCTCTCGCGAGTGGCCGGACTCCGCGCTATGATCCTCGCCTCGGATGCCAACGAGATAGTCATTGGATCGCCCCCGCCGCCGCGGACCGACGCCGAGGGTCGATCGCCATATTAATCAAATCTGTTAGCAGGAACACAAGCATCGACAGGGCCGCAACCACGAGGAGAAAACCCTGGAGGGCAATAAAATCTCCGCTGTTGACCGCATCGACTGCATACGCCCCGACTCCAGTGAACCCGAACAGGCTCTCCAAGATCACGACTCCTCCAAGCATGTACCCAAACATGATGCCGCACATAGTCACAACGGGCGGCGCCGCCCGCCGGTAAATGCTGACAAGAACCGTCCGCCGCCGCGACCCGGTGGCGATGCGGAAGCGTGTAGGAGCAGCATTGAGTCCTTCTTCCAACCCCACGATCAGCAACTTGATCAGCAACGCCGAATTAGCTACCGCCAACACAACCGCCGGGAGGATCAGGTGATGGATCTCATCACCGAAAGCTGCCAGATTGCCACCGATAAGGGCGTCCAGTAGTGGGAAACCCGTGACGGTACGCGGAGTCGCTTGCCCGGGACTCAGTAACCCCAAAGGTGGTGGCGACCAGTGAAGGAAAGCGTAGAACACCAGCAATCCGATCACAGCTATCACATATTCAGGAAGCGCTCCAGCCATAGCTGAATACCCACGAATGATCCGACCAAGGACAGACCGCGAATGTATCACTGCGACATAGGATGCGATCAGGCTAGCCACTATCGTCAGACCCAAACCAAGAACTGACAGTTCCACCGTATTCGGCAGCCGAGATCCGATCTGACTCCGTACCGAGAGGCTAGTGGAGATGGAGGTTCCGAGGTCAAAGTGCGCGAGGTTCTTGAGGTACTCGACCAGCTGATGCCATGTAGAACCATCAAGTCCAAGAGCCGTCTTCAGTTTGGCATAGGCCTGCGGCGTATAATTGGTACCCAGGAGCTCTCGTACCGGGTCAGCTGGCATCGCACGAACCAGAACGAACGTGATGATAACGAAAACCAGCAGGTGCAGCGGAAAGACTAGCACGCGTGTTAACCACCATCGTTGCGTCCGAATCCAATTCATCACGCGGCCCTCCCGGTGTGCGCTCGTACTAGCTTCGCTGTGTACGGATCAGCCGGTGCGGCAAGTACTTCACCGGACTTACCTGCCTCCACAATCTTGCCCTTGTTCATCACGATGAGTTCATCGGCTATAAATGCTGTCGCGGGCAATCCATGCGATACAAACACCAGACCGGCTCCCGACTCCAGGCAGTAGCTCTTAATGAGATTCAGGATCGCCCCCTGAACTGAGACATCCAACGCGGATACCACCTCGTCGCACAGCAGAATTCGTGGGCGTACAACAAGTCCGAGCGCCAGCGCGAACCGTTGCCGTTGGCCGCCGGAAACCTGTGACGGATAGCGATAGGCCAGTGACGGATCCAATTCGAGCCGGACTATGGTGTCCAAAGCGGTCCGCTCGGCCTCTCTCTTGTCGAGGCCACGGAGATTGCGCAGCGGAGCCACGACGGCGTCCAAGAGTGTGCGGCGAGGGTCAAACGACGACGACGTGTCTTGAGCGATGTATTGGACGTCTCGTCGGAACTCCAGTCGACGCGTCCGCGATCTCAATACAGCGCTGATCGGTAACCCGGCATACTCGACAGACCCCGAGGTCGCCGTGTTCAGGCCGACCATGATCCGCGAGATCGTGGACTTTCCTGATCCGGACTCACCGACAATACCGATACGCTGCCCCTCTGTGACGGAGAGACTGACACCATCGAGCGCGCGGTGGCGTGCCGAGCGCGGTCCGAACTCCTTGACCACGTTGACCGCCTGTAGCGTGACGGGCGCCATCATGACGCGGCCTCGGCGAAAGTCTCCGGTGCCGTCTCGGTACTATCCATAACGCTGGCGAGGGTCGGCAGAAACTCCACGTCGACGCCATCGAGGGTCGGCACGCAGGCCAAAAGTCCACGGGTGTAGGGATGTTGCGGATTGGATGCAATCGTCGGCGCCGGACCGCTCTCGACTATCTCACCGCCACGCATCACAACCACCTGATCGGCGTAGTCCATACACAGCTGAAGATCGTGAGTAACCAGTAGGAGTGCGGCACCAGACTCTTCGGAAAGTTCGGTCAGCAAATCCATTGTCATTCGGGCCAACGTCGCGTCGAGCGCACTGGTCGGCTCGTCCGCAACGATCAGACTCGGCCGGCTACACAACGCGATCGCGAGCATTACGCGCTGCCTCATGCCACCGGACAATTCATAGGGCCGTGCCCGCATCACACGATCAGGATCGGCGAAGCCGACACGCCCCAACCAGCGAACCGCCTCTGCAGTACTTTGCCTCCGGGACAACCCGTAATTCGCCTTCAATGCAGCCTTCACCTGGCTCCCAATCCGCCAGGTAGGGTCCAGCGATGTCATTGCATCTTGGAAGATGATGGACATTCCCGGCGTTCCACTGGGCAAGACAGCGGTCGGCTGCGTCACGGGGCAACCCGCGAAGGTCAAGGTCGCAGCCGAAACAGTGGCGCTCGACGCGGGCAGCATTCCAGCCAGTGCCATTGCCAAGGTTGTTTTTCCCGAACCTGATTCACCTACGAGGGCGATACGTTCACCCGCACGGATGGTGATGTCTGCATCACGAAGGGCAACAGCACCCCCGTACCACACTGTGACGCCACGTGCTTCCAGTAAAGGTTCTGGTGGTTGCCTGTTGTCTGAGAACATGTTACGGGGCTCCTGGGAGGGGACGTTAATTGGTAAATCCGGTAACCGAGAAATAAGTGTGTAGTGTGACCCACTTATGTTTCCGTGGCTCCATCCCGAGGTAACGCAGCCGTTGCGCGGATGGACGAGATGACGGCGCGCTCCGACCAAGCCGCGCCGATTGTTCAGAACGCCATCAAATTTTCACGAAAGGTCGGATACGCGTACCCATCACGGATTAACCCGCGGGCGCGCAGTGCCGGAGCGAGCCCATCCGCGATCTCGATTACGTTCCGACGAGTAACAGGCGAAGCAATCAGGAATCCATCTCCACCGGCGTAGCTCATCACCTCTTCCATCTGAGTTGCAACAGTGTCGGGAGTTCCTACCAGTGGCACCGATTCGGCTACGTTGTGATTCTCGGCGATTTCGCGCAGCGTCTTTCCCGACTTCGAGTAGTCAGCCATGGTGCTTCGGTGACCGTTGTTCTTCGAGAGGTCTGGCATGGGAGCGTCCAGATCGAACATCGAAAAGTCCATACTGGTAAAGGAGGACATTGCAGCAAGCGCACCGTCAATATTGGAGCGAATTGACGCATTACGGGCGTCAAGCCGTTCCTGCGCTTCCCGATCACTTGCGCCGAGAATCGGACTGACGAGAAATAACACCTTGACGTCGTCAGGTTTGCGCCCGTATTCAATAAGTCGCGACGATATATCGTCGCGGTACTCTTTCATCGCCTCTACACCCTGAACGGCCGCAACGATAGTATCGGCGTGTGCGGCGCCGAACTCGCGGCCCGCTCCGGAGCCGCCAGCCTGGCAGAGCACTGGCCGGCCTCCCTGCGGACCCGGCGGACAATTCAGCGGGCCGCGGGTCTTGAAGTATGTGCCGGCGAAATCGGCCGTATGGATTTTAGTGTGATCGGCGAAGACTCCCGACTCTTCGTTCAGCTGGAGTGCTCCCACCTCCCATGTATTCCACAGCGCTTGGACGGCGCGCACCCACTCATCTGCCATCACGTATCGCTCGTCGTGTTCGAAGTGCTTGTCATGCCCGTAATTTTGGGCCGCCTGGTGGGGACTTCCCGTCACCAGGTTTACCCCGATCCTGCCGTCGGTGAGATGATCGAGCGTCTGGTATAGCCGGGCGGCCAGAAATGGAGGATAGAAGGTTGTCGCGACGGTACTGATCAAGCCGATGTGCTTGGTGGCCTGTGCCACCAACGGCATTAACGGCATCGGGTCGAACCTCACCGCCGCTCCATCGGCAACCGAGGTTCGAAAGGAGCCTTCATAGATATTCGGAAGTACCGAGGCGTCTTCGAACATCATGTAGTCGAAACCGGCATTCTCGAGTGCACGAGCGGTATCGATGAAGAGGTCTGGCCGCCCGACATCAGCTTTAACACTGCCCGACCACGGCTGGTTCCAGCCGTAGACGCCGAATCCGGTGGGCAAAAACCATCCGAGGTGAAACATGTAGTCTCGCTTCCATAGTGTGGCTAATCAAAAGGCAGTAAGATTCGACCGCAAAGTCGATTCCGAATACGAGGAGCGGATGAGCCCGCGACGCGCAAGAGCGGGACAGAGCCCATCGGCGATCAAGGTGACGTTGCGGCGAGTGACCGGCGATGCAATAAGAAATCCATCCCCGCCAGCGAAACTCATTGCCGCTTCCATCTGACCCGCCACGCTCTCGGGGGTACCTACCAAATCTACCGATTCACTCACTCGGCGTGAATTGACCAACTCTCGCAGCGTCTTTCCCTGGGACGCCCGTTTGAAGTCGGCGACCGTACTCTGATGCCCATTCGACTCGAAGTCTGGCAACGGTTGATCGAGGTCGTACTTCGAGAAGTCAACCCCACTCAGATAGGACATACCCGCTAACGCGTCCGCCAACCCTGATTCATCAAGATTGTGCCGGGATTTCGCAATCTCCCGGGCAGCCTCATCCGTATCAGCCAGCACAGGGTCAATGAGGAATAGGATTTTTAGTTCAGCAGGATCTCGACCGAATCTTTTCACCCGGTTGTGCATATCGTCCCGAAATGCCTTCATGGCCTCAACCCCAACGACCGCGCTCACCACGGTATCAGCGTGTTCAGCCGCGAGATCCCTTCCAGCAGAGGAACCGCCGGCCTGGCATACCACCGGGTGTCGTTGCGGACCAGGCAACGTGTTGAGCGGACCTCGTGTGCGGTAATACCGGCCTTCATAGTGAACTGGTCGCACCGAACCGCCACGCACGTAGACTCCCGTATTCTCATCGGCGACCAGAGCGTCATCGTCCCAGCTATCCCACAGCGCTCGGACTGCGCGCATCCAGTCTGCTGCCATGTCATAACGGAGATCATGTTCGGGAAGCTTGTCGAGTCCATAATTCTGCGCAGCGGCGTGCGGACTACCCGTGACAAGATTGATCCCCACACGTCCTCTGGTGATGTGGTCAAGTGACGACATGATCCGGGCAGCAAGGAACGGAGGATAGAACGTGGTGTTGATGGTTGCGATAACTCCAATTGACTTGGTGGCGCGCGTCAGTAACGGAACCAGAGGAATTGGATCGAATCGAATAATTCCCGTCTTCACCGAATGTGCAAAGTCTCCGCCATATACGTCAGGCAACACCGAGGAATCCTCGAGCATGATGTAGTCAAACCCCGCACGCTCTAGCGACCTCGCAGCGTCAATGAATAATTCAGGGCGACCGACATCGGCCGGTACGTTTCCCGACCACATCTGGTTCCAGCCATAGACGCCGAATCCGAGGCCCATAAACCACCCGAGATGAAACATCTTGCAATCTCCTACTACATGTCTGGACACGGGTTCTCGTTTCAAAACGCCAGCAGATTTTCACGCAACGTCGGATAGTCGTACCCGTCTCGAATCAATCCACGTCGACGTAGCTCCGGGGCCAGCCCGTCGGCGATCTGAGTGACATAGAATGGCAACGCCTGAGCCTGTACGGCGAAACCATCGCCACCAACCTCTTCGATGAACGCCGCCATCTCACCGGCCACAGTATCCGGCGAACCGACGAAATCCATCGCCCCGGTCCGTGGAATGGAAACGACATCACGCAGGGTCTGTTCCGGCCCGCCGGACAATATGGTTGCTGTAGTGTGCTGCGCAGCATTCGTAATCACTTTGGGCACAGGACCATCAAGGTCAAATGTCGAGAAGTCAATGCCGCTGGAGAAGGAGAGCAGCGCGAGATTGGAGTCAATAGTCTCTTCCACAGAACGACTACTCCGCGCAACGGCGTCGCGCGCATTCTCATCCGTATCACCGAGGGTGATCGACGCCAAGAACAGCACCTTCACGTCGTCGGGGTTTCGTCCGGCGTCAACCGCCGCCTCGCGTACTCGCGATCGATATTCCTTTGCGCCCTCAACCGAAGTGGCCTGACCGATGATGGTGTCAGCATGCGTCCCGCCGAAAACCCTTCCCGCAGCCGATCCGCCAGCCTGACACAACACCGGACGGCGCTGCGGGCCCGGCGGCAGGTTCAGCGGGCCGCGAGTGCGATACCAACTCCCTTGGAAGTTCGCGTAGCGAACCTTGCTGGGATCGCCCAAGTAACCGGACGCGACATCCATCGTCAGCGCATCCGAATCCCAGGTTGCCCACAATGCTTCAACTGCATTCACCCACTCATCGGCCATCACGTAACGCAAGTCATGCTCATAGTGTTTATCCAAGCCGAAATTTTGAGCCGTCCTATCGTTATGCGCAGTAACAAGATTCGCACCGACTCGGCCATCCGTCAGATGATCCAGAGTGGTGAGCAACCGTGCCGCGAGAAACGGCGGGTAAAATGTCGTCGTCATAGTCGCAACCAGTCCAATGCTTTTCGTCTCTTGTCCAATTGACGAAATCAACGTCAGCGGATCATGCTTGGGTGCCGTCTGCGCATGAGCCAGGGACCAGTCAGATGATCCGTGATATGCGTCCGCAATGAAGGATCCATCTTCGAACATCATGAAGTCGAACCCGGCACGCTCCAAAGATTTCGCAGAGCTCACATAATAATCTGGATCCAACCAGTTAAAATAATGGGAGCGCCCCCAGGGATCCATCCAACCCTGGACTGTGTAGCTGAGAAACCACGCCATATGAAACATGTTTTCTTGCGACTCCTTCACAATATTTTTTCCTTACACCCGTATGACTCCGATCATAAGGGCCGAACCATGGCGCAGAAGTCCCCATTCTGTGAAGACTTATTTACGCGGGTACGACTTAAACATCCGGTGGGGCACACCCGATTTGACGCACTCAGCCTAGGTCGGCAGGCCTAACGAATCCCGTTGATCCCTCGAACCTCACGTGATCACTACGAAACCGGTCAAAGACCATCTGGATAGGATTCGAGGAAACGTCATAATAGATCATCTCGCGTACAGTCAGCGGAGCATCAACTTCAACTCCGAGCAACCTCGCGTCATGAGCCCCTGCTCGCTCACAGCCGATCAGTACATCCACTCCGCCCGGCTCAACTCCGAAACCTGTCGTCACCACGTCGGCCATTGATCGAAGTACCTGCTGCTCCTCAGGTTCGACGCTTCTGACAGCGGCCGCAGAAAAATATGCGGTGCGGACACCTATGGCTACACCTTCGTGGACAAAGAGATTCTCTACCATTCGGACGAATTCCTCGGTGATACCTAGCTGTTCCCGCACCAACGGGAACGCCGGCACAACACGCTCCTCCACCAGTTCGATCGTCACGTTCTTATCGAGCGTGCAAAAGTCCGACAAAGGAATCGTAATCCCCGGACGCCGGACCCTGGTTCCCGCGCGGGGACGTCTGTCGATCACCCCTTCATCTCGCAATTGCGCCAACGCGGCACGCACCGAGGTGCGACTGGTGTTGAAAACCTCAACGAGCTCATGCTCAACAAGCGGCTGGTCGGTGGTGAAGTAGCCCATCCGAATCGACAGGCTGATGAGATCGCGGACGCGACGCGCAGAAGTCTGGCGTCCACGAGCCGAGCCGGTACGCGCCCGAGGATGTTCACCGACATCCGTACGACGGGGTAGCGAGAAATACGTACGAGCAGATTCGGTCATAGCAGAAGCCTTCAGCACAGTGAGTGAACAACGCCTGAGCAGTTACGCTCCGGGGCATAACCAGAACCCGAGCTTCGTCGCGCGGCGCTATCGCCCAATCCAGTATCTCTTCATGACTGCCTGTTGCGCCACAGAATTTGTGTGAACATCGCGATCGTACAACGCGCGTTTTCAGCCAAGCCGCGTAATAGAACTGAATCAACCACATGCTACGAACGAAGTGCTGCGGGTAGTCGGAGAAGAATCCATGGTCTACAGAGATCAGCACGACGGACGATCAATATCGCACCCTTGTCCAATATCGGAACCGGACAT
>JASGFW010000133.1:0-9250 GCA_047605305.1 Gordonia sp. (in: high G+C Gram-positive bacteria)
TGACGTCGACGAGGTTTTTGAATTGGTAGGTGTGGCCACGAACAGACTGCAAATAGGGCACGGGCACCTCTTTCACCTGAGCGCTGACGGGTAGGTCTACCGCAGCGGGTCTTTCGTCTGTAGGCCCCCGTGTGTGGGGACGTGTTATTGGAGTTTTCATCCGCGCTGATGAAGACGAACTGGCTGTGACTTTACCGCTCAAATTCTCGTGCCGTGGGGCGCCGCCGAGGAGCCAACACCTCGGCGAGGAAGGCAAGTGCGTACCGAAGGGCGGGCGCACCGCGGGAATCGTCGTGACCGGTATTCACGACGTGAAACTCATACGGTGTGCGTGATCTGCGTAGTCCGGCGAGGAGCCACAACGTCAGCGGCAACGGCACCCGAGAATCCTTCCAGCCATGCACGATGAGAATTGGCGCATCGTATCCACTGGTTGGAACCGCCGCGTAGTCGGCAATGGCTCGACGAAATTCATTGTCCCGTAGTGATTTTTGGAGAACTTGGCCAGCGGAGACGCCGCGCACGATCTCGGGCCAGGCGAGGCTGCACCGAGTGGCGATTTCATCGACGAGCCTATTGCCTTCCGGAGAAAGAAAACTACGGACGTCGATGGGTTGCGGTACCGCAATCATTCCGGCCAGCACGGCGAGCATGCTGCCTACCGGAAAATAGGGCATCTCGCGCGTACTCGGTCGCGCCAGGCTGAACATATGCTCGACATTCGATGCGGGTGCCAGCGCCGCGGTCCCCCGAAAGTCTAAGGCCGCGGCGTCGTGGCTCGCACGCTGTCCGGTGGCCAGAGCCGCATGCCCGCCCTGCGATTGCCCGGCCACCGCCCACCGCAGGGACAGGCCGGAGACGGCCTGGTGGGCCGCACGTACGGCATCGATGGTGGCCGACGCCTCTGTGCTTGTGTGCAGATACGGGTGGATGATGTCGGAATGCGGACCCAAACCGAGGTAATCAGGGGCGATCACCGCGTAGCCGGCGCGATTCAGCCGGGCGACTATCGGCGCGGTACCCGCCTCAAGCTCTGCCGACATGGTCAGTCCGCATGCGCTGTTCATTCCCGAGGTGCCGTGCGTCCACGCGACCACCGGCCAACCGTCGTCCGGTGGTGTGCCAGGCGGCAACCTCACCAGCGCAGTAGCCAAGACCGGGGTGTGGTCGGGTCCCGTAGTTTTGTAGACCAACCGGCTGACGCCGGTGAGGCCTCCCCACGTCGCGATGGGTTCCATTCGAGGAAATCTACCGCCTATTGCGGTGTTAGGGCAGTGTTCCGGCCTGTGCGCTTCCTGATCGCACGGGAACTCTCCCGACGCGATACCGCGAAAACCAATATCTTTCGCCGGACCATTGGTTGTCCTCGCTATAGCCGCGGCATCAGCGTGCGCTCACAACCATAATTGCGCCAGTAGGCCGCTCACGCCGCTGTGGTAGCAGTCAGCCGATGTGGCAGCGGATTCCGCAATCCGCGTGTAGTTGCTATAGCACCGCGTCGACGCCACGATGATCGGTCAGGATCTAGTTAGCTCGGTATTCCTCAGTTTATTACGGCGTATAGGTGTGGAATCCGGCACTGGTGTTACCGGTGGCAACGGATTCCGCACCATCGGGGCATTCCTCTCCGTGGCGCCTGACGGTCAAGATGGACCGAGTCGACTAGCCCGGCAGACCGTGCATTCGCGGCACGGGGGAAGTCCAAGGACCAGCGTCTCGACTAACGACGCCACGATCTTCAGGGGGATGATCATCGCTACTACCGTTCCCGCCGAGCGTCCGGTGCGTGGTCTGAGCCCGGCAGGGCGCAGACGATGGACCGGAGCGGCGCTACTATCGCCAGCCATTGTCACCCTGCTGTTATTTGTAGTCGTGCCAACACTGTTCGTGATTCGCAACAGTGTCGCTATCGCCGATAACTATGGGGGAATCGTCGGCGGTTTCACGCTGGCCAATTATCGCGACCTGTTTGATCCGGTGTATCTGAAGGTGCTTGGGTACAGCCTGGCGATGTCCTCGATCAACACCGTGTTCTGTCTGGTTGTCGGGTATCTCACTGCCGCTTATATCGTTTCCAGGCCACCGGCGCGGCAGGGGCTGGTGCTGGTAGCGATCGTGGTGCCGTTCTGGACGGACTTCTTGGTCCGCACCTTTGCCTGGATCACGTTGCTCAGCGACGGCGGCCCGATCGTTACTATGCTGCGCACGATCGGTGTGGTGCACGGGGATACCCATTGGCTTCCCAGTCAGGGCGCCGTCCTCGCCGGACTGCTTTATTCCTTCCTGCCTGCCGCCATCTTCCCGATCTATGCGTCGATGCGCGGTATCGACACCTCGTTGCGCGAGGCGGCCGAAGATCTGGGATGCAACTGGTGGATTACCCAGCGGCGCATCTTGATTCCGCTATGCCGACCAGGATTGGTGGCCGCCGCCGTGCTGACGTTCATCCCGACCCTCGGTGTGTTCGTCATCCCGGTGCTGCTCGGTGGCGGCAAGAACCAGCTGATCGGAAATCTGATCGTCACCCTGTACACGGAGTTCCGTAATCAGCCGATGGGGGCCGCTGCGGCCACCGTCCTGCTCGTCGTCATGTTCACCGCACTCGCCGTCGCCGGTGTGTTGTTGCGCCGCGGGCGCAGGAAGGAGCACTGAGATGGAACGCGCCACCGCCTGGATCGGTCGCATCGTGCTGGCCTTCTTGTACGTGCCGATCATCGCCGTGATCGTCTACTCATTCAACGCTTCCGACGTCAGCTATCACTGGAAAGGGTTGAGCTTGCGTTGGTATCGTGCGCTATTCGCTGATACTGCCCTGCTCGACTCATTGCGGGTCAGCGTCATCGTAGGTGTCTGCGCCGCCACGGCGGCCACAGTGATCGGTGTTCTCACTGCGGCCGCGCTGGTCCGTCCTGATACGCCAGGGCGTCGTACGGTGCTGGGGTTGGTCTCCGTGCCGCTGATCGTCCCCGAGATTGTGCTCGGTGTGGCACTGTTGAGCTTATTCTCCTCCCTGCACATCACTCTGGGATTGTGCACCCTCGTCATTGGCCATGTTGTATTGACATTGCCGATGAGCACACTGGTGATGATGGGGGCAATGTCCTCACTTGACCCGAGCCTGCCGGATGCGGCAGCTGACCTGGGCACCACGGGTTTTGGGGCATTTCGCCGGGTCGTTATCCCATTGTTGAGGCCAGCTATCGGCGCGTCCTGGCTACTGGCCTTCACTACATCCTTCGGCAATATCGTGATGTCCACCTTCACCAATGGGGTTGGTAGCACAACGATGCCGTTGCGGGTCTACTCCCTACTCAAGACAGGTCTGACTCCCGAGATCAACGCGCTCGGCGCGTTGCTGATCGCCTTCACCGTGGTGGTGGTGTTGCTGGTGGGTGTCAGCCAGCTACGCAACATCGTCGCTCGAACTCGCTGAATCGCTCTGCCATCCCAGCTATCTGGCATATCAACCCTGAAAGGCATTTCCATGATGAAGAAAGTATTCGTTGCCGCGGTAGCGGCGACGTCGATGTTGGCGTTCTCCGGATGCGGCGGATCGTCGGATTCCTCCGGTGACGCTAGCACTCTGCATGTGTATGCCTGGGCGGGTGAGATTCCCGATACCGTCACCAAGGCGTTCACGAAGGAAACCGGCATCAAGGTCAAGATCGACACCTTCGACAGCAACGAGACGATGATTTCCAAACTCGCCGCGGGTAATTCGGGATATGACGTCGTCGAGCCCAGCCAGTACGCGGTTCAACAGCTCGTTGGCCAACACCTGATCGAACCGCTTGACCACAGCAAACTCACGGGTTTGGATAATCTGGCATCCACCTTCACAGACCCGTCCTATGACCATGGCTTGGCACACAGCGTGCCGTGGGTGTGGGGCACTACAGGCATCCTTTACAACCAAAAATGTACGGGGAAGCCGATCGATAGCTGGTCGGCGTTGTGGGATTCGGCGTACAAGGGCAAGATTTACCTGCTTGACAACATGCTCGCCGCCTATATCGCGGGTCTACAGGTGCTTGGTCATCATGCGAACAGCACCAAGGAGTCCGAGATCGACGCGGCGACGAAAAAGTTGCAGGAACAGAAGCCGCTGCTGGCTGGCTATAACTCCACCAATTACGCCGACCTCATCGCGCAGGGTCAGGCATGTGTAGCCGAAGCGTGGGGCGGATCATCCACCGCGAAGGTCGTCGAGTCCAATCCCGATGTGAAATACGTGCTTCCGAAGGAAGGCGGTTCACTGTGGACGGATGGTTTGGCCATCGCCGCAGGCTCATCGAACGCGGCGGCGGCATACAAATTCATCAACTTCACGCTTCGGCCTGAAATTGCGGCATTGGCAACCGATGACGGTTCTATGGCCAGCGTGAACGAGGCGGCGAAAGCGAAGATTACCAAGACGAATCTGTTGAACAACACCGCTGTATACGCGCCGGCCACACAGGCGGCAAACGCTGACTTCATCCTCGACCCCGGAAGCGCGATGAAGTATTTCCAGCAGGGCTGGACGAAGATCAAGTCGTCGTGACTCTGCAGGAACCGACTGGGCAGGAATCGATTGCGCAGGAATCGATTGCGGCTGTCACGCTGCGCGGCGTCACCAAGCATTTCGGTGACGCGGTGGCCGTCGCGCCGACTGATCTGAGTATCCGACGCAACGAATTCTTCTCGATCCTGGGTCCATCGGGATGCGGCAAGACCACGTTGATGCGGATGATCACCGGTTTCGAGACGCCCACTGCCGGTATCGTCGAGCTCGATGGCGTCGACGTGCGTGATCAGCCGACCCGTAAACGCGACCTGAACATGCTGTTTCAAAGCTATGCACTCTTCCCGCATCTGAGTGTGTATGACAATGTCGCCTTCGAGCTGCGGGTTCGTTACGGGCGTCGAATACGTCGATTACCCGAGCAATTCGGCGGCCGGGATCTCGATTCGGTGGTAACTGAGGCCATCAGCCTGGTCCGGATGAGTGATTATGCCCGGCGTAAACCAGACCAGCTCTCCGGTGGCCAGCGTCAGCGGGTTGCCCTGGCCAGGGCAATCGTCTCGCGTCCCTCGGTGGTGCTTCTGGATGAACCGCTCGGCGCGCTCGATCAGCAGTTACGTAAGCAAATGCAGATTGAGCTCACCCGACTACAGCGCGATGTCGGTATCACCTTTGTGTATGTGACGCATGATCAGGAAGAAGCTCTCACGATGTCTGACCGCATCGCGGTGATGAGCGAGGGCGTCGTGCAACAGGTTGGCACGCCTCGTGAGATCTACGAGGAACCGGTGAATTCATTTGTGGCATCGTTCATCGGTACGTGTAATCTATTGCCGGTCAGCATTATTCATGGCGATGATCGACACCCGATGGCAATGGTCGATGGTGTTGGACAGGGCCGTCTACCGGTACCAGCAACGGTTCCCGACGCAGTCAGTGGTGGTGGATGGGTCGTCGCGGTGCGTCCGGAAGCGGTGAGTCTAAGTTCCGGACACACTGCGCAGGGATTGCCTGCCACGGTTAATGACGCTGTCTACCTGGGCAATCAGTGGCGGCTGTATCTGCAGTTGGGAACCCATCCATTCATTGTGACCACTACCGATCTGCCGCCCGGTCTCGATCAGCCGCACGCCGCGGTCACCGTCGACTGGCCTGCCCGGCGTGCCCGGTTGGTCGCCGCCCAGAAACGAGGAGAATCATGAAGGTCACCGTCGGCCAGTTCGCGCCGACCGCCGAGATCGCCGATAACAGGGAGGCGATTTCGCGGCTCGCCGATCACGCAGCCACCGCTGGGTCGCAACTCCTGGTACTTCCAGAGGAGGCGATGGTCATCGGCTCGGAGGTACCGGGTTCGCTCAGTGAGTTTGTAGCCAAAGAATGGGAACCGTTCTGCGACTTCATTACCGAGTTGGCACAGGCGAATAATCTGTGCATCGTGGCGCTCGGTTACGAACCGAGCAGCAGCGGCCTGCCGTACAACACAACGATTGTGCAGGATAGTAGCGGGCGCCGACTTGCGAAGTATCACAAGATGCATCTTTACGACGCATTCTCTTATCAGGAGTCCAGTTATGTGCTGCGCGGCGACATTGAACCGACCGTCTTCGATCTCGACGGCACGGTCTTTGGACTGATCAACTGCTATGACGTCCGGTTCCCCGAATTGGCGCGTGCACTCGTCGAACAGGGAGCCGACACGCTGCTGGTATCGGCCGCTTGGGTCGACGGGCCGCTCAAGGCCGACCATTGGCTCACCCTGCTGCGCGCACGTGCCATCGAGAACACCTGCTGGGTGGTCGGTGTCGGCTCGGCATCACCGGAATGTATTGGCAGATCGGTGATTATCGATCCGCTGGGTCGGGTCGTCGGTCAACTTGACGCCGAGACTTGGGCAACGCTGGATGCCGAACTCGACAAGAGTGCCCTCGATGAAGCTCGTTTCACCCTTCCTGTTCTACGTAACCGACGCATGATGATCACCGGGAGCTGACCATGGCCATCACCATTGCCGCATCACCTGTCGTCCTTGACGGAGAGCTACTGGCCCGGGCGCGTACCGTCGCGTTGCCGACGATCGGCCACTATCTCGAAGAGGGCTTTGTCGATCCGGGTATCCGGCGGCTCGTCGGAAGTGGTCTTATCGTCGGACGGGCAGTCACAGTACGTACCACCCCCACCGACTCGACGAATTTGCACCATGTGGTCGGCCACATTGAATCCGGTGACGTCGTGGTAATCGATACCGGCGGCGACCACCGGCATGCGCCGTTGGGTGAAGTTGTCGTAGAAGCACTGGTGGCCGGCGGTGCGGCAGGCGTCGTTGTCGATGGTGTCTGCACCGACATCGAGGAGTTGACCGCATTGGGTCTGCCGATCTATGCGCGCGGTACCAGTCCACTGACCACCAAGCTGGAAGCGAGCGGGCTCGGCAGCATTTACGCGCCTATCAGCTGCGGTGGACAGACCGTTCGCAGCGGCGACGTGGTCCTCGCCGACGCGAACGGTGTGCTGATTGTTTCCGCCGATGTTCTGGCGCGCGTGCTGCCGGTAGCTCTGGAAGACGATGCCGAGGAGCCGGAGTTGATCGATCAGGTGCGATCGGGTGGTCGGCTGGGTGAGCTGACAGGCGCGAGCGACGTGGTCCGCAAACACGGGGTACCCGTGAGCTAACCGGTAGCCAATAGTCATCACCAATCGCCACTACAGCCAATTTCGGCTCCACACCACGAAAGCGACAAAAGTGTTCTTGAAAGCAGCCATTAATGGCGGCCGCACCCGCTCGGAGCATCCGGGCGTCCCACTCACCCTCGACGAGATTGTGGGTGAGGCTAGACGGGTTATTGACGCGGGCGCAGATATTGTGCACACCCACACCTTTGATGACGCCGGGCGCCAGAGCATCGCGGCGGGTCCCATCGCTGCCGCCGTTGAACGTTTCAACGCCGATATCCCCGGTATCTCGGTCGGCACCACGGTGGGATTGTGGACGTGCGACGGGCATCGTGACCGGCTACGCGCCATCGAATCATGGACGTTGGTACCTGAGTTTGTCGCCGTCGCGTATAGCGAGGAGGGTGCGGACGAGGCTGTGCGGCTGCTGGTGGACCGTGGTATCCCGGTGGAGACGGCAGTGTGGTCGCTCGATGACGTCCCGGCATTGTTGGATTCGGCCGTGCTCGACCGTCATATCCGGGTGCTCGTCGAACCGGAAACCCAGGATCCCGACGAAGCTGTACGGGTGTGCCGGACAGCCGCGGAACAGCTACGTGCGGGGGGAGTGACGGCGCCACTGCTCTATCACGGTGATGGTGCCACGGTGTGGCCAGTGTTGCGGGCTGCACTCGCCGACGGAGTGCAGGCCCGTATCGGGTTCGAAGACGGCATTACGCTGCCTGACGGCACCGTTGCAGCCGGCAACGCCGATTTGGTTGCCGCTGCCGTTGCCGAAGAGCGTCAATTGACTAATTCTCGGACCCGCTGAGCGACTATGAAGAGATGATCGGTGATTTCGACCGGGAGTTACTGAGGCTGCTGGGCCACGATGGGCGCCAGTCGTTTCGCGAACTGGCCCAGCAGCTCGGTGTTTCGGAGACCACGGTGCGTAATCATCTGGCGCGGCTGCAGGAGTCCGGCATCGTGCGGATTGTCGCGTTGTGTGATCCGCAGTCGCTGGGGCATCAGGTGCTGCGCCTTTTGATCCGCACTCAGGACCTCACACCGCGCGCGGTGGCGGGAATGCTGACCAATGTGCTTGCCGTCAATCATGTGGCGTTGTGCGCCGGAGGCCACGACATTTACGTCGAGGCAACCTGCCGCGATCTGGATCAGCTGGTGGAACTGCTCGACGAGGTCCGGCGGCTGCCGGGGATCGCTAACATTGAACAGCTCGTCGTGCTGGAGATTTTCAAAGATTATTCGTGGTCCGGCCTTGGTGAGAGTCGGGGGCAGGATCCCGACGGATAACGGGACGCGAGGATGGTGTCGCATCCCGGAACCCGGCCCACAGATAGCTATCCTTGGCCACTTCAAGAACGGTCAGCGCCTCGGCATGGGCGATGCCGTGTACCCGGCGGATGCGGTCGGTCAGCAGCGAGCTGAGATGCTGCAGATCCGAGCAGCGGGCATCGGTGATCAAGTCATAGGGTCCGGTACAGGAGGCGACGAACTTGATCTCCGACATCCGCGCGAGCTGGCGGGCGACAATCGCGACCGGTACCCCGCGCACTCGGATCGCCAGATGTACCTCCAGCTCCCCGATCCGCACCGCGTCGGTCATGGCCGCCACCTCCACCACACCGAGTCGGGTAAGCCGCCGGTAACGTTGGCGCACAGTAGTTTCCGACAAGCCCACCTGTCGAGCGATCTCACCGAAACTCATCCGTCCATCAATCCGGAGCTGATCGATGATGCTGCGATCGAGGGCGTCCACCACTGGCAGCTGTCTCGCCATGGTGCGAATCTACCGGTGATGAGCGTCTTGTGCTCGGGCTTCTGGTTCACCCGGGTTGTGCACATAGTGGTGATCCGGATTGATTTTTGGCCGGGGTAGCGGACTGGTCGTTGGCGGCGCAGTCCTGACCAGCGTGGATGTGGGTTGTTAAGTGCGTTGACCAGGCGATTTGACGCAGGCGTCGCCGTTGCGTAACTTTCTTCAAGTCAGCGAGCCACGGCGCCGCCCCGGACAGCCCCGAGAGGGGAGATACGGGGAAGGGAAACCGGGATTTACGCAGACCGCCCCCGAGAAAT
>JASGFW010000134.1:0-9233 GCA_047605305.1 Gordonia sp. (in: high G+C Gram-positive bacteria)
AGCCGCATATCCGCACGATACTGGCTCGGCCTGACAGCCACGCCGGAACGCCGCGATGGCGTCGGAGCCTCCCAATCCGGGGCCAATATCCTGGTTCTCACTACCTGGGTCGACCATCGCCGATCGTCTAGGCGCCAACTGCGACCGTGCACGACTATCACGACGAACTCACTCCCGTCATCGCATCATCATTGAAGAAGCGCGCTCCCGGCTATATCAAGATGGGTTTCCCTGATCCACGCAAGATTTATCGATAGGACTGCACCACCGAGCAGGTCAATCTCGGTACGAGAACTGAATCGCACCGGGTTCTCCCGAGCCTCTGACAAACCGTGTGGCATGTCCCCGGTGAACGGGGACATGCCACTCGGGCTACACCTGGACCACCCAGACGCACTCGGCGGAATCGTCACTGCTATCGCTGGCACTTGGGGCAATGACGCGACACCCAGTGACGTGCTCGACCGACTCGCCGTCGATGCACCCCATTGCGCTAACCTCGTGCGCCATGCTCTCGGGAGCCACGAGTAGTACGCGCGCGAATGAGGTCAATACCTTCACAGACTGCGAAGGTATTGACGGATAGAACCCCCCGCTCGCGTTCTCCGCTCTCATGCTCGGGCTATACCCGCCCAAGCTGCTCCCGTGTGTACGTGTCGAGACCAGGTTCAGGACGGGACTTCGGCGCACTCGGACTCTTGCGCGAGCCACGAAACACCCGGACGACTCGTCGAGGGACAGGTCGTGACGAACTGAAAACGGGCTCTCGGACAACTCGCCCTGGCCTACCCCGTTGCCGCGTCGTCGTCCCCGCTGATCACGGTATGACTGAAAACAGGCGGGTCGCCGCAGCTATGACCCGCTGAGCGCCTGATCTGAGCTCGCCAGTTGTCACGACCGACGGGCGACCCCCACACCACGCGATTGTGATCCAACCAAAGAGCGAGCGCACAAGTGGCCCGGAGCCCGTGTTATGGCCCCGTGCACTGCCCTGGTCGATGCCGACTGGTTAGCCGGGATCCGAGGGCAGCAGGTCACTGCGGTAAACGAGGGCTGCAGCACCCACAAGAGGAGCATCGTTCTTCATCACGGCAGGGACCACCGGCGTAGCAGCCACGTACGGAAGTGGGTGTCGGCCAACCTCATCCGCGATCAACGGTACGAGATCATCACTCACCCGACTGAATCCGCCACCAATCACCACCACACCAACAGGTAGAAGCGCAACCGCGCTGCCGATGGCCTGCCCCACCGCGGATGCGCATCGCTGAACCGCACGCACAGCGATGTGATTGCCGACTGCGTATGCTGCCGCGAGGTCTTCACCAGTACTTCCGTCAAAGCCCTCTCGCCGCGCCCACGCAACGATATTCGGGCCTGACGCCACCGACTCGAGCATTGTGGTTCGACCGAGACACTCATCACCGACCAGCCCGGAGACTTCAACCTGACCGATGTGTCCGGCGTTGCCGACCAGTGCCCGACCGTTGATGATCAGTCCGCCTCCTACACCCGTTGAGATCACGATGCCCAACGCACTATCGGCTCCCTGCGCCGCGCCGAGCCAATATTCGGCAAGTATGAATGCGACACCATCTCGTCGGAACTCCACCTTTTCCTCCTGCACATTCGCGGCGCTCGCGACCACCGCACGCAGTGGAACCCCTTCAAGCACAGAGAGATTGATTGGAACAACGTAACCGTTGGCGTCATCGATAGGTCCAGGGGCAGCAACTCCCACACCGAGAATTGACACACTGCCAGCTGAGTCACGACTCAACCGCACCACCGTGGTGATCGCCTCGGCGAGGTCTGCCGCACTGGCCGTCCCGCCGGTGTCCGCGCGGTATCGGGTACCACTGAGGATGCTGCCGTCCGGGGTGACAAGCGCTGCCTCCACCTTCGTCCCACCGAGGTCGAGCGCCAGCACCACGCCTTTTCGCTGCCACGTCATCTCACTTGGCCAGTTCCTCGCCGACATCACCACGCCGCAGACGCAGCGTCACGATTTCGAATGGACGCAGCGTCAGTGTGATGCTCCCGCGCCGCTCACCGGCAAAAGAGACGCTCTCGATCGGCCGCTCGATCAAATCAGTCCGTTCGACCTGCGTGACATCGAACCGAGCGATCACGTCTGTTATGACTCGCCGCCCCGTCGACTCATACAACCGGACAACCACATCACCGCTGTGGTCCTGCGCCAACTTGACTGCTTCGATCACTACATCCGGGTCGCTCACCTGGATCAGCGGTTCCACCGGATGCGCTCCAGTAACCTGTCGGCCAGGGATATTGATGGAGTAGCCCGCTTCCACGGCATCCGCGATTGAGGCACCCGAAACGAGTCTCAGTCGGAAAACGTGCTCGCCCTGGTCCGCTTCCGGATCGGGATACAGCGGCGCTCGCAGCAAGGACACCCGCGCTACGGTGGTCCTACCACTACGGGTGACGTCATGGCCATACGTGGAATCGTTCGCGATCGCGATGCCGAAATCTGGTTCACCGATATGAATCCACCGCTGTGCACACACCTCGAATTTCGCTGCATCCCACGAGGTGTTGTTGTGTGTTGGACGATAGACGTGCCCGAACTGAACTTCTGACGCGAACCGTTCACTGTGGACGTCGAGCGGAAACGCAAGCTTGAGTAGCTTCTGGCGCTCATGCCAGTCGACACGCGTGATGATGTCGATCGACCGCGCACCAGAATAAAGAACCAGATCCTGTTCGATCACGCTGTCACGGAACCGTCGTCTGCTGGTCACGACGATCCTGTCATCCTGCTCAGCAACCGTCAGCGACTCGATGTTGTCAAGATCGGTGACACTACGACGATAGTGCGCATCAATGTCCCAAGCATCCCACTCATTGGGGGCGTCCCGATGCACCTGAAGTAGGTTCGCCACCTTACCGTCCGGAATAATCTCTCGACCAGCAGGGATGTCAAACCATGAGATGATCTGCCCACGCTCGTTGACCGTCACACGGAGAATACCGTTGTCGAGGATCAACCCTGAATCCGTCTGGGTTTTCGTCACACGACCGACAACCGCCGCTGTCTGGGCACCGATCGCCAGGGCCGGAACCGACGCACGAGTGAAAGGTGACGCATTCGCCACAAGGGGATTCTTGCCGTCGCCTACCAACCTGGCAATCGCCGACTCGATCATTTCGTGCAGTTCACCCGCCAACTCGGCGTAGTTACGCTCGGCCTCGCGATGCACCCAGGCGATCGATGAGCCCGGCAAGATGTCATGGAACTGCTGTAGTAGCACCACTTTCCATAGTCGATCGAGCTGTGCATATGGATAGGGTGCGCCGTGTCGGACGGCCTCGGTTGTCGCCCACAGTTCAGCCTCGCGCAGCAGATGCTCACTGCGCCTGTTTCCCTGCTTGGTACGGGCCTGGGAGGTGTAGGTACCACGGTGTGATTCGAGGTACATCTCACCGAACCAGACAGGGGCGTCGCGATATTCGGCTTCGGCATCAGCAAAAAATGTTCGCGGATCACTCATACGCACCGTAGGCGATCCCTCCAAGGATCCGGTCCGTGCTACGACCGCGGTCATCTCGCGAGTTGGCCCCCCGCCGCCATCACCCCACCCATAAGGAACGAGTGACTTGGTCGCCACCCCGTGTTCGGCGTAATTGCGTTGCGCGTGAGCCAAATCGGCAGCAGACAGATCTGAATTATACTTATCGACCGGCGGGAAGTGTGTAAAGATGCGCGTACCGTCGATGCCCTCCCACCAAAACGTGTGGTGTGGCATCTTGTTTGTCGTGTTCCATGAAATCTTTTGCGTGAGAAACCATCTGGCTCCTGCTGCAGCGAAGATACCCGGAAGCGATGCCGAATAGCCGAACGAATCCGGCAGCCACACCTCTTCGCACTCCACCCCGAACTCGTCAAGAAAGAAGTTCTTGCCGACAACGAGTTGACGCGCCATGGCCTCACCACCGACCATATTCGTATCTGACTCCACCCACATACCGCCGACCGGAACGAATTGACCGTTGGCAACTTTTGCACGAATCCGTGCGAACAGTCCCGGGTAATATGTCTTGACCCAGGCGAGTTGCTGGGCTGACGAACAGGCGAAAACAAAGTCTGCGTTGGTGTCCATCAAATCGATCATGTTGCTGAACGTTCGCGCACACTTGCGAATTGTTTCACGTACCGGCCACAACCATGCCGAGTCAATATGCGCATGGCCGACTGCATATAACCGATGGGCACTCGCGTCCGCCGGCGCGTCGAGCGCAGGACGTAACGCAGCACGTCCGGCATAGGCCGTGCCGGACACATCGTCGGGGTCAACAACGTCGACCATGGCTTGTAGCGCACTCAGGATCACGGCTCGCCGCGGTCGATCGAGCGGTAACTGTTCCATCAATCCGTACAGCACTGCGATATCCTGTCGCAGTTCCCACACACGGACGTCGAGCACTGCGATATCTGCAGCAGCCAGCTTGTACAGCGGTGTCCGTGGCGCCGTCGAGAGATCACCGAGGGATGTTGGCAAAAAGTCAAAGTCATTTGCTATATCCGGATTACCGGCCGCTTCAACGAAGAAGTTGATCGGGTCCCCGGCACCAGCAGACAGCGGTACATGCCGATTGAACGGAGAGACCCCCTTAATGGGTTCACCCGATGTATCGAACGCCAGGCCTTCGGATTGGAATCCGGGATTGACGTTGTCAAAACCCAGATCGATGACGGCTTCGAGACGCTGTGAGTCATCGAGTACCCAGTCTGCGGGAACGTTTCCGGTCAGATGAAACCAGGTAGTTGTCCAGGGTGCGCCCCAACGTTCACCCACCGTAAACGGTTGAAAATCGGCGCGCAACGCGTCACTGGGCGGAACCGGCTCACCCGGAACTACCCAGTGCGACACCGTGAGCGGCGTTCGCCGGCTGTAAATCTTGGGTTCGATGTGATCGCGGACAAACCTGGCCACCCGACCCTCTGAACTCAATCTGTCATTGTGCACGAAATTAGCACCTCGGAATATGATAAACGGATATGATGTCTGGCGAGATTACGAGCAGGAAGTCGAATAGAGGTACTGCTTGGTCGACGGGTCTGAGATGTTTTCCTGCGTGATAATTTTAGTCCCGGTCCCACTATGCTTGGTTACAGGTTTCCCCGCCGCTATGTCTTTGGCCTGATCGACTGCCAATTTCCCTATTTCAGTCGGCTTTTGAGCAACCAATGCCTGCACAACCCCCTCCTTGAGTTGCTGGACCTGCGTTTCTCCCGCATCAAAGCCAATCACCTTGATCGCTCCCTGCTTACCCGCAGCTCGGATCGCGTTGTTGGTTCCCTCGCTTTGATCCGTAGCCAGCGCAAAAACTCCTGCGAGATCGGGAGTCGCAGCAATCTTCGATGACACCATGGCCGAAATTCCGGACACCCCACCGGTATTAGTGAATACGTTGCCGACGTAGGTGATATTCGGGTACTTCTTGAGCTGTTGCTTAAATCCTTGAGCCCTCTGAACAGCGGTGGTTACACCCGGCTGCTCACCCACTAACAACACACTTCCTTTTTTCCCGATCATATCCGCCAACGCGTCTGCCGCAGACGCACCGGCTGCCACGTTATCGGTCGAGATACTGAAGGACAGCAGACTTTGGTCATTAATGGAAGTGTCAACAGTACCCACTTTTATTCCTGCCTGCGTCGCCACCCGCAATGGCGCGATCATACTCGTCGAGTCGTTGGGTGCAATGAACATGACATCCGGACGTGCAGCGACAACACTTTCAATAATGGGAGTCTGCAGGCTGGCATCCCAATTATTGGCGCCCTGAACGTCAAGGTTGACACCGACCTTCGCAGCTTCAGCCTTCGCGCCGCACGCCATACTCTGATAAAAAGGATCGTTGGACACGCCTTGAATGAAGGTCACCTTGGGCCCACTCGCCGATTTGGAATCCGTTGAAGCACAACCGGCGAGAGCCAGCGTGGCAACAGAAAAAACCGCTAGAGCAGTGACGGATCTTTTCATTATCTTTTCCTCATTCGGATTCGTTGATCATCGACGATTATGAAGGATGCGCCGACGTTGGTCTATGCCGACGACAATGACTAGTGCAACCCCCATGGCCACGTTCTGCCAGAACGGCTGAATTCCCAGGATCACGAATCCTGATTGCAGAGTTGCCGGAATGCATACACCAATGACCGTCCCGACCATTCGCGCAACACCTCCCGAGAGGCTCGTTCCACCAATGACGACAGCCAGAATCGCTTGTAGCATATCCGTCTGGTGTCCGTTGATTGTTGTTGTTGAGAATCTCGCCAAGCTGACGAATCCAGCCAATCCGGCGAGCATTCCGCATATCGCGTAAATGGCAGTTACGTGTCTGGAAACGCTGATCGCGGCGCGACTCGCCGCCTCCTCATTCGATCCAATGGCAGCGGTGTGGCGACCAAACCGCGTCTGAGTCATGACGAATGCTCCGATGGAGGCGACCCCCAGACCAACGATGACTGTGTACGGAATTCCGAACAGCGAACCGAACCCAAGCCCGTTGACCAACGTCACCGGAATCCCGGTGATGTCTACACCTGAGGTAATTATCTGCGCCAGTCCGAGAGCAGCGAACAGTGTCCCGAGGGTTACGATCAACGGCTGCACCGATGTTCGCGTAATCACCAGCCCGTTAATCAGTCCCCAGCCGGTACCGACCGCCAGCGCCACCAACAACCCGACGACAACTGACGCCACTCCTCCACCACCGACCGCGATCATCGCTTTCACGCTGACCACGCCGGCGAAGACCAGCACTGACCCAACACCAAGGTCGATTCCGGCGATGGTGACCACGAACGTCATACCGATGGCAATGATCAAGTAGCCGGACGCGTTAACCGCGATACTCCTGATATTTCCGCCGGAGAGGAACGCCGTCGGATTTGCGACACCGAAGATCACGATCAGCGCGACCAGCACGCCGAGGGCCCACTGCTGACGGAGCCACCGAGCAAGGCGCCGTACCCCGAGGTCGGCCCCCGGCTCCGGTCTCGATATGGCTGCAGCGGGCAACTTGTCGTCCGACGCGACATCGACTTCGTGTCGGATCGCGGCATTACCTTCTGGCGAATCAATCATGGTGCCTCCAAAGGGAGAAGGTCGTGAAAACGGCTAAGAAAGCAAGTCGCTGCACCGACACGACCACCTCGCGGACGGACAGCTGGCCACCATATGACAGCGTTGTCATGACAACGCTGTCATACCGCACCTGACGAAATGTAACCGTGATCTCAGTTGGCGTCAAGCAACGGAATTCACCACATCCCCGTGCCGAGGCTGCCTGCGCGCCGGCGGCCGTTGACGCCGAGCTGTTCGCAGGCCACTATGTATGACATCGTTGTCATCACAACGTGTTTCCCGGCGTCACCATCGGACGCCAGACCTTATGGCAGACGCCAGATCGTATGGCGTTACGCTCGTCAGAGGAGTAGAGGCATGAGCGCCACCCCAATTCTCGAAGTCCGCGAGATCACCAAGACCTACGGGACCGTGCAAGCGCTACGCGGAGCCAGTCTGACCGTACGGCAAAATGAGGTAGTGGCTCTCGTCGGCGACAATGGAGCAGGCAAAAGCACGATGATCAAGGCCATTTCGGGTGTCATCGAGCCCGACAGCGGCCAGATTCTCGTCGACGGCAAAGTGGCCGAGTTTCACAGCCCACGCGATGCCCGAGCCCACGGGATTGAAACCGTTTATCAAGACCTCGCCCTCGCCCCGGATCTCGATCCCTCCGCGAATCTATTTCTCGGCCGGGAACTGATGCGCCCCGGAATTCTCGGCAAGATCGGCATGCTCGACAAACGCGGCATGCGTCGCGAAGCCGACGCCGCTTTCGCCAAACTGGCCGTCGGCATACAAGACACGTCCGTGGAGGTTGGAACAATGTCGGGCGGCCAACGGCAAGGCGTGGCCGTCGGTCGCGCAGTGTTGTGGGCACAAAAGGTCGTACTCATGGACGAGCCCACCGCCGCGCTAGGCGTCGTGCAGACCGAGCGGGTCGGATCGCTCATCGAATCCGTTCGTGCGTCTGGGGTTTCGGTAGTGTTGATAAGCCATAACATTCCGTTCGTTTTTGATATCGCCGATCGCATTGAGGTACTCCGATTGGGTCAACGTGTAGCCTCATTCACCAAGCACGAAGCAACAGCAGAGAAGGTTCTGGGCGCAATGACCGGAGCCCTGACATTTTGAGTAATAGTAAAAACCGATGACCGGAGCCACTGATTTGCCTCGTCCAACAATGTCAGATGTGGCTGCGATCGCCGGGGTCAGCTTGAAGACCGTGTCACGAGTTGTCAACGGGCAAGGGTATGTCAGTAGCGAAACATCCGAACGCGTAGAGACCGCAATCAAGAAAATTGGTTACCGGCCCAACGAGATAGCTCGCCGCATGAGACCGGGCCAGAGTTCAACTGACATCGGACTACTCATCGGCGACTTGCAGAATCCGTACTTTGGTAGCGTCGCCGCGGCTGTGATCGCCGAGGCAAATACCCAGGGCTACGGCGTGATGATCTCGAGTGTCGATGAGAACCCTGAAAGAGAGCGCCATGCTGTCGAGGCATTGATCAGTCGACGAGTGGCAGGCCTGCTTCTAATCGCTGGCGGGGACGATTTCAGCTTCCTGGCCAGCGAGATTGACCACGGTACCCCCGTCGTATTCCTCGACCGGCCAGCTGCCGGACTCGACGCCGATGAAGTGTTGCTGGCCAACGAATCCGGCGCTCGGGAGGCCGTCGAGCATCTGTTGGAGTCCGGCTACCAGCGGATCGCGACGATTGTTGCGTCCAGCCGGCACGCGACCGGCGAACGCCTACGTGGATACCAGACCGCGCTTGAGAACGCCGGCATCACCGTCGATCATTCGTTGATTCGGTTGCTGAATAAGGGCTCCGTGGAGGAGGCCCGACTAGCCGCACGAGAGCTGCTAGATTCCGACAATCCTCCGGAAGCATTCTTCACGACAACGGGATTCGTCACACTGGGACTTCTTTACGAGCTCGAAGGACGGACCGACATCGGTGTTGTCGGGTTCGATGATCTCCCACTCGCAGATCTATTGCCCCTACCCATCACCGTGATGAGCAGCGAACCCAGTGCCGTCGGGACATTAGGCGTTCGAACCCTGTTCGATCGACTAAACGGCGACAACAGTCCACCGAAGCGCCATCTGATCCGCCCGCGTCTGATTTC
>JASGFW010000135.1:0-9042 GCA_047605305.1 Gordonia sp. (in: high G+C Gram-positive bacteria)
TCTATCCGGCAGTTCCCGTCACCGCAAGGAGCACACGTTGAGCGGAATCCTCCAGGGCAAAACCGTCCTTATCACCGGTATCATCACCGACGCCTCGATCGCCTTTTCGACGGCGAAGGTGGCTCAGGAGCAGGGGGCCAAGGTGATCATCACCGGTATTCCCGACCGCCTCCGTCTGATCGACCGCATCGCCAAGCGCCTGCCGCAGGAGGTGCCCCCGGCCATTCCGCTCGATGTCACCGACGAGGAAAGTCTCGGTGCCCTGGCCGGTAAGGTGACGGAGCTGGCACCCGAGGGTATCGATGGATTGGTGCACTCGATCGCCTTCGCGCCCAAGACGCTGATGGGGCCCGACGCGGTCTCTTTCCTCGACGGGCCGGGTCCTGATGTTGCCAAGGCGTTTGAGATTTCCGCGTGGAGTTATGCGTCGCTGGCGCGTGCGGCGCTGCCGGTACTCAATGAGCGCGGTTCGATCGTCGGCATGGATTTTGACCCGCGTACCGCGATGCCCGATTACAACTGGATGGGTGTGGCCAAGGCCGCGCTCGAATCGGTCAATCGTTATGTCGCGCGGGAGGTCGGCTACGCGAAGAAGATCCGGTCGAATCTGGTCGCTGCGGGGCCGATTAAAACACTTGCCGCCAAAGCGATTTCGGGCACTGCCACCGATGATGCGAAGAAGCTGAACATGCTCAACGAGTATTGGGACGGCGCCTCGCCGATCGGTTGGGATGTCGATAATCCGGCCGTCGTCGGCACCAGCGTGTGTGCGTTACTCTCCGATTTCCTGCCCGGCACCACCGGATCGATCGTGTATGTAGACGGTGGAGCCAGCCACAACACGTGGTTCCCAGAGGGTTTCCTCGCCCAGCGGTGACCACTATCGAGTCCGGTTGTGCGCGTGCGGCCTTCGAGGCTGTGCTCTTCCTGTCCTTCGGTGGCCCCGACGGACCGGATGATGTGCTGCCGTTTTTGGAGAATGTCACTCGTGGGCGCGGTATTCCCCGCGAGCGGCTGGCGGCGGTGGCCGAACATTATCTTCATTTCGGCGGTGTGTCGCCGATCAACGGCCTCAATCTGGAGATGATCGACTCCCTGCGTGCAGAACTCGCCCGTCGCGGTCGTGACTTGCCGATCTATTTCGGTAACCGCAACTGGCATCCTCTGGTGGAGGACACGGTTGAGCGGATCTATGCCGACGGTCATCGTCGTGTGTTGGTGTTCGCGACATCGGCGTGGGGCGGCTATTCGGGTTGCCGCCAGTATCACGAGGACATATCGCGGGCCCTGGAGGCGCTCGCGCAGCGTGTGCCCGCAAGTGCCGAGGATCCGATGTTGTTGCGTAAACTTCCGCAGTTCTGGTCCGAAACCGCATTCGTACGCGCGGGCCGTGATGCGGTTCGGCGAGCGGTTGCGTCCCTTCCTGGCCCGAAAGAGGCTGTACACCTGGTGTTTACCGCGCACTCGGTGCCGATTTCGGCTGACGTGACGGCTGGGCCACCCGGGGCGGGTGCGGAGTTGATCGCAGAGGCCGTGGGCGATGCCGATGCGAGCATTCGCGGCGGCGGGCTGTATTCGCGACAGGTGTGGGCGGCGTCGACGGCGACCGCTGCGGCGGCGGGATTCGATGAATTCGACCAGGTATGGCAGTCCCGTTCGGGCCCGCCGCAGGTTCCGTGGCTGGAACCCGATATCTGTGATCACCTTGAGGAGATCGCCAATCAGGGGGCGCGGCAGGTGGTGGTTAGTCCCATCGGCTTCATATCGGATCATCTTGAGGTGATCTGGGATCTCGACAATGAGGCCGCCGGTGTCGCCTCCCGCCTTGGGCTCGACTACGCGCGGGCCGACACCGTCGGCACCGACCCTGCGTTCGTGTCGATGGTCGCCGATCTCGTTGACCGCTACGCCGACGGTGCAGGCGACCTGGATGCCATGGGCTGCGGCGATAACGGGGGTCTGTGCCGTACTGGTTGCTGTCAGCCGCCGGCACGTACCCGCTAAGCGGTCATTTCGGACATCGAATTACGCTCAGTCGCAATATTATTCACGATCATCGTGGCGAATCCTGGCGATCACCCGGGTCTGGTGACATGCTTGGCGTCGGCGGCTCGGCATACTGCCGGCGCTCGTCAATGACATGTACCGACGTGTGGGGAGATGACTATGGCACTGGCCGATAAGTTTGACAAGGCGTACGAGGACAAGTCGATCGACGAATTGGCGAACGCGCCCGTCGCGTCGTTGCAGGGCGTCAGTGATGCCGCCGCCGAACATCTCGCTGCCGCGTTCAAGATCAAGACCGTGAAAGATCTCGGCACCAACAAGTATTTCCTGTGGGCGCAGGCCGTAGCCAAGCTGGCCGAATAGTCTGACCGTGCGGCGGTGGGAGGGTTAGCGTCGGGGCCGTAAGAGTTCGGCGATCGTCGCGTTGACCGCCGCCGCACGCGCGCCACGGGCCAGAACGCACAGACGCCGGAACTCCTCGTCGACGGTGGCCTGATGCGCGGCGGCGGCGCCTAGCTCGACCCGCTCGGTGACCGCCAATTCAACGATTGCCTCGATCTGTGCTGCCGACGCGATCATGCGGGTCGTTCGAGTATCGGTAGTCGACGGCGGAAGCGTCACCTCGTGCCGCAACGTCAACGCGGCCAGTCGGCCGCGAAGATCACCGGGCGAAAAGGATTTCGCCGTGTTGCGGTGCTCGGAGAAGAGGGCGGCAGCGTCTCGAATGGCTTGGCGTAGTTGATATTCGATGTCGGCGGCGGTCGGTCCCCCCGATGCCAGCGTGCCGAGGTCCACCGGATCGGGATACCGGTGCACCGCCCAGCGGCAAATCAGGTCCGCATGGGTGGACCACTGTGAATGGCCGACGATGGTCGGGATGAGTGCCAGCGGTCCGCATGACCCAGCCTGGGCCTGCCCGTCGGAGACGAGGAGTACCTCACCCGCGGCGAACGCCGCCGTCGTCGCTGCGCCCGGCGGTAATCCGGCAGCGTCACCCGCGGCAGGCAGTCGCACCACGAGCTGATCGGCGTCGCGCAGCACCCCCAGGAGATCGAGCACACCCCCGGGGCCGGTATCCACAGTGCCGCAATGGTCGTCGATAACGTGGTGCTCAG
Organism: Gordonia sp. (in: high G+C Gram-positive bacteria); assembly: GCA_047605305.1. Lineage (GTDB taxonomy): Bacteria > Actinomycetota > Actinomycetes > Mycobacteriales > Mycobacteriaceae > Gordonia. Next base: position 3,123 of record JASGFW010000135.1, read on the forward strand.
CCGATTCGCCCAGCGCGGTGATGACGTCATCGGGCGCGCAGGTACCCGCGACCCACGCCGCAGCCCAGCCGCCGAGCGCACAGCTCGGCCAGGCGACGGGTTGGTCTCGGATATCGGTTCGGGTCATAGACGTTCGAGAATACCTGCTGTGCCTACGGGCCTACGGGGTTGGGATATGCAGATTCTCTCGCAGGGTACCCGCCGGATAATCCCCGGAGAAGACGCCACGGCGGCGCAGGATCGGCAGCACGTGATTGATGAAGTCATCGAGTCCGGACGGCAGCAACGGCGGCATAATATTGAATCCGTCGACTGCGCCACTGTGAAACCAGGTGATGAGGTCGTCGGCGATCTGCTCGGGCGTGCCGGCGATCGTCCGGTGACCGCGCCCACCGCCCATTGCGGCGAGAATGTCGCCGATGGTGGCATCGGGGTCCTCGGCGAGTTTCCGGATGATGTCGACGCGGCTCTTGTGGCCCTCGATCGCCGATGTCGGCGGTATGTTGCGAAGTGGCGTGTCGAGCGAATAGCCGGTTACATCGGTATTGATGAAGTTCGACAGTTGCCGCAAACCGTAGTCGGCCGAGATCAGTGTGGTGAGTTCGGTTTCGAGTCGACGCGCATCGGCCTCGCTGGCGCCGATATAGGGCACGATTCCCGGCAGAATCTTCACCGCCTGCGCGGGCCGGCCGTGGTGAAGCACCCGGGATCTTACGGTGTCACTGAAGGATTGGGCATCGGAGATGCTGCGCTGTGCGGTGAAAATGATATCGGCGTATTTGGCCGCCAGATCGATCCCCTGAGGGGATGAACCGGCCTGGACCAAGATTGGCCTGCCTTGCGGGGAACGTGGAACGTTCAAAGGACCGGCAACGGAGAAGTGCTGCGCGCTGTGATTGATCGCAGATACCTTGGTGCCGTCGACGAAGTCGCCGGTGTGCACATCCAGGCGCAGGGCGTCCGGTTGCCATGATCCCCAGAGTTTGGTGACGAGTTCCACGAATTCGTCGGCGCGTGAGTAGCGTTCGCTGTGGGTTGGCGGGTCATCGAACCCGAAGTTGCGGGCTTCGTCGGCACCGCCCGAGGTGACGATATTCCACCCGACCCGTCCATGACTGATCAGATCCACCGAACCGAACACTCGCGCAAGGTGATAGGGGTGGTGGTAGCTGGTAGATGCTGTCGCGATCAATCCGATTCGGTTGGTGTGCACGGCCAGTGCGGCCAGTAGGGTCAATGGTTCGAAAGTGAACTGCATATTGCGGCGGAAGTCGGGTCCGATGGCAAGGCTGTCGGCGAAGAAGACGGAGTCGAGTCCGGCGCGGTCGGCTTTCTGCGCTAATTCGATGTAGTGGCCGATCTCGCTAATGCGCTGCGGCTCGCTGCGCGGATGGCGCCATGCCGCTTCGTGGTGACCGACACCCATCAGGAAGGCGTTCAGGTACATGCGGCGAGGTGGTGTCGGATCAGTCATGGCCTACGTGGGTGTCCCTTCGGGATCGGTGAGTCGGTAGATCGAGGAAGAAAGCCGCGGTACTGCCGCGAGCAGTTCACGCGTGTAGTCGTGCGTGGGTTGTGTGAAGACCTTGGCGGTAGCGCCCTGTTCGACGATGCGCCCGTCCTTGAGGACGAGAACGTGATCAGCCATTCGTGCGATAACTGCCACGTTGTGGGATATGAGCACGAAGGTGATCGCGTGCCTCGTTGTGAGATCGGTCAGCAGACCGAGAACCTCTGTCTGGGTGGTCGCATCCAGCGCGGAGGTCGGTTCGTCGAGAATGACCACCTCTCGATCCTGGGCGAGTGCCCGCGCGATCGCGATCCGCTGGCGTTGGCCGCCGGAGAGTGTTCGCGGCGGCCGGGCGGATAGGTCGGGGGTGAGCCCGACGGATTCGAGAATTTCCATCGCGCGGTCCCGGCGAGCCCGTCGTGACGGGTATGCGTCCTTGCAGATTGCCTGTTCGACGATTTTCAGGGCGGACCATCGAGGGTCGAAGGAACCCAATGGATTCTGGAAAACCATTGCGGCCCGTGGTGGGTGCGGCGACGTTGCGGATACGTGGCGCTCGTGGAAGGTGACGTGACCGGTATCCGGTTGGAGTCGGCCGAGGATAATTCGGGCGAGCGTCGTCTTACCTGATCCCGACTCGCCAACAATACCGAGTGTGTGGCCTCGGTGAAGATGAAAGCTGATGTCAGACAGTACCTGTAGGGGACGCCGGTCCGGGCCGGGGAGCGATGCGGAGACATTGTCGACGGTCACCGCGATGTCGTTGAGAGGTTCCGACGGAGATCTCGACGTGGTGTGTTCGGCGATATGCGCCGCATTCTCGTCGAATCCGATCACCGATGCGAGCAGTGTGCGGGTGTAGTTGTGTTGCGGTGCGTTCAGGACATGTTGTGTTGGACCGGTTTCCACGATTTCGCCGGCACGCATCACGGCGATTCGGTCGGCGATGGCGGCAACCACCGAGATATCGTGGCTGACCAGGATCAGTCCGGTACCGTTATCGCGCAGTTGCTCGAACAGTTCGAGAATGCGGCGTGCAACGGTGACGTCCAGGGCGGTCGTTGGTTCGTCGGCAATAACCAGCGGTGGATCGAGGGCGACCGCGGAAGCGATGAGTGTGCGTTGTCGCAGACCGCCCGATAATTGGTACGGGCGTTGTGCAGCTCGGCGGTGCGGGTCAGGAATCCCTGCCCGCGACAACAGTTCCGGCACCTGGTTGCGTGCTTGTGCGCCTGACGCTCGACGATGGATTATTAGCGGCTCGGCAACCTCTGCGCTCACGGTCCGCACCGGATCGAGCGAACCTAGCGCATCCTGCAACACGAAACCGATTGTGGCGCCTCGTAAACCCCGCCATTGCCGCTCAGTGAATTCGGTGACATCGCTTCCGTCGATGACGAAGGAGTCCGCTGATACCGCAGCGTGGCCGGAGCGATGCAGCCCGACCAGGCTTGCCGCGGTGACCGATTTACCTGAACCAGATTCGCCGACGATGGCGAGGCATTCGCCTGGTGCCACGCTCAGTGACACGTTTTTCACAACGTGCCGGGCGGCGCGGCCGCGGCCGAATGACACGTTCAGATTGCGGATCTGCAGTATGTTGGTCATCGCGTACGCCCAACCCGATGCTCGAGGACATCCTGAAGGTATCTGCCGACTACCGTGCAACTGAGGCTGACTGCCACGATGACGGCTCCGGGAAACACCTCGAGCCACCATGCCTGCGTGACCAGTTCGCGGCCCGAATTGAGTAATGCGCCCCACTCGGCGGCAGGAGGGGCCACTCCGAATCCGAGAAACGATAGGCCGGCGGCCCACACGATGGACTGCCCGATACCCAGCGCGAACATCGCTACCAGCGGACGAAGCGCATTGGGTAGGAGGCTTTTACGCATGACAGTCCATGACGATGAATACACCGATCGGGCGGCTTCGATATAGTCCGCGACGGCAACGCTTGTGACCTGTGCCCGGATCACGCGTGCATATCCGGGTGCGGTTCCGATGCCGATGGCGATGGTCAGTGTCAGCACGCCCGGTCCGCTGGCCGCGATTAGTAAGAAGGCCAGGATGACGCTCGGAAAGGCGAGCATGGCGTCGATAAACCGGTCGATGAGCCAGCGGACGTGCCTGGGCGCGAGTGCGGCGGCGGTTCCAATGAGGGTGCCGATGAGTAGCGCCAGTGTGGTGGCCGCGATGCCGATGAGGAGGGAATCGCCGGTACCTGCGATCACGCGGGAGAGGAGATCACGGCCTGATTGATCGGTACCGAATGGGTGTGGCCCTCCCGGCGGTGCCAGTGTGGCTCCCAGATTGACGGCGTATGGGTCGTGGGGGGTGAGCAGTCCCGGCCACAGGGCGCAGAGCGTGACGAGAGCCAGAAATGTTGTGGCCGCCCCAACACCGAGAGGAATCGATGACACTCTCGTGCGTACGGGTCGCGTCGTATGCGAGTGCGCGACGGTGATGAGGGTCGGATCAGTCATGGGCTGACTCTCGGGTCGAGGAGGGTATGGATCAGGTCCAACGTCAGATTGATGATGATGAAAGCGACGGCGATCACGATGATGATGCCGCCGATTAACGGCAGATCCCGTGCCGAGGCGGCGGAGACGAGCGTGCTTCCGATTCCGGGTCGGGAGAAGACCTGCTCGACAATCACTGCGCCGGAGAGCAACCCGCCCAGCGACCAGCCGGCGACCGATAAGCCGGGTTGGATCGCGTGGCGGAGGATATGAACCGTCCGTACCCGTATTTCGGTGGAGCCCCGGGTCCGGACGGTCACGATGAAAGGCTCATCCAGCACAAGTTCGAATCGCGCTCGAATGGCTTGTCCGATGAAGCCGGCGAGCGGTATGGCCAGCGCGAGGGCCGGAAGTACGATCGCGGCGGGTCCTGATGTGTGAGCTGCCGGAAAGATCGGGATCTTTACGGCCAGCAGTGCCAGTAGGACGACGGCGAGCCAATACTGTGGGAGAGATGCCGCTACCACCTCGGTTCCCGAGAGTAACGACGTCAGGCGTGCCCTGCCAGCGGTGAGCGTGACACACGTGAGCGCCAGCACCCATCCGACGCCCAGCGCAACGCCAACCAGAATGATCGTGGGCATTCCCTGTGACCAGATGACGTCGCTGACCGGGACGTGCATGAGATATGACTCACCCAGATCGCCGCGTGCCACAGTGGTGAGGTAGTCGAAATACTGGACCAGCAACGGGCGGTCGAATCCGTACTTGGCGTTGATCGGTGCCAGTTCATCGGGTGTGTGGACCCGGGAATCACCGGTGGCGGTGTTGAGGATGATTGTCGCGCGATCACCGGGCAGCAGCGCCTGTGTGAAGAATACGGCGGTAACCACTATGAACAGGGTGGTGAAAGCACCGGCAAGTGCATTCACCACCCTGCCAATACGGCGTCGGGAGCTCACTGCAACCGTGCGTCGGTGAAATCAGGTGAGCCCAGGCGTCCGGCGAGTCGGACTCCTGTCAGTGTGCGGTTCACTGCGACGACCGCATCGAGCGGGTACAGGCCGACGGCAACGGCTTGCTGCGAGATCAGTTGCTGGGCCTGCTGGTAAAGCTTTGTGCGTTGGGCCGGATCGGCGGACTGGTTTGCCGCCAAGATGAGGTGGTCCAGCTCGGGGTTGTTGTAGAAGGTGGAATTGCTGGCATTGGGGCTTTGTGGCAGATCTTGGCGCCAGTTCACGTACAACTCGGCCGGTGTCGATCCGATCCAGTATCCCGCAGTGAGATCGTAGGAATCCTTGGTGTTGTAGTCGCCGGAGAAGAAGTCGGTTTGGTTGAGTGGTGTGAGAACCACGTCAAATCCGGCTTCCTTGGCCTGGGACTGGATATTTTGCAGCACCACTTCTCCCTCATCGGAGATGATCGTGCCCTTGCCATAGGTGAAGGTGAGGCGCAGCGGTTTACCGTCTTTGACGCGAATGCCGTCCGGCCCTCGTCGCCATCCGGCCGCATCAAGAAGTTCCGCGGCCTTTGTGAGGTCGCGCGGGTAGGCGTTTCGTAACGACGGATCGTAATCGTATGTCCCGCTGGTGAGCCCGCCATTGCCGTCGGGTTCCACGCTGCCGTAGAAGGCGCTCTTCACGATTGCGTTGCGATCGATCGAGTATGAGAATGCCTGACGGACCCGTTGATCATTAAACGGCGCCCGTGATGTGTTGTATTGCAGTGCCACCGGCCGGCCGGGTGTGATGGTATCGAGTACCTCGTAATCTTTCTTCACCGAGGCGAATGACGCACGGGGCGGGTTATAGATGGCATTGGCGGTGCCGGTGGTGAGTGTCGCAAGCCGTGCGGCCGAATTCGGCACGAATTTCCAGATGAGCTTAGAGACATGCGCCGGCCCCTGGTTGGGCGCGTCTGCCGGTGCCGAATTGTAGTTGGCATT
>JASGFW010000136.1:0-8964 GCA_047605305.1 Gordonia sp. (in: high G+C Gram-positive bacteria)
CCGGGGCACATACCGTCCTGCGCACGCTGGCACCCAACGCGGTGTCGGTGGCCGCGGTGATCGGCGGTATCGAGTATCCGATGCGCCGCCAGACCGACGACCTTTTCGTGGTGTCGGTACCCATCACCGGCCTGATCGATTACCGCTACCGGATTACCTATCCCGACGCGATAGGTAGCAGCACACACGGCGGTGCCGCCGAGGTCGTGGTGGCCGACGGATACCGATTCCTGCCCAGCCTCGGCGAATTGGACCTGCACCTGTTTGCCGAAGGTCGGCACGAATCGCTGTGGGAGGTACTCGGCGCCCGCGTCGTCTCCTACACCACCCCCGATGGCGAGGTGTCGGGGACGGCGTTCTCGGTGTGGGCACCGCATGCGCACGGGGTTGCCGTGATCGGCGATTTCGACGGATGGAGCGGACGCGCCGCGCCGATGCGCACGCTGGGCGATTCGGGTATCTGGGAGGTATTCATCCCCGATATCGGCGACGGGGCGCGCTACAAATTCCGGGTACACGGCGCCGACGGCGTGATCCGGGATAAGGCCGATCCAATGGCGCGGCGCACGGCTTTGCCGCCGGAGACCGAATCGGTGGTGTCGGCGTCATTGTATGAGTGGTCCGACGCGCAGTGGATCGACCGACGGAAAACCGCGCAGCCCGAACGCGAACCGATGAGTATCTACGAGGTGCATCTCGGATCGTGGCGCACGGGCCTCGATTATCGCGCGCTGGCCCACGAACTCGCCGAATACGTCATCGACAAGGGTTTCACCCATGTGGAATTGCTCCCGGTCGCCGAGCACCCATTCGGCGGCTCGTGGGGATACCAGGTGACCTCGTATTACGCACCGACGGCTCGGTTTGGCCCACCCGATGATTTCCGTTATCTCGTCGACCATCTGCATTCGCGGGGAATCGCGGTGCTCTTGGATTGGGTGCCGGCACATTTCCCGAAGGATGAATGGGCGCTGGCCCGCTTCGACGGCACCGCACTCTATGAACATGCCGACCCCTTTCGCGGCGAGCAATTAGACTGGGGCACATATGTTTTCGATTTCGGCCGAGCCGAGGTCCGCAACTTCCTGGTAGCCAATGCACTGTATTGGTTTGACCAGTTCCACATCGACGGACTCCGCGTCGACGCCGTCGCGTCAATGCTGTATCTCGACTATTCCCGTCCCCACGGCCAGTGGCGACCCAACGTACTCGGCGGCCGGGAAAATCTTGAGGCGGTGCAATTTCTGCAGGAAACCAACGCCACTGTGCATAAGCTCTTTCCCGGGGTCGTCACCATCGCCGAGGAATCCACCGCCTGGCCCGGAGTGACCCGGATGACCGATCTCGGCGGGCTCGGTTTCAGTTTCAAATGGAATATGGGTTGGATGCACGACACCCTCGGCTATCTGCGCCGCGATCAGGTGCACCGCAGTTTCCACCATCAAGAGATCACCTTCTCGCTGATGTACGCGTGGAGCGAGAACTTCGTGCTGCCGCTCTCCCACGACGAGGTGGTCCATGGCAAGGGAACGCTGTGGACCCGCATGCCCGGTGATTCCCGGACCAAAGCCGCGGGAGTGCGGTTATTCCTCGCGTATATGTGGTCGCATCCGGGTAAACAACTACTCTTCATGGGTCAGGAGTTCGGTCAGCGCGCCGAGTGGGCGGATAACCGCAGCCTCGACTGGGGTCAGCTCGACGGCTGGGAAGCCGAGTTCCATTCGGGGATCTCCACTCTGGTGACCGATCTCAATCGCATCTACCGGCATTCACCCGCGCTCTACAGCCAGGACGCAGCACCGCGGGGCTACGCGTGGATCGACGCCAATGACACGTCGAATAATGTGATCAGCTTCCTGCGGTTCGGTGCGGACGGCTCGGTGATCGCCTGCCTTTTCAACTTCTCCGGCGCGGATCAGGAGAGCTACCGGGTGGGTCTGCCCCAGAGCGGAACCTGGGCCGAAATCCTCAATACCAATGCCACCCACTATGCGGGCAGCGGCAAAGGTAACCTCGGCGCGGTGTCGGCCGACGGCCCCAGTTGGCATGGCCGGCCCGTGTCGGCGTCGGTGACACTGCCCGCCAATTCGGCGATCTGGCTGACACCTGCGCCGCCGGAGCCGACCGACAACGAACGCAGCGGAGCCGCTGACGGACAACCGTCAGTACAGGGCGCTGGCCAGCTTGCGGCGAGCGGTGACGACAAACGGCTCGGCCGGGTCGAATAGTTCGAAGAGTTCCAGTAGCCGCGTGCGGGCACGGGTGCGATCATCACCGGCGGTGACCCTGATGACGCCGATAATGCGATCGAATGCGGCCTCGGGTTGCTGTGCGAGCAGCAGCACGTCCGCCGCGGCGAGTTGCCCGTCCACATCGTGGGGCGGCGCAGTCTCCACGATCTGCGGATCCTGTGCCTGTGCGCGCAGCACAAACTCCAGATTACGGGCCGCCGACGCCGCTTCGGCATGCTTCGGTTCGGCGGCGAGGATAGCGCGGTAATCGGCCAGCGCGCCGTCGAAATCTCCCGCGTTGAGTTTCTCCTCGGCGGCCACCAGCCGCGGATCCTCCGGCGGCTCCGGCGCGTCTTCCCCACCGATCTCGGGCAACACGTCGGCGACCTGAGCAAGGATGTCATCGATCCAACCGGAGATCTCCTGTTCTGACCGCACCCCATTGAAGGCGGCTACTGGCTGCCCGGCGACGATGGCCACCACCATCGGAATCGATTGAACCCGGAATGCCTGCGCGATACGCGGATTCACATCCACATCGACCTTGGCGAGCACCCAGGAACCGCGCGCCGCGGTGGCGAGCCGTTCCAACACCGGCGAGAGTTGTTTGCACGGGCCACACCACTGGGCCCACAGGTCGACGACGACGAGCTGGCGGGTGGACCGGGTCAGCACCTCGGCCTCGAATGTCTCCTCGGTGACGTCGATGACAGCTGAACCGGTGTCGGCAGGCGTATTCGGGCCGGACTGGGCATTCGGGCCGGACTGGGCATTCGGGCCGGGCTGGGCCGATGCAGGACGCTGCGCCTGCGCGCGTTGTGCGTCGGCGCGTTCTTTCAGGGCGGAGAGATCCACGGCGCCGGACATAGCCACTGCGGCGTGCGCGCGGGCCGGTGCTTGCGGGCGCGGCGCACCGCTTCCCGGCTGACGAGCTGAGGGACGAGTCACCCTACTAGTGTGGCACGCCTCGTTCGGGGCCCGGACCCGTAGGCGTTCAACGGTCGGGGTCATCGCTGGCCGAACGCACCACCGATGCGGCGGCCAGCGCCAGCCCGAGCGCTGCCAGCGCCGACACCAAACCCACCCGAAGCGACGTGTGACCGGCGATGAAACCGATCAGCGCCGGCCCGGACAGCACACCAAGGTAGCCACAGCCGACCACCGTGGAGATCGCGCGTCCACGCGAATGGGTGGTGAGGTTGCCCGCGGCGGTGAAAATCTGCGGAATGAGACCGGCCAATCCGATGCCGCACACCGCCCAGCCGATGATTGCGATCGGTGCCGCCGGTGCCAGTATCGCGGTAGTCATTCCGACGATGCCGAGCAACGAGCCGAACCGCACCACTGCCACCGGCCCGAATGCGGCGGCGATCGGGTCGACACAGAAGCGCGCCGTCATCATGGCCGCGCTGAACGCGCCGAAGGCGATCGCCCCAATGGCATCGCGCACGCCGAAGGTTTCCACCACGTGCAGCGCGCTCCAGTCATAGGCAGTGCCTTCGGCCAGCATCAACGCGAAGGCGACCACTGCCATGAGCACCAGCCGTCCCAGATCAACGCCATGCCACCAGCGTCGCGTGGAACCTCCCGCCACATCATCGGCCGCCGTGCCCCCGCTAGCCTCAATCCCGTTCACCTCGGACCCCGTGCGCCCCGCCTGATTGACCCCGGCAGCGGCCTCGCCCGAATGCTCTTCGCGATCTGTCGGCAGATGACGCGCGGCCGCTACCCCGACCACCAATGCTCCCGCGATACAGGCCGAGACCGTCGTCACCGCCCCGATACCGGCCCATAATGCAGCTGCCACCGCACCGGAACCGATCACCCCGCCGAGCGAGAAGAATCCGTGGAACGTCGACATGATGGGCCGGGCATAGTTGCGCTCGACGGTGACCGCCTGCGCATTCATCGACACGTCGATACCGCCGTTGACGAATCCGAACACAATAAGCGCGGCGGCCAGTACCCCGGTATTGCCCGCCAACACCGGCCCAAGCATCGCCGGGCACAGCGCACACACCGCGATGACGGTGGTACGGCGCGCACCGTAACGATCCAGCAGGTGCCCGGTCACCTGCATTCCGACAAAGGCCGACCCTCCCAACAGGAGCAGGAGCCCACCGAAGCGTTGCGGATCGGTATGGGTGTGCGCGGTGATCACCGGAATGTGGGCCACCCACAGGGAGGCCAGAAATCCGTTGACACCGAAAATCGCGGCGACAGCCTGCCGCGAACGTACTAATCGGGCGCGATCGAGCCCGGCCGTGTCACGAGAGATGCCGCATCACCCGATCGACTTTGCCCTGCAACTCGTCGGTGTAACCGGGCCGGATATCGGCTTTGAGGACCAAGCCCACCCGGGGCGCATGCTCGGCGACCGCATCGGCGGCGCGTTTGACTACGGTCATCACCTCGTCCCACTCGCCTTCGAGGTAGGTGAACATCGCAGTCGTCTGATAGGGCAGACCGGATTCACGCACCACCTGGACTGCGGATGCCACCGCCGCACTCATACTGCCCTCGGCATCGACTGCAGCCCCACCGGATGGGCTCAGGCTAAATGCGACGATCATCGGTACACCTCTCTTCTCACGCGGGACTTACGCCGATCTCACCATCGCCGTACCCCGCCGACAGCTCTGCCATATGTCCCGCGCGCACCGCCCACCGTTCGAAGACGACCGAACCGAAGGGCGGAACGCTCGACACCAACGCGAGCAGCGTCACGCCCACACTCCATTTCAACCGCCTCGCGCTGAGCAGCGCGATGAGCACAAATGCAATGAACACAGCGCCGTGCACCATCCCCGGGATGCGCACGGCCTCGGTGTGTCCGAGAACCCACTTAAAATACATGGCGATAAGCAACGCTAGCCATGAGAGTGCCTCCAGAATGGCGATAAATCGGAATCTCGTAGCGGTGGTGGACACGCTGAAATACTGGGAGAGACGCACATGCTGGGACATGTCCACCATTGTGCCGAAAAATCACACGATCTACGACGATGCGTCGTAGATCGTGTGGGTCTGGCTCTTTGCCTCTCAGGATTTGGGTACGCGGATGATCAACGCGTCGCCCTGACCGCCGGCACCGCACAGCGCCGCCGCTCCGATACCGCCGCCACGCCGGGCGAGTTCGAGTGCGAGATGTAGCGTGATGCGCGCACCGGATGTCCCGATCGGATGCCCCAGCGCGATCGCCCCGCCGTTGACGTTCACGATGTCCGGATTGATGCCAAGCTGACGAGTTGAGGCAAGACCGACCGCCGCGAAGGCCTCGTTGATCTCGACCAGATCGAGCTCAGCCGGCGTGATTCCCGCACGAGCACATGCCTTTTCGATCGCATTCGCCGGTTGGCTCTGTAACGAGGAATCGGGGCCCGCCACCACCCCGTGCGGTCCGATCTCGGCAAGCGCAGTGAGTCCGAGCTCGGCCGCCTTCGCCTTACTCATCACGACGACTGCGGCCGCACCATCGGAAATCTGCGACGAATTTCCCGCAGTGATCGTCCCGTCTTTACGGAATGCCGGTCGCAGGCCGGCGAGCGTATCGACGGTGGTGTCGGGACGCACACCCTCGTCCTCGACGAACTCGATCGGATCGCCCTTGCGCTGGGGGATCCGCACCGGAACCACCTCGTCGGCGAACAGCCCGTTCTTCCATCCGGTGGCGGCGAGCTGGTGGCTGCGGGCGGCGAACTCGTCCTGCTCGGTCCTGGAGAAACCGTCCGTATCGTTACCCGCCTCGGTCAGCGCCCCCATCGGCTGATCGGTGAACGCGTCATGCAGGCCGTCGAAGGCAGTGTGATCAATCAGTCCGGTGGTGCCGTACTTGAATCCCGACCGACTGCCGGGCAATAGATGCGGTGCCTGCGTCATCGACTCCTGACCGCCGGCCACCACGCATTCGAACTCGCCCGCGCGAATCAGCTGGTCAGCCAGCGCGATGGCGTCAATCCCCGACAAACACATCTTGTTAATCGTCAAAGCAGGTACATCCCAGCCGATTCCGGCCTTGACCGCGGCCTGTCGCGCAGGCATCTGACCCGCACCCGCAGTCAGTACCTGCCCCAGGATGACGTAGTCGACAGCAGACGCCGGCACACCGCCACGCTCGAGCGCTCCCTTGATGGCCAGTGCGCCCAGATCGACTCCACTGAACCCTTTCAGCGACCCCAGTAGACGACCGAAAGGCGTACGCGCACCGGCGACGATGACCGAAGCCGACTGGTCGGAAGCGGCAGACATGATTACCTCCACAAAGTTGGGTGCCTCGCGCCGCCAACCGAGCGGTCGCTCTGTCATTCATTTAACCCCAACGCTACCGTTAGGCTATGACGACCTCATCATCTGACCCCGCCGTACCGGCTGCGGGTGCAACCACACTGATCTCAGACCTAGTGATTGCCATCGACCATGTCGGTATCGCCGTCCCCGATCTCGGCGCCGCCCAAGCGTGGTATGCCGATAACTTCGGCTTCGTCACGCTGCATCAGGAGATCAACGTCGAGCAGGGTGTCGAGGAGGCGATGATCGGACCGGACGGGGCCCAGCCGGGTGCTGTGATCCAGTTACTCGCACCTCTCAACGACGAGTCGACCATCGCGAAGTTCATCGACCGCAACGGCCCCGGCCTCCAACAGCTGGCGCTGCGGGTCACCGACATAGACGCGGTGACGGCACGACTCACCGCCGCCGGCCTACGAGTGTTGTATCCACAGGCAAAACCCGGTACGGCGCACTCGCGGGTGAACTTCGTCCATCCGAAGGACGCAGGCGGGGTACTTCTGGAGTTAGTTGAGCCCCCCAGCCAGTAGCCCCGCACCCCAGAACCAACCCGGCACCAGGTCACCACATCGCCGGGCACACCGCGACATGGCGGCGTACCCCGCCGCCTATAGACTGTCCCGCATGGCAGCGCAGGCACCCAGGCAACAGCTACCGTTCGCCGTTGTGATGCGGGGTTTCGACCGCGAACAAGTCACCGAACGCCTGCAACGCATTGATGCGGAAATGCGCGTGCTGGCAGCCGATCGCGACGCCGCGACGGCCAATGCACAGGAGCTTGCCGCCCACCTGCATCAGGCCCGCGACCAGATCGAGGCGCTGCGCCGTGAAGTCGATACCCTCTCGGTGCCGCCGACCACTGCCCAGGGCATGAGTGACCGGCTCAGCAGAATGCTTCAGCTGGCCTCCGACGAAGCATCAGAGATGCGCGCAGAGGCCAGCGCAGAAGCAGCCGAAACCTTATCGGTGGCCCGGCAGGAATCCCAGCAACTCACCAGCGATGCCCAGGCCGAGGCGGATCGCATTCTCGCCGATGCACGCGAACGCAGCGCACAGACGGTCGCCCAAGCTCACGCCGAGGCCACCCGGCTGCGCGAGGAGGCCGCCGCACTACACGCCGAGGCCACCGCGGCCGCCGAGGAGGACGCACGGCTGCGTTCCGAGCGTCGAGCCGCGATGGAGAGCGAACACACTACGACGATGGCGGCGGCCCACGATGAGGCCGCCCACATTCGTGACAAGGCGCGCGCCGAAGCCGACCAGCTTGCCCGCGAGAATGCGCAGACCATTGCCGAGCAACACCGGATCGCGCTCGAAGAGGCTACCCGCATCCGCGATACCGCACATGAGATCGCTATCGAGCGGTTATCGCGTTCGCGTGAACTCGCAGTGAAGGCCGACGACGCGCGCATCGCGGTGCTTGCACAGTTCGCCGAGATCCAGCAGAAGCTCGCCGCGTTTCCCGATATCCTGCGACCGTCCGCCGATATCGACTACACCGGCGGCACTGCTGCCGACGAGCACGAGTTGCTCAACCGCGTGTTGTCCGAGCGGGCTCAGCTCGACGACACGCACACAAGTTCAGAATAACCGGAACTCGGTGCTCTCCGCCCCGCGCAGAGCATCGTAATCCAGTACAACACAACGGATTCCCCGATCATTAGCCAATGTTCGTGCCTGCGGCTTAATTTGCTGCGCCGCGAACACCCCCGTCACCGGCGCCAGTAAAGGATCCCTGTTGAGCAGTTCGAGATAACGAGTCAACTGCTCAACGCCGTCTATCTCCCCGCGTCTTTTGATCTCGACGGCGACGGTGGACCCGTCGGCATCGCGACACAGTAGATCTACCGGACCGATCGCCGTCATATATTCGCGCCGGATCAGAGTATGGCCCGGGCCGAGGGTATCCACGTGTTCGGCAAGCAGTTCCTGTAGATGCGCTTCGACCCCATCCTTAACCAGGCCGGGGTCGACACCGAGTTCATGGCTCGAATCATGCTCGATGGATCCGATCGTGATGCGCAGTTCCTCACCCGCTTTGTTCGTCACCACCCAGTAGGCGTGCACCGAATCATGTGCTGCCGCAACCTCATCGGGAACATCAGTTTCGGTGAGCCAGCACGGTGGGCTCATCCAGTTCAGTGGCTTGTAGGCGCGGTCGTCGGCGTGGACACTCACCGAGCCATCCGATTTGATCAGCAGCAGCCTCTTGGCCATAGGCAGATGTGCCGTAAGCCGCCCGACATAATCAACTTGGCACTCCGCGATCACCAGACGCACACGAAAAAGTTTATCGGGTCGCCCGTCTGTGGCGGTCGGTGGGTTCTGGGAATTACCTGGTGCGGATATGAGTAATGCCTGCAACCCTCAACGAGGGTTACAGGCATTACTCATAACGTAAAGTTCGGCGGTGTCCTACTCTCCCACACTGACTAAAGTGCAGTAC
>JASGFW010000137.1:0-8804 GCA_047605305.1 Gordonia sp. (in: high G+C Gram-positive bacteria)
CCTGCTGCAAGGTCACTGACACACCTGCTGCGGCAGGCCCGAAAGATTCTCTGCACGAAGCGGAGACACCCGAGGGTCCGTGTGGTTCGCGGGATCAGGGACGTAGGCGGCTCTGAACTGATCGATGCGCTCTTCGGAAAGAAAGTAGCCAGTGGAAGACTCCCGAACCGACGGACGTTTATCCGCCGCGTCGGTCACCGGAAAATCAGCAACTGCAGCACCGGGGGCACCTCTTCGCCACGTGCCTGCTGGGCAACCACGGCCGCAAGATTGCCACCGGCACTATCGCCGGCCACCACCAACCGGTCAGTGCGTACTCCCCAGCGCGCCGCATTCGTCACCACGTAGCGCCACGCGGCCACCGCGTCGTCGACGGCCAGCCGGACCGTCGAATTCGAGATCCTCCTCCACCGCCAGCGGTATCGGCTTCTCGGCGATGAGCGCGGAACTCAACCGCAGGCCGGCGCGGGCACGCTCCGGTGTGCGCCCACCCATATCGGTTCCCGGCACCCGCGCGGTCAGCAAACCGAGCACCGACAGTTCGGGACTCACATGCTCGCCCTCAGCGTTGACCGGAGACCACCGGGCCACTGCGGCCAGTAACCCCGCCGGCAACTTACCTATCCCGAGCAGCGCATACCGGACGGGACGCAGTGGCAACGGCAGCGGCAAAGCAGTGGCACGGCTCACTGCGGCGACACTACCTGCTCGTCATTCGCCGGCGTCAGCGCCGCCTCACCGCGTCCGCCACGGCACTGTGACACACTCGGACCATGCCCGATCGTGCGATTGTTCCGGCTGGCCTGACCACCCGCATCCCGCTGCGCACGTCATTGGCGCTACGTGCCGCCACGGCGGCCCGCTGGGCGTCACGTACCGCCGGGCGGGGCAAAGGTTCCATGATCGGCGGCCTCGTCGCCGAGAAGATCGACCCGCAGATCATGCCGCGCCTGGCGGCCGGTAAACGCACCGCCCTGATCACCGGCACCAACGGAAAATCGACCACCACCCGCATGACCGCGGCCGCTCTCGCCGAACTCGGCGAGGTGGCCACCCAGGCCGACGGCGCCAACATGGATGCCGGGATCATCGCCACCCTGAGCCTGCAACGCTCGGCACCCGTCTGCGCACTCGAAGTCGACGAACTGCACGTCCCGCACGTCAGCGACGCCACCAGTCCCGAAGTGCTGGTGCTGCTGAATCTCTCCCGCGACCAACTCGATCGCGTCGGCGAAATCAACATGATCGAACGCGCCCTGCGCACCGGCATCGCCCGGCATCCGCAGACCACCATCGTCGCCAACTGCGACGACGTGCTCGTCACCTCCGCCGCCTTCGACGCGCCCAACGTCGTGTGGGTGGCGGCCGGATCGAGTTGGGTGGGCGATTCGGTGAGTTGCCCGAGAACCGGTGAGCCGATTGTGCGCGGTAGCGCCCCTGTAGGCGCAGCGCCGTCAGTCGGGGCCGGGATCGACTGGTACTCGACCGGCGACGAACACTTTCGCCGGCCCACCCCGGACTGGTGGATTGATGACGAAAACATTTATGGACCAGACGGATTCACCGCGCCAATGACACTGGCGGTACCCGGACGGGCCAATCGCGGCAACGCGGCGCAGGCCGTCGCCGCAGCCGTCGCGATGGGCGCCGACCCAGATAAAGCCGTCGCCGCGGTGCAAACCGTCGGCGAGGTGGCCGGACGCTACGGCATCCACACAGTCGGCAACCATTCCGTGCGCACACTGCTCGCCAAAAATCCGGCAGGATGGCAGGAGGCGCTATCCATGATCGACCATGACGCCGACAGCCTGGTGATCGCCGTCAACGGACAAGTACCCGACGGTGAAGATCTTTCCTGGCTGTGGGATGTACGGTTCGAAGCCTTCGAATCGATACAGGTCGTCGCCGCCGGAGAACGCGCCGCCGACCTCTCGGTGCGCCTGCTCTATGCGGGTGCCGAACACACCGTCGTACCCGATCCGTTGCAGGCCATTGCCTCCTGCCCGCCCGGACGCGTGGAAGTACTGGCCAACTACACCGCCTTCCGCGATCTCGGTATCGCGCTGGACCGAATCGGTAAGGAACGCCGATGACTGAATCGACTTTACGGATCGGCTTGGTGCTGCCCGACGTGATGGGCACCTACGGAGACGGCGGCAACGCACTCGTGCTGCGCCAACGAGCCCGGATGCGCGGTATCGACGCCGAGATCGTGCCCATTACCCTCGACGACGAGGTGCCCGAACACCTCGACGTGTACACCCTCGGTGGCGCCGAAGACTACGCACAACGCTTGGCCACCCGTCACCTCACCCGGTTTCCCGGTCTACAACGCGCCGCCGCGGCGGGACGTCCCGTGCTGGCCATCTGCGCGGCCATCCAGGTACTTGGTCACTGGTACGAGACATCGGCGGGTGAACGGGTCGACGGCATCTCGCTATTCGATCTGACCACCTCACCGCAGGAAAAACGCAGCATCGGCGAACTAGTCACCGACCCACAACTGCCCGGCCTCACTGATCCCCTCACCGGATTTGAAAATCACCGTGGCGGAACCACACTCGGTAATGATGCAGCACCACTCGCACGCGTACGCCACGGCATCGGCAACGGTGTGGGCGATGGCACCGAAGGCGTGGTGCAAGGTTCGGTGATCGGCACATATCTGCATGGACCGGCGCTGGCACGCAACCCACAGCTCGCAGACCTGCTGCTGGCACGCGCGATCGGAACCGATTCACTGCCGCCACTCGATCTACCCGAAGTCGAGCGGCTGCGCACCGAAAGGCTTGCCGCCGCACGACGTGGCTGATTAGCGCGAATAATTTAGCCACGCCTACGATATTTCCGCACTCGCGATGATTAACGCCGTCGCACCAATAGCGAAACACGTATGTCATCGGCCCGCTGCTAGTCTCGGCGAAACGAGCACTAACCGGGAAGGAGCAACGGCGATGGATCCGATTAACCGAATCACCTTCACCGTTGCCGATTGCCTGCGCGCGTCGGTGCTACGACGCCCACGACTGGCCCTTCTCTCCGTCGATATCAGCAACTCCCGCGTCGCTTTCTGAGTTAACGACGTTATCAGCGCACTCCCGTTACGTTGAGCTGTTGGCGCCGTGGGTTATTCGCGCCTATCAGACACTCGTTCGATGATGTGTAGTTAGTGATGACTGCCGCACGCAACGATTTCCTCGTTTCGTGTAACCCATTCCCGTTGAGTGACCGACGTCAGCCCCATATGCCCGACTACGACACGTAGCCCCATGGTTGGCTCGGCACCTTACGAAAGTCAGTTAACAACAGTGAAGATCGTTGTAATGAACTGCAATACCACCGACTCGATGACTGCCGACATGGCTAATGTAAGCCGGAAGGTAGCCTCCGCAAACACGGAGATCATTGCGCTGCAACCATATTGGGGACCAGAATCAGCAGAAGGCTACTTCGATAGTTTCTTGACCGCGACAGCGGTCCTCGATCGCATCGAACAGATCAACTTCGAGTTCGACGCACTCGTTATGGCCGGGTTCGGCGAGCACGGACGCGAAGGAGCCCGCGAACTACTCAGTGTTCCCGTAGTAGACGTCACCGAGGCGGGGCCCCACCTGGCCATGATGCTCGGCCACCGATACGGAGTCGTCACAACGCTGCAGCGAGCAGTCCCACAAATCGCCGACAGCCTGCAGCTAGCCGGGCTCATGCCGGCCTGCGCATCCATCCAGGCAGCAGACCTGCGCGTCTTGGAAGTTGACGCAGACCGCACTCAAACGCTATCCGCACTCGAAATAGCAAGCCGTCGTGCATTATCGGCGGGTTCCGAGGTAATCGTTTTAGGCTGCGCAGGAATGACCGATCTACGTGGACCACTTTCCTTGACCCTTGGCGTGCCCGTCATAGATTCCGTAGAGGCCGCCGTCCGAATAGCCGAATCACTCGTCGCTCTGGATTTGCGGACAAGTAAATCCAGTGCCTTCGCCGCTCCCCTACCAAAATCGCGCCCAGGTTGGCCGATATCGCAACCCAACGGCACACGCCGCGCGGCTCGCAAGTGAAAGAAGACCACTATGCAGATCCCCACTATCGACCTCGCACAGGCACGAACCGGCGGTGAGAACCGCCGCCGAGTGAGTACCCTGATCGACGAGGGTAACCGCCACGTCGGATTTTTTATCCTTGTCAACCACGGGGTTTCCACGACACTTCTCGACGAATTACACTCCGTCACATCAGAATTCTTTGATCTTCCCGGCGATGTCAAGGACCAATACTGCCGCGCATTGCCGAGCAGCCGGGGGTATACACCCGTGAAGAAGCGAGGACTTGCGAATACGCTCGACCGGGGAAAATCCGCCGACCTCGTCGAACTTTTCGCCATGGGAATGCCGCACGTGCCGCCCGATGACCACTACTTCCATGCCCCCGAAGCGGCGCCCAACTTTCAACCCAATGTGTGGCCCGCCGAAATACCTGAGATGCAGCAGATATGGACGACGTATTATCATGTGGTCGAATCACTTTCAGTGGAAGTCATGGAACTGTTCGCAGAGGCGCTGCAGTTGCCCACAGATTATTTTTCACCCAAGATCAACAAGTCGATCAGTAATTTGTTCGCCAACTGCTATCCGTCCATCACCGAAACCCCAGAGGAAGGCCAGCTCCGTGTTGGTGAACACACCGACTACGGAACGCTTACGCTGCTCTACCAACGCGATGAGGTCGGCGGGCTTGAAGTCTGGACCGATGGCGCATGGCTCGCAATTCCGGCAACCCCTAATGCTTTCGTCGTTAATATCGGAGATCTCATGGCGCGGTGGACAAATGATCGTTGGTCATCGACACTGCACCGGGTGCAGAATCCACCACAGGGTCGATGGCAAGAACGTCGGATCTCATTTCCGTTTTTCTGTCAGCCAAACTACGACACGCTAATAGAAGCAATACCCACCTGCGTGGACGCCGATCATCCCCTGAGATACGCGCCCATGACTTCAGGGGAAAACGTCCGAAGGAAAACTGAAAGCAGTTTTGCGTTACGTAACGACTGATCCCGACACAGCCAATCATCCATCCCCCGAGACTCAATCATCGGACACCACATTCAGAGGACACAACACATGGCCTTACACACCCACCGCCGCACAATCGCGACGGCCGCCCTCGCCTGCCTCGTAGTAGCTATCCCCTCGCTCAATGCCTGTGGATCGTCATCATCAACAACACAAAGCAGCAAAACGATCGCGATATCGTTTCCCAACTATTCCAAGGAAGCTGCGGTCCAGGTCGAGATCAAGGCAGCCAAGGCACGTGCCGCAGAACTCGGCTACCGCCTTGTGCTTGATGACCCCGGTTCAGACATCGACAAGCAGGTGTCAACGATCAAGACATGGACACCAGCACATTACGCCGCGATCATTGCGGTCGCGCTCGATCCGACCGTCCTCAACGGTATTGCCAAACAAGTAATCGATGCTGGCACAAAATGGATCACATACGGTTCGACCCTTCAGAATCAGTCCGGCGCCGTCGACATGCAGCAGACCGCCGGAGGCAACACCCTAGGCCATCTTGCCGCACAGTGGTTCAACCAGAATAGGAAAGGAACCGGCACCGCAGCGGTTCTGACCTACGAGGCTGGCGAGTGGGCACGTGCCCGCGAGGCAGCCCTCGTCGACACTCTCACAAAAGAAGCACCGGGCGTACGGATCGTCACCCGCCAGGACGCGCTATCAGAAACAGAAGGTCTCAACGCGACAAAAACCCTTTTACAGGCACACCCGGATATCAATGCCATCCTGGCAATCGAAGAGACCGCGAGCGTCGGAGCGTATGCCGCAGTGCCAGATAAAAATAACCCTAATCTCTTCATCGGCGGGATGGATGGCACCAAGGAGGCACTCAACGCCATCGGCGAGGACGGATCGTATCGTGGTTCCGCCGCACTCGATCTCCCCGCGATTGGCACAGGAATGATCGACGCCGCAGTTGCGGCGGCGACCGGAAAAGGTAGTTCGACCTATAAGGTCACCTACGTTCCTGTCACGCCCGCGAGTCCCAATCTCGCTTCGATGCTGAAGATCTGGGAATGACC
Organism: Gordonia sp. (in: high G+C Gram-positive bacteria); assembly: GCA_047605305.1. Lineage (GTDB taxonomy): Bacteria > Actinomycetota > Actinomycetes > Mycobacteriales > Mycobacteriaceae > Gordonia. The sequence continues at coordinate 6,095 of JASGFW010000137.1, forward strand.
AGATGACGCCCCCATTGCTGCCGGCTCCGTTCGCGGTAGATGATCTCCGAAAATCCTACGGTGGCATACCCGTACTGCGCGGAGTCGATCTACGTATCGAACCAGGAGAAATACACGCGCTGTTGGGAGCCAATGGAGCGGGCAAATCCACTCTCATCAAATGTGTGTCCGGCGCAGAAAAACCTGACAGCGGAAATATCCTCATCGGCGGCCGATGTTACCGATCGTTGACACCTCGGCAAGCCCGCCAAGCTGGAGTCGCCGTCATACACCAGCAGCCAGCGCTAGCCGAGTCACTCAACGTCGCGGACAACATCTTCCTCGGAAACGAACCGTGCCACGGCCCCATCCGCTCACGTCGACATGCAAAAACTGAGGCGGCGAAGACGCTTGCCCTACTCGGCGCATCTTTCCCTGCCGACGCCAACCTTCGCGATCTCGGCAACGGCGAGCTTGCACTCGTCGAAATCGCCAAGGCACTGGTCACACATCCACGATTAGTCATTCTCGACGAACCTACCGCGGCCCTCACCGAACGAGAGGTGCAGAAACTCACCACCCATATGCATCAACTGCGGTCGATGGGTATCCCCATCCTGTTCATCACCCACCGACTCACCGAGGCACTCGAGATCGCCGACGAAATCACGGTACTTCGCAACGGCCGATGCGTCGTATCCGAGAAGTCAGCCATGTTGACTCGCGATGATCTGGTGCGGGCAATCATCGACCCGGCTCGATCGCCGACAGCTGCCGCCAGCCGATCGGAGCGCGAGCATGACCTTTCGTCACCAGATACACACAGCACCCCAGCACTATTCGAGTCACATAATCTCTGTGGCGCCCGTTTCGGCCCGATCTCGCTTCGCGTACAGCGCGGTGAGGTGATCGGTCTCTACGGCCTGGTTGGCGCAGGTCGAACCGAATATCTGGAAACTATCGCCGGCGTCCGAAAATCGGCCTCCGGATCGATTATATGGTCAGGAACTCGGTTATCCCTGCGCCGCCCAGCCGATGCGGTATCCGCGGGAATCGCCCTCGTCCCGTCGGATCGGTTGCGTGAAAGCGTGTTCGCGGATCTGTCCGGCGCCGACAACCTCCTCCTGCCGCGCACCGCCAACCTGGCCTGGCACTCGGTTATCCGATCACGCCGACACGAGTCACAGATATTCGACGAGACAGCCCTCCGACTCGACCTTCGCCCGCACTCCCCCCAGCTGACCGCGCGACGATTCTCCGGCGGGAACCAGCAGAAACTTGTCTTGGGACGCTGGCTCAATCGAGCCGGGCAATGCGACCTACTGCTACTAGACGAACCGACTGATGGCGTCGATATCGGGGCACGCGGCGATCTCTATACCGCCATTGACGAATTCGTGGCCAGTGGTGGCGCTGTCATCATCGCCAGCTCCGAACCCGACGAACTCACCCTCGTCGCACACCGGGTCATTGTGCTGGCGAGGGGGCGGATCGCCGGAATTATCCCCGCCGAGAACCTCAGTGAGCATTCACTCTTACGACTGGCTCACCACGGCGAGTAGGACGCCCGCTCCGCAGGATGGCGATCCGGCGGTAACGACTCTATTGGAGAACATTCACGTGCCTAAATACATCGACCGGGTGATCCGGCCGGAGTTCATTTCAAATCTTGCGCTTGTCGCCGCACTGATCGCGCTGTGCGTCTGGTTCTCGTCGCGCACCCCGAATTTTCTCACGCCGTCAAATGTCGTGACCCTGATCGATAACTGTGCCGCGTTGGGGATTCTGATTGTGCCTTTTACCCTCTTGGTGATCTGCGGCCACACCGACTTCTCCGTCGGTTCCAACGCCGCGCTCAGCGCGACGACCGCCGCCATCAGCATCACGTCCTGGCACTGGCCCGAATGGGCTGGCCTGATATTGGCGATCTGTATCTCTACCGCGATAGGCGTAGTCAATGGATTTCTTTGCGTGATAATCGGATTCAATCCGATCATCGTGACTCTGGGCATGCTGAGCGTTATCCGGGGCGCAACCCTGATCTCCCATCAAGACCAGATCTTCGGTATCGGCCCGCTCACCGAGTCGCTGGGATCGGCCACGATTGCTTCCGTCCCGGTAACAACATGGCTGGCACTGGCCTGCTTCGTCGCGGGCGGTCTCTTCCTTACCTACGCGCCGTGGGGACGACACATCTTCGCGATCGGAATTAATCCGACCGCGGCATATCTTGCCGCGCTGCGGGTTCGGCAAATTCCATTCCTATTGTATGCAGTGACCGGCACCTGCGCGGGACTCTCCGGGATCGTCTTCATGGCACGCCTTAACGGTGTTTCACCGGGAACTACCGGTGACGGAATGGAATTCGCAGCACTGACGATAGTTCTTCTTGGCGGTGTGGCGTTTGCCGGCGGACGAGGCAGTCTGGCGGGAGTCTTCGTTGCGTGGTTATTCCTGGCAACACTCAACAACGGGCTCGTTCTACTCAATGTGACCCCCTATGTACAGACAGTCTCATCCGGCCTGGCGTTGGTAGTGGCTGCCGCACTCGACAGATTCGGATCCACCGTCATACCGTGGTTGTCCGGGTTATGGACTCGCCGAGAACCCCAGGGCCCACAGCCGACCGGCCACTGACACGATCAATCGAGAACGCGGCACCGCTCCCGCGTGCGATCGACGGCGAACCAGCCGCGCTCAAATTCCTGCCACGCCTGCAAAAAGCTGCGGC
>JASGFW010000138.1:0-8767 GCA_047605305.1 Gordonia sp. (in: high G+C Gram-positive bacteria)
GCTCACGCCGCGCTGGTAGCAGCGGCCGCGATGGCCTCGGCCGCACCGGCGACGGGGATCTCGGTAGCCTCGCCGGTGAAGCGGTCACGCAATTCGACGACACCATTGCTGTAACCGCGGCCCACCACTACGACGACCGGCACGCCAAGTAGCTCGGCATCTTTGAATTTGACTCCAGGCGATGATTTACGGTCGTCGAGCAGCACGTCGAGGCCGGCGGCGTCGAGGTCGCGGGCGAGCTCGTTGGCGCCGACGATCGCGGCATCATCTTTGTTGGCGATGACCAGATGCACGGCGAACGGCGCCACCTCCCGCGGCCACCGCAACCCTTTGTCGTCGTGGGATTGTTCGGCGATCACGGCGACCAGCCGCGACACCCCGATGCCGTAGGAGCCCATCGTCAACCGTACGGGTTTCCCGCTCTCGCCCAGCACGTCGACGGCGAAGGCGTCGGTGTATTTCTGTCCGAGTTGGAAGATATGGCCGATCTCAATTCCCTTGGCGGCCACCAGCGTTCCCTTGCCGTCTGGTGAGGGGTCGCCGTCGCGGATTTCGGCGGCCTCGATCGTGCCGTCGGCGATGAAGTCTCGTCCGGCGACGAGCCCCACCACGTGGCGATTCGGTTCGTCGGCGCCGGTAATCCACGCGGTTCCGTCTACCACCCGGGGATCAACGAGGTAGCGAACTCCGTGTTGTTGCAAGGCTTTCGGCCCGATATAGCCCTTGACCAGAAATGGGTTCGCGGCGAAGTCGGCGTCGTCGAGTAATTCGACTTCGGCCGGTTCCAGTGACGCCTCCAGACGTTTAACGTCGACTTCGCGATCGCCGGGAATGCCCACACCCAGCAGTTCCCAATCCCCGCCGGGGGCGCGCGTCTTGAGCAGCACGTTCTTGAGTGTGTCGGCGCCGGTGTAGGTACCCTCCAGGGTCTCATTGGCCCAGGCGACGAGGCTGTCGATGGTGGTGGTGTCCGGTGTCTGGTGCACCGTGGCCGCCGGTAGTCCGTCAAACGGGATCGGTTCCGGGGCGGGGGTGATGACAGCTTCGACGTTCGCAGCGTATCCGGATTCGAGGCACCGCACGAAGGTGTCTTCACCTACCGCACTCTCGGCGAGGAATTCCTCGGATGCGCTGCCGCCCATAGCCCCTGAGGTCGCGGCGACGATCACATAGGAGACGTGTAGGCGGGCGAAGATCTTCTGATATGCCTCGCGATGCGCGTTGTAGGCGGTTTTGAGGCCGTCGTCGTCGAGATCGAAGGAGTAGGAATCCTTCATGACGAATTCGCGGCCGCGCAGGATGCCCGCACGGGGACGTTCTTCGTCGCGGTATTTGGTCTGGATCTGGTAGAGCACTACGGGCAGATCCTTGTACGAGGAGTATTCGCTCTTGACCAGTTGGGCGAAGATCTCCTCGTGCGTGGGGCCCAGCAGCATGTCGGCGCCCTTACGGTCCTTCATGCGGAATAGATTGTCGCCGTATTCCGTCCAGCGTGACGTGGTCTCGTAGGGGTCGCGCGGGAGCAACGCCGGCAGCAGGATCTCTTGGGCACCGATCGCGTTCATCTCCTCGCGAACGATCTTTTCGACGGCCCGTAGCACCCGCAGACCCAGCGGCAGCCAGCTGTACACGCCGGGGGCTACGCGCCGCACGTACCCGGCGCGCACCAACAGCTTGTGGCTGGGCACTTCGGCGTCGGCCGGGTCGTCGCGCAGCGTGCGCAGGAATAACGTCGACATGCGTGTAATCACGCAGAACAGGATAGTCCGGGGAGTCGGGACGCGTGCTCGCGGCGTGCCCCGACGCCCCGGTCGGCCGGGCTCGTCGGAGTGCGAGGATATGGTGTTGCGGTGCTCGTTATCCTCCCTCCTTCGGAAACCAAATCCGACGGCGGTTCCGGGGCGCCGCTGCGTCTTGACACATTGTCATTCCCGGAGCTGACGTCGGTACGTAAGACCATCGCCGATTCGCTGGTCTCTCTTGCCGCCGATGTAGACGCGAGCAGCCGGGCGCTGGGGCTGGGCCGCACGCAACTCGCCGAGGTGGATCGCAATGCCGCATTGTGGCTCTCCCCCACTCGTCGGGCGCTCGAGCGATATACGGGGGTGCTCTATGACGCCCTGGATTTCGGTTCGCTGACCGCCGCCCAGCAGGCACGTGCGGGCGATCAATTGGCAATCGGATCGGCGTTATTCGGTGTGGTGCGCGCAACGGATATGATTCCCGCATATCGGCTTTCGGGTGGATCAAAGCTGCCCGGGCTGCCCACTTTGGCGTCACTGTGGAAACCGGCGCTTTCTCCCGCGCTGGGCGCGGTGGACGATTTTGTGGTGGATCTACGTTCGGGCGTTTATCAGCAACTTGGCCCCGTGGCGGGGGCCGTGACGGCGTCTGTGGTCACCCAGGCTCCGGATGGGTCACGCAAAGTGGTCAGCCATTTCAATAAGCATTACAAGGGGCTCGTCGCCCGGGAATTGGTGCGTAGTCGGCGCACGGTACGCGATATCAACGGATTGGCTGCGGTGCTGGCTGATGCCGGTCAGCAGGTGGAGATCGCAGGCGCAGACACGATCGTCGTTCTGACGGGCTGATAGCTCGTACCTCACCAGTCTCGCGAAGTTACTCTTCGGTAGACTTCCCCCTGACATGCCCGAGCCCAGCTTCATTTTCAACATCGATCCGCCGACGCTGAATTTCGGTGAGCGGCCGTTCGATGATTGCGCGGTGGACGCATTCCGCCGCAGATATTTGACCGCCTCAGCTGATGGCGGTCTCAGTGATGCGCGAGGGCGGCGTGTCACCCTCGCCCAGGACACGATCGCCTTCGATGCGACGCCGACACCCGACGACGCTCCCCTGCTGTATGACGCGTTACATACGATCGGCGGAACACTTGTCGGCGCACATCTTCCGGTGGCGATCAGCACCGACCTACGGTGGCTTGGCGCTCCGCGGCCGCCGACCGGCACCGCATTGGTGGTGGCGCGCAGCGTCGAATCGGTGCGGGCCGCGCTTGAACTCGATAGCGTACACGCCGGCATCTACGGCGGGCCGGAAAATTGTGTGCACACACTGCGCCACGGCGACGCCGACACGACCCTCGCGTCGGCGTTCGGCGGCGGCGTGCGCGTACTCATCGACTCAGCCAAGGTGGAGTTCTCCGGTCCATGGTTTGCTTCCCCACAGGTGTGTTTCTTCGAGGGACAACTCGTCGATCTACCCCCGTCCGCCACGACCGCGCGCTGGTGCACGGGCCCCACCGAACTCACGATCGGGCGCAGATACGCCTCACACGGCTGGGAGCTACAGGCCAGCCCCGACGAACTCCGCATTACCGGTAATCGTGTCGAGCTGATTATTCAACAGCCGCAACACATCACGATGTCACCGATCAGCTGAACCGGCGGGTGGTGGCTCCCGAGGGTGCCGTGCGATTCTGAAGACTAGCCTGCGCCTTTCACGCTGATTGCGTGTCATAAACAAAGAATGGTGCTCTGACCTGGGATGATTGTACTTGCGAAGGTAACAATCAGACCAGAACGAGGACCACCATTCTGGTGAGCAAGTCTACGTCGAGGTACCCGTCGTTGTCTGTCGAGGGCGGCGGAACCGGGATCGTGTCGCATGCGGGAGCAGCGGTGCTGCTGCGGGCCGGGGAGAAGACTGGCCTGCTTGGCCAATTGTCGCGGGCGTTGGAGCGGTGGCGCAAACCCCTGGCCATCCATGACCCGGGCAAGATCGTGTTCGATCTGGCAGTGTCGGTGGCGATCGGAGGGGACTGCCTGGCCGACATCGCGCAGCTGCGTGGCTACCAGGACGTCTTCGGGCCAGTGGCCTCTGACCCGACAGTATCGCGGTTGATCACCGCACTGGCTGCTGATGCCGGGGCCGCGCTGGTGGCGATCAACACAGCCCGTGCCGCTGCCCGCTCCCACGCCTGGGAAGCGGCCGACGCCGACGCTCCCGACGCGGCCTGTGATCAGGGCGGGGTGCTGGTGGTGGATCTGGACGCGAGCCTGCTCACCGCACACTCGGAGAAAGAATCAGCGGCACCAACCTATAAGCGGGGGTTCGGGTTTCACCCGCTGTGCGCGTTCGTCGATCACGGCCCGGACGGGACTGGTGAGCCGGTGGCGATGATGCTGCGCCCGGGCAACGCCGGCGCCAACACCGCCGCCGACCACATCACGGTCGCCGAACAGGTCTTGGCGCAGGTACGTACGCCTGCGACGCACGTGCTGATCCGCACCGACTCGGGCGGCGGCACCCACGAGTTCGTGAACTTCCTCACCGACCGTGGCCTGGGGTACTCAGTGGGTTTCGGGCTGACACAGACCGCTGCGCAAGCGATCGACCGTCTCCGTCCTGAGGTGTGGACCCCTGCCTACGACCCTGACGGGACAGAACGTGAGGGGGCATGGGTAGCTGAGCTGACCGGCATGCTCGATCTCTCATCCTGGCCTGTGCGAATGCGGGTCATCGTCCGCAAAGAACGCCCCCATCCCGGTGCGCAGTTGCGGTTCACCGACCGCGACGGGTTGCGGCTGACCGCGTTCGCCACCAACACCCGCAGCGGGCAACTGGCCTCGCTGGAGTTGCGTCACCGCCGCCGGGCCTGCTGCGAAGACCGTATCCGCACCGCCAAAGACTGTGGCCTGCGCAACCTGCCGCTGCATGGATTCGACCAGAACCGCATCTGGTGCGTCGTCGTCGAGCTCGCCTGCGAGTTGCTCGCCTGGACCCAGATGATCGCCCTGCACGGCAGTCCCGCCCGCCGGTGGGAACCCAAAGCACTACGGCTGCGGCTGTTTTCGGTCGCAGCCCGACTGACCTGTCATGCCCAACGCCGCCGCCTCCAACTCGCCGCCCGAGCGCCCTGCCTGCACCTGCTCCTGGACGCAATGCACACCCTGGCAGCACTTCCCGACCCCGGCTGACACCTCCGCCGACCGCGACCACTTACCAGGAAGGACAACGCTTTTCGGGGCCGTGAATCCCGACGCCCACCGACGCTCGGGCATCCCCTCGCGGCCCCGGCCCGGAATTCAGTCTTCAGGCCACCATCCGGGCTCGCTCAACAGGCAACAGCCACCTCATGAAATTTCGAGGCTAGAGATTAACGATGAAAGACCGGGGCTAGCGATTCATTGAAATATCCTTTTCGAAAGCGAGCTGTCTCAACAGCCGAGTGTCCACAGATGAATCGAATAGCGCACGATATCCATTTGCGAGGTAGAGAGCTTTCGCCTCGGGTTGTCGTGGACCAGTGACGAGCCACAACCGCCGGTAACCCGCATCTACTGCGGCCTCTTCCAGGGTATCGAGAACCAGCCGGGCGAGCCCCTGACGCCGATGGGAGCGATGCGTCCAGATCCGCTTGATTTCCGCCGTCTGCGGGTCGAGGCGGCGGAATCCACCTCCTGCGACAGCTACATGCTGTCGCAGCACAAGCAGCAAGCCCCCATCCGGTGCTGCAAAATCCTCGTGGTTGGCACCGGAAAACTCGCCATTCGGACCATATCTTGCACAATACTCTGCCGCTAGGTCCGCAAACCATGGTCCAACAGCTTCGTCACTAATATTAGTCCATTGCAATTTGAGGTTTGTCGTTACAGTCGGCGTGATCAGGAACTCGTTCATAACAACCCAACCTCAAATTATGGTTCTTTGATATTCCGACTAAATGTCAAGAGATCCATTAATGCTCCAGAAAATCAGCTTTTTAACCGTACCCCAGTTATCTGATTACTACTCGGTAAACCAGATAATATTTCGTCAATTCGTCCAAGTGGACTCCACAGAAGGAATACAGTTGAAATAGCAACTTGAATACCCCCCAACACCATAAATACACGAGCAGACCCCCACTCTGAAACTAGCCAACCACCCCAAAGCGCGCCGACGGGAATCGCCGACCATGCGATTACCTGAGACACAGTGACCACCCTCCCCAACATTGCCACTGGAGTAATTTCCTGGCGCAGCGTACGCAACGCAATCACAAACGTCGCCCCAGCCCCCGCGCCAACCGACCAGGAAAATACCGACAACGGAAATATTGGAGAATATCCGGTCAAGAAAATGCAGACAGAACCTACAAACATGGGTCCAAGTATAGCCGCCCGAAGTGTACACCGAGCACGTATCTGACCAGCAAAGAGAGAGGCCGCCACTACACCCACACCAGTGCTGGCAACCAGAACGGAAACCTCCCAATTAGACGCATGAAAATGGCTCTTAGCCAAGACAAACACTTGACGTTCTACGGTAGATCCAACAAGTAAATTGGTAAGAGCTAATAAAATAGCCACGGAGCCTAGGATCTTATCGTTGGCCACAAACACCACACCCGAAACCAAGTCTTTGTATACGCTTGAAGCGGATTTTCTCACTAGCCTCCCCGGGAGATCTCGGTAAATACCAATTATAGCTAAGGTGAGAATAAAAAAACTAGCCGAATCAATAAGTAACGCTGATTCCGGATCGACGATAGTCATCACTAGTCCCGCAAATATAGGACCCAGGATACTCGCCGTTGATGTACTAGCCGACAGAATTCCATTAGCTCTGGTTAGCTCAATATTCGGAATAAAAGTCGGCAGAATGGCAAACTCGGCTGAATTAAAGAAAATCGTTAACACCGAGAGAGCAAAAGCTGATACAAGTATTACAGCTAGATTCAAAAACCCAAGCCAGTGGGTCATAGCCAGCATAAACAGCACAACTCCGCTGAGCAGCGAACTACCCAACAGTACGAACCTTCGAGATGCACGATCCACCCACACACCCACTGGAAGTCCAAAAAGTAGATAGGGAAGCATCTCTACTGCTGCCGTTAGACCAACAGACACCGCCGATCCCGATAAATTGAGTACAATCAACGGCACCAAGAATAATGTAGCCGATGTTCCAGCATTCGATATCGCTAGTGCGGCCACGTATATTCGGAAAGACCAGCTTCTAATTCCCGGTCCCGCGAAATTAGTGGACACAAGGCTCTCATTGCCAGATGAGGACCGAATCCCACGATCACCCGAGTCAGGCATCCCGACTCACTTCCTCCCGAAGTGCATACACCGTTTAATATGCCGTTTATCTGCATATAGTTCAAAATAAATTGGCCAAACAATCAGCGTGGTATCGGATACCCTTCAACCGAATCTAAGGGCATCCATACCACCCCATCTTGATAACGAATAGAAGGTTCGATAATAGACCATGAGCCAGGGTTTTCCCTAACTTTCTAATCGACATCGTAATAGTTAATCCATGGGATATATTGAGCAATCCGGGTCCCAGCTATCTCCAGTATGGAAACAATACTCCCGTCCGCCGGACCACCTTCAGGCCGCTGCTCCTCTGTAATCTGAACGATCATTCGAATACCTCCCACAACGTGCTCAAGGCCGATTGCATCACCGCGAAGCGTGACCAAGTTAGAAGACATTTTGCTCACCGAACCAACGATGACGCGCCGAGTGGAATTATGGTCGGAAGACTAAAGAACGTGTGGTATGGTGTCGCAGTATTCCCAAGATATATCGTAACGTCATAAGGCTCGATAGCGGTATCAGTAGGCTCAATCCAAGTAGCCTGAAAATGCTGCTCAGCAACCAGGCCGTCTCCGATAGCTATCAGTAGTTCGTCTCGCGTGTAAGCTAACTCTTTCCGCTCATCCTCGGTAGCTGTAACAAAGCCGGAGAAATACATGACATCAGGAATGGTTCTCCCTGTGTCAGCGAAGAGCTGTGTAGCCTTATTTGCGGTCTCTTCGCTGTGAATCCAGTGCACATCCGAGCCACCGATCTTCAATGTTGCGCCTGTAACCATGTCTCGCCTACCAATGAATATTGGATTGCAGTCAACACGGTGAATATCTTTGATGCACATTGCGACTTCGAGCTTAGTCTTATCTGGCAGCTGATACGGAGCGTGCTTCGGTATGGAAAATCCATAACTGATATGTAGATGCGGCAAATGATCATGTAGATGCTCGCTAATATGGCTAAACGGCGGGTGCGGAGCGTGCGATGCTATAGGAGTCTCTCGACCGGGAAGGTTAAATATCCCCCCAAAAGGGGGGCAATCCTGGGCGTATAACTAGATCCGGAAACGAGTGTCCGAGATCGGAATATGCCTGGTCATTCAGGGTTGATGTCATGCTGAGTCACTCCATAGCGGATTGGGTTGTTCCTACTAGACATCATCTAGAGTGATACCGATCACATGGCCTCCGCAATGGTTACACTCGTACCGCCCAAAACAAAGAGGGTTGATTTCCATGCCTGGCCCACACATGATGACCCCCATACCCTGGCTCCATTTCCGAATTTGTCATGCGCCCCAAGACGGGGTCTGTACTCATAATCGACGGGGCTCGCTGTACCTGAGGTCATGCGTAGACTCCGCGCGCATGATCGTTTGGTTCAATGGCGCGTTTGGCGCGGGCAAAACACACACCGCGTTCGAACTCGCGCGGCGGCTCGAAAACGCCCATATCGCCGACCCTGAACTGGTCGGCTACGGCATTCACAAGGTGCTGCCCGCCGCAGCTCGCACCGATTTCCAAGACCGTCCGCAGTGCCGGTCGGCGGTGATCGCAACCCTTGCCGCCGTCGGCACTGTGGGCGAGGCTGCGCACCCGCAGTGGGCATTGGCTTGGTCGGCTCGCCGGTCGGCAAGAAACCTGGGGTATGGCTCAGATCGACCGGTGCGTCAGTGATCCGAGCGCGGCGCGATATCGGTGACGTCGAGGGTCGCGTTGGCG
>JASGFW010000139.1:0-8762 GCA_047605305.1 Gordonia sp. (in: high G+C Gram-positive bacteria)
TCGACGGCGAACCAGCCGCGCTCAAATTCCTGCCACGCCTGCAAAAAGCTGCGGCACTGCTCTCCGTCACGGGCAACCGCACGCTCTAGCCGCTGCTGCGGTGACACCCCGTCGACCCACAGCGAGTAGGCGAGGCGGTCAGCGATCCGACGGCGTGCCGAAGACACCCCCTCGATGATCAGCAACGGCTCCCAGCGGTACCACACCCGCTTACCGATCCTCGGCTCACCATCGACCCACACCCGGGGCCGGTAACGATAGTCACGACGACGCGTAAATGCATGCAGCACATCCGATTCCAATTCAGGCCACCACGCAACCGGATTCGCCCAGGTCGCGAAATCGTCGGTGCGGACGAGTACGACGCTCGTGCCGCGGGCCGCCAATTTGGCTACCAGCGCATCCGCGATCGTCGATTTACCCGCTCCGGAGGGGCCGTCGATGGCGATGATCCCCGATACCGCCTCGGCCGCAATCTCATCCAGGTGCGAATCGATCGCGGCGTCGAGCAGAAATGCGGTACCGTCCGCTCGTTCGGTCACCAGATCGCTCCGGAGCCACCGCTGCGCGCTCCGGACACCTTCGGGATCAGCGGCGTGGTGATCGGCGCCTGCGGCACCCTCGTCACACCGGTGTGACCAGTACGCAAATACGCGACGATGGCGTCGTCGAGGGGTTTATTGGACCTGCCGAGTTGACCATGATCACCACCGCCCACCGTAATCAGGTGACTGCGCATGGCCCTATGTGTGGCCAACGCACCCCGATACGGGGTCTGCGGATCGCCGACGCTATCGATCTGCAACGGTTGCACCGCCAGCCCCTTATTGGCAATCGGAATAAGTCTGGTCACCGGAGCTGTTCCGGCACAGCCCAATCCGGACTGGTAGTAGAGACCGGGAGTGGCGAAGATATCGCCGGTCAAGAAATTGGCATATAGCGCCGCCGGGATGAGTTCCGGGCGAGTCGGCGCCTGATTCTCGTTACACAGGATTACCGCCTGTAGATCCTGCAGATTGCCAAGCACCGCCTGAGTATCCTTATCCGGCTTGACTGCCCGATAACGTCCCGTCGTCAGCAATGCGATGTAAGGCCAGGAGTTGCGATCCGGAGCGGCCTCACGGGTGAGCGATAACAATCGCGAATTAGCCTGCGAACCATCGGAAATGAGAATAGATGCGACGAGATTGGCCAGTTGCGTACGAGCATCGGCGGTCACGTTCACCGCGGTGAGATACTGCCGGGCAAAGGCTTTGAGCACCGGAGGCACATCGGCTACCCGCGCCGGCGGCGGTGCCAGCGAAGGCGGCACTCCCGCCTCCTTGGCAACCTGGGCACTCCACTTCTGATATACGGCCAACGGTGTGGAGCCGAGGTGATAGACGGCGTCGTGCTGAGATATCCACGTCATCAACGCGATGACCCGGGCCTTGTATCCAGCGGTTTGCTCGGCAAACACGTCATTCCAGATCCAGTCCGGATTGACCGCGGAATCAAGTATGAGCCGATCGGTGTGCTGCGGAAACAGCGTGGCGTATGTCGCCACCAGTAAAGTGCCGTAAGAGATTCCGTACAAACTCACCTTACGCACACCAAGCGCCCGGCGAACCTGCTCGATATCTCGGGCGGTGTTCTCGGTAGTGATCGTGCGGGTGTAGCCGGGGCTCTTCCGCTCGCAACGGTCACGGTTGGCCCGGCCCGCCAGCAATACGTCGACGATGGGAATTTCGGTGGCGCAGTGCACCGGAGTCGAGTCGATCAAGCCCCGCGGCTGCACGGCAACGAGATCCCATTCGTCGCGGATAGCCTGCGGTAGCGCGCTCGCATTGAACATGCCGATGGCATCGCCACCGGGCCCGCCGGGGTTGCCGATCAACACACCGCGTTTGTGGGCCGGATCGCGTGCGGCGAGTTTACTCACGGTGATCGAAATCGTCGGCCCGGTTGGGTCCGCGTAGTCACGGGGCACACGCAGCGTGGCGCAACGCGTCTCGTCAGACGCACCGTGGATAGGCGCACACGGACCCCAGTGCAACGCGGGCGCGGCGGGAGCCGGCGCGGTCGTTGACGCAGTCCCAACAGCGGCGGCCAGCACCCCGAGCACACCGATCAGCCCCAACACCCGGCGACGATGCGGACGTGGCGACACTTGCGAGCTAAGCACCCTATATCTGTAGCAAACGTTGTTACGCATGATCGTTCGAGTCAGCCTTCTCCGATTCAGGCAAGTATCCGGCGGCCGGATAACGCGCGGCCGAGGGTGAGCTCATCGGCGAATTCCAAGTCACCGCCCATCGGCAGACCCGATGCCAGCCGCGTCACCGAGAGACCCGGGAAATCCTTAAGCATCCGCAACAAATAGGTGGCGGTGGCCTCACCCTCGGTATTCGGGTCGGTAGCGACGATCACCTCGGTGACGTCAACACCATCCGCCTGATTGGCCAGCCGACGCAACAACTCACGAATGCGGAGCTGATCGGGACCAATACCCGAGAGCGGATCGAGCGCACCGCCGAGCACGTGGTAGCGGCCATGGAACTCCCTGGTGCGCTCGATGGCCTGCACATCCTTGGGTTCCTCAACGACGCAGATCTTGGTGGCATCACGACGCGCATCCCCGCAGATGCGGCACAGTCGATTCGCGGAGACATTGCCGCATTCGGCGCAAAAGGTCACGTCATCACGCACCCGCCCGAGCGCCGCGACGAGCCGATCGATATCGGCCTTCTCGCCGGCCAGCAGATGAAACGCGATGCGCTGGGCACCCTTGGGGCCCAGTCCTGGCTGTTTAGCCAGTTCATCGATCAGATCCTGGATCGGTCCCTCATACATCGGTGTCGCCGCGCCTCAACCCAGTCCGGGTAGCCCGCCGAGACCCCCGGCCAAGGGACCCATCTTGTCGCTGGTCAGCTCGTTACGTTTAGTGGCCAGATCGGCGAGCGCACCGAGCAGCAAATCCTGCAGCGTCTCCACATCATCGGGATCGACGACCTTCGGGTCGATCGTCACCGCGGTGATCTCGCCCGCACCCGACCCGGTGACCCGCACCAGCCCGTTACCGGCCGACCCGCTGACCTGCGTTGAGGCAAGCTCCTCCTGCGCCGCGAGCAGGTTCTGTTGCATCTGCTGCGCCTGGGCGAACAGACCGGCCAGCGGATTGTCACCACCACTCCCGCCGAAGAGGGAACTGGGATCAAAAGGTTGAGTCACGCGGTCCAGGGTAGTCGCAGCCCTCAGCGCAGCAGCCGCTCGACATGCTCGACAATCTCATCAACCGTCGCATCGCCCACCGGGGTGATTTCGAAAGACAGTTCAGACTCACCGAAAAGCATGCCCGCACGGCGCGTCAACGCGAATTCGAGGCGGTTGCCGTCCACTCTGCGCCAGTCGAGCACCGCCCCGTAGATCGGCGCGCTGGCACCGGTGGTGACGCAATGCCGCTCCTGCGAACCATTTCCGCCGACCAGTTCGCGCTGAATCTGGAAGCAGGCCATCGACTCGTCGTCGATAAACACCACCGCCTCGCAGCCGAGATCGGGGTGGCGCTCGTAGGAGGCGCGGATCGTCACGGGGATCAGAGTAACCGTGCGGAGATCTAGTCCGACACGTCTCGCTCGCTGACAAATCGCCGTGGCCGCCCGGTCAGCGGATCGTCGAACTCCAGCGACCGAGCCACCAGACGCAGTGGCCGGCTGAAATCACCCCGGTCGGGGGCTGCGGCCAGATCTGGCCGCACCTGCGGATAGAGCGGGTCATCGACGATGGGCACCCCGAGTGAGGCCATGTGCAGGCGCAACTGATGAGTGCGGCCGGTGAGTGGGCGCAAGCGGTAGATCGCGAGCCCGTCGCCGGCCTGCTCATGCAATTCGATTTCGCTGATCGCGTTCACCGGTCCGTCGACGACCACCGCCCGCAAATCACCGGCCGTCTTCTCGATGCGATCACGCACCGTGACCGTATCGGCCAATCGCTGCTGCAGCGGGGCCAACGCCCGATACTCCTTACCGACCCGGCGGGTCGCAAATAACTCCTGGTACGCCGCCCGCACCTGCGGCCGCAGCGTGAACAGCAACACCCCGGCGGTGAGCCGGTCGAGCCGATGCGCGGGCGCCACCTCATCGACTCCGAGTTCACGGCGCAACCGCACCAGCGCGCTCTGCGTGACATGCCTGCCGCGCGGCATCGTCGCCAGGAAATGCGGCTTATCGATGACGACGATGTTCTCGTCGCGGTAGATGATCTCCAGATCGAAAGGGATCGGCACTTCGTCAGGCAGATCGCGATACAGATACAACGACGTATTTCGCTGCGCCGGCTGATCGAGCCGAATCGGCCGCCCATCGGCATCCACGATCTCGCCGCGTCGCACCCGGGCATCGAGATCATCGACGCTCAGGCCGGCCAGCATCGGCGTCTCGAGCAGACATTCTCCGATACTGCGATCGGGTCCGTCGCGTAATACGACGCGGGTGGCGTCGACACCGTCACGCGGCGGCAGCGGCGAAGGACGTGCCCGGCCCCGCCTACGCCCGCGCGCAGTCTCTTTCACCGCACGCCCCGCCGGCGAGTGACGGCTATTTCTCCAGCCGTGACTTCAGATTCCCGAGAACCTCCGCCTGGATGCGGTTTAATCCCTTGGGCGCAAAAGTCTTCTCGAAGAATGCGCCGATACCGCTCGCATTGCTGTTCCATGCGGTGATCGTCGTCACCGATGCGCCGGCGGACGCCGCCGATACCGCATAGGTGGTGACCAACGACGAATTCTCGTCGCGCTCAGTGATCGTCGTCACGCCGGCCGCTGAGGCAACCGAGACCCTCGCCCGCACGTCACGCTGGCGTTTGGCGGTGGCCTGCAAAATCCAGTGCACCAGCGTGCCGTCGCCGATCCCCCCGCTGATCACCTGATAGTCGCGGTACTGCGCGGGCAGGATCGCCGGCCGCACCGTGGTGTAATCGGCGAGCGCCGCGATCACGTCATCGGGCGTTGCGGCGATCTCGATCGATTGGGTCGCGGAAATCTCACCCACGGTGGCACTCCTTCATGTGAACAGTCAGGGACGGATTGGCGAGCATGCTGATCAAGTCCTAGGCTAACCAAGTGAAGTCTGCACGGTTGGAGATGGGGGCACAGGCTTTCGACGAAGGGGTTGCCGCCCTCGTGGCCAGCTACCGCGCCATTCCGCCGCAAGCCACCGTGCGTCTAGCCAAAAAAACGTCGAATCTCTTTCGTTCACGCGCAGCAAATCCGTATCCGGGTTTAGACGTGTCCGGTTTGGACCGGGTGATTTCGGTCGACCCAGCCGCCAAGACCGCCGACGTCGCCGGGATGTGCACCTACGAGAATCTCGTCGCCGCAACATTGCCATACGGCCTGGCCCCACTCGTCGTGCCACAGCTGAAAACCATCACCCTCGGCGGTGCTGTCACCGGCCTCGGCATCGAAGCCACCTCGTTCCGCAACGGGCTGCCACATGAGTCGGTGCTTGAGATCGACATCCTCACCGGCGCCGGTGAGATCATTACCGCAACACCCACCAACGAGTATTCGGACCTTTTCTTCGGATTTCCTAATTCCTATGGGACGCTGGGATATTCGGTACGCCTGAAGATTGAGCTGGAGACGGTCGCACCCTATGTCGCGCTGCGCCATCTCTTCTTCGACGATCTGCGTGAGCTCGAAGCCACCATGAATACGATCGTCACCGAACACAGCTACAACGGCGAAACCGTCGATTATCTCGACGGCACCGTATTCAGCACCACCGAGGCGTATCTGACCTTGGCGCGACGCACCGACGAGCCGGGCCCCGTCAGCGACTACACCGGGATGGATATCTACTACCGTTCGATTCAGCACGATCGCTCCACCACCCCGAAGCGGGACCGACTCACCATCAGCGACTATCTGTGGCGGTGGGATACCGACTGGTTCTGGTGTTCACGAGCCTTCGGCGCACAAAACCCGAGAATCCGGCGACTGTGGCCAAAGCGGTTGCTGCGCAGTAGCTTCTACTGGAAACTGATCGGTTACGACAAGCGATTCGATATCGCCGACCGACTCAACCGTCGTCGCGGGCTACCCCCGAGCGAACGCGTCGTGCAAGACATCGAAGTACCGATCGAGCACACCACCGATTATCTTGAATGGTTCTTGCGCAATATTCCGATCGAACCAATCTGGCTGTGCCCCTTGCGGTTACGTGATCCCGCCCTGCCCGGAGCAAATCCGGATCGTCCCTGGCCGCTGTATCCGCTTGCACCACAACGGACATACGTCAATGTCGGATTTTGGTCGGCGGTACCGGTAACACCGGGCGATCCAGGACACACCAACAGGCTCATCGAACATAAGGTGGCTGAACTCGACGGCCACAAATCCTTGTATTCGGAATCTTTCTACACCCCCGACGAGTTCGATGAGTTGTACGGGGGCGAACATTATCGGCTTCTCAAAAAGCAGTACGACCCACGCGGCCGGCTACTGAATCTGTATGCGAAAGCGGTGAATCACCAGTGACCACATTCAAGGACAGCCCCTCCCCCGCCACCGACACATCGGCCGGGAAGTTGACACTGGCACAGATCTTCGAGGCCCTGGTCGGCGGCAACCTCAACATTCGCGTCACCGCCTACGACGGTTCCGCCGCCGGACCGGAAGACGCCCCCTACGGCCTCAATCTTAAGAATCCGCGTGGCACAACCTATCTGGTGACAGCGCCCGGCGATCTCGGCCTGGCACGCGCGTACGTCTCCGGTGATCTCGAATTGGTCGGCGGGCATCCGGGCGATCCCTACGAAACACTCCAGGCCCTCGCCGCAGACTTGGAGTTCAAACGACCCTCACCGATGACATTGGCCCACGTGGCCCGCTCGCTGGGCCTCGAACACTTCCGCCCCATCGCCCCGCCACCGCAGGAAGCGGTACCACGTTGGCGCCGATTCGCCGAAGGATTGCGGCACAGCAAGTCCCGTGATGCCGAGGCGATCCACTACCACTACGACGTGTCAAACACCTTCTACGAGTGGGTCCTCGGCCCGTCCATGACCTACACCTGTGCGGTATATCCCGACATCGAAGCGTCACTGGAAGCCGCGCAGGAAAACAAGTACCGGCTCATCTTCGATAAGCTCCGCCTCAAACCCGGCGACCGCCTCCTTGACATCGGCTGTGGCTGGGGCGGAATGGTCCGCTATGCGGCTAAACGCGGCGTCAAGGCACTCGGTGTGACGCTCTCCGCCGAGCAAGCGGCCTGGGCGCAGCAGGCGATCACCGATCAAGGTCTCGGCGATCTCGCCGAAGTACGCCACAGCGATTATCGCGACGTCACCGAAACCGACTTCGACGCCGTCAGCTCCATCGGCCTCACCGAACACATCGGCGTCAGCAACTATCCCGCGTATTTCTCATTCGTCCGAGATAAACTGCGGGTCGACGGAATGTTCTTGAACCACTGCATCACCCGCCCCGATAATTTCAAGAACGTACGGGCCGGATCATTCATCGACCGATATGTATTCCCCGACGGGGAACTCACCGGATCAGGGAAAATCATCTCCAAGATCCAAGATGTCGGCGGCTTCGAAGTGCTACATGAGGAGAATTTCCGCGAGCACTACGCGCTGACTCTGCGTGACTGGAACCGCAACCTCGTCGAACACTGGGATGAGGCCGTTGCGGAAGTGACCGAGGGCACCGCACGGCTCTGGGGACTGTATATGGCCGGTTGCCGAATCGGCTTTGAACGCAACATCATCCAGCTACACCACGTACTCGCCACGAAACTCGACGACAAGGGCCGCCACAACGTTCCGCTGCGGCCGTGGTGGCAGCCGTAGGCGAACACCCTATTCGCAGACAGACACACCACTTTTACGCAAAAACACCACCCTTGAGGTGGTGTTTTTGCGTAAAAGTGGTGTTTTTGCGCCGCTGCGGCTAGCGAGCCGTATCACTCGATGGGGCGCGCGCCGAGCTCGTTCTTAAGTAGCTCCATCGCGACCTTATCTTGATCGAATCGCGCTTCCGGAGCGGCGTTATGCACCTCGGCGAGCATCTCCGCGCGTTCGGCATCGGGGATCTCGTCATCGGCGCGGGGAGGTTCAGGTTCCTCAGGTTCAGGTGCCGATTCTTTAGGCAGCTGCCCGCCACCACTCGAATCACTCTGCCCGCGACCACGACTGGGTCTGCTGTAGGTCTGCTGCCGCCGAGCAGCCGGTGCGGCGGCAGGCCGACCGACGGCACCCGCTCCGGGCGCCTGATGAACCGTACGGACATCCAACTCGGTATCGAATACCTCGCGCAGCGCGTCCCGGATGATGGATACGGCGTGCGGCGCCGACAACCTCCCGACCAGGATCTCGGCGGGATGCGCGAAGACCACCACGTTGCCGTCGAGCTCGGTGATTACTGCGGCCGACAGCATAGGCTCGATGCTCTTGGCCCGCGCCCGTACGGCCGAACGCACCTCCTGGAACCGCTTCTGCAAGGTGTCTACGGTCAAGACAGAAGAAGACACCGGCTCCGGCTCGGGAGCTGCCGGCGCCGGTAGCACCTTGGCGACAATGCCCGGCTCGTCGGGCGGAGCGTCGTACTCATCGGCCGGTTCCTCCGGCAGCGGAATGAAATCGTCGACCACAGTGGACGCTAACTCCGGAACACGCGGCCGCGGTGCCGTCGGCGGACGCTGCGCAGGCGGAGCCGGAACTCGCACCGGAGCTGGTTCGGGAGCCGGGGCTGGTTCAGGAGCCGGAGCGGGAGCCGG
>JASGFW010000140.1:0-8668 GCA_047605305.1 Gordonia sp. (in: high G+C Gram-positive bacteria)
CGTTGCGTCGCAGACAGTTTCAGGGTGGATTCGGATACGAAGCCTTGCGGGTTGTTGCCCTCGAAGCCGGCGATATCGAGGTATCCGGCGTTGGGCTTCGTGAATTTCACGGTGATCGTGTACGGGTCGACAACGGTGGTCGAAGCATAGTTGGGGAAGTGCCCGGTGTCGGCGGCTAGACCGAGTCCTGAATTGCCCAGTGCCCGCTGATCGATATTGTCTTTCGCGACTTGTGCGTTGAAAGGTGTTCCGTCGCTGAATGTTACGTCTTTACGTAATTTGAAGGTGAACTCGGTCAAGTTGCTATTGTAGGTCCACGACGACGCTAACCATGGCTCTACTTTGCCGGTCTCGGGATCTTTCCAGACGAGTTTGTCGATGACGTTGTTCGCGATGATCCCCTCGGAGAAACTCGCCGCTTCGATGGGGTCGAGTTTCTGCGGTGTACCGAGAATGCCCAGTCGAAACGTCCCGCCGGTCACCGGTGTACCGCCGTGCGCACTCGACGCGGCTGTGCCGCTAGCGGAACCGTCGGAACCTGAACTACACGCCGACAGCGCGATAGCACCGAGGCTAATCAGGGTGCCGAGTACGACGGCGGGGTTCCGGGTGGGTGTCATTACAGGAATTCTCCGTCAGGAAGTCAGCAGGGGATTATCGGCTACTGAAGAGTGGAGGGGGGAGACGCGACGCTCGCCAGAGAGCAATCACGGGGAAATAAGTGGAGTGCATCGCGCTGGCCTGATCCGGAGACGCCCCGGGAATGGCCGAATGCGGCCCGAAGAACGGGCTAGATCAACAGGAGCTAGCGATAATACGCATGAGGTCGACCTCATGGCGCGCGACGAGATTCAGCCTATTTGGCACGAGACGACACTCTACTCACAGGATTGACGACCCAGCAAGGCTGTACGCCCGAGCCGCTGGCGCCGATTCGCACAAGGACCGGCGCGTGGGATACCATGCGCACTTTACCTTTTCGCCCAAGCCTTTTCGGCGCGGTATCGACGGCATCGCGGACTAGCGCATCGGCGAACACCGGATGGTTGCGGCGGGTAGTTTCGTGCGGCGCTTAGCTTTCAGGGGCACCGGCGGCGCGAACAGAATCCTCGACAAGATCGAGAACGGCATGCAAATCATTGGTCGGACGTCCCGACGCGAGTCGGGTGATCAACCCATCGAGTACCAGATCGAGGTAGTCGAGTAAGACGGCGGTGGGTACATCTTCGCGCAGCCGACCGGTTTGGCGGCCACGTTCGAGACGATCGAGTGTCGCTTTCTCCACTTCGGCGGAATGTTCAATCCACGCTGCGCGAAACGCCGGGTCGGTGCGCAGTTTCCGGGCGATCTCCAATCGCGTACCGAGCCAATCGAAGTCCTGCGGCCGTTCAAGAACATCGCGCATCACCTGCACAAGTCCTTGCTCGGCGGCGACATCGGCCATGCGGCCGGCATCCTCCTGCGCCAGCGCCAGGAACAATGCCTCTTTATCGCGGAAGTGGTGAAAGATGGCTCCGCGGGAGAGGCCGGTGGACTGCTCGATGCGGCGCACTGTGGCACCGTCATAACCGTATTCGGCGAAGCAATGCCGCGCGCCGTCGAGAATCTCCCGACGACGCGCGGCAAGGCGGTCATCGCTGACCTTGGGCACTGTTAGATGGCCTCCGGTCAGCTCTTGATCATGTTCCGCAGCACGTACTGCAGGATGCCTCCGTTGCGGTAGTAATCGGCCTCACCGGGGGTATCGATGCGTACCTTGGCATCGAACTCGACGATCGAGCCATCCTCTTTGGTGGCGGTGACATGCACCGTCTTCGGAGTGGCACCGGAGTTCAATTCCTCGATGCCGGTGATGTCGAATGTCTCCGTGCCATCGAGGCCAAGTGTCTTATGCGACTCGCCCTCGGGGAACTGGAGCGGAATGACCCCCATGCCGATCAGGTTCGAGCGGTGGATGCGCTCGAAACTTTCGGTGATGACGGCCTTCACACCCAGCAGGCGGGTGCCCTTGGCGGCCCAGTCGCGTGAACTACCGGTGCCGTATTCCTTACCGCCGAGCACAACCAGCGGGGTACCGGCTGCGGCGTAGTTCTGTGCGGCGTCGTAGATAAACGACTGCGGCGCATCGGGCTGAGTGAAATCACGGGTGTAACCGCCGGTGACGTCGACGAGTTGATTCTGGAGCCGGATATTGCCGAAGGTCGAGCGGATCATCACCTCGTGGTTACCGCGGCGAGCGCCGAGCGAGTTGTAATCCTTACGGGCCACACCGTGCGCATCGAGATACTGCGCGGCCGGAGTGCCGGGCTTGATCGTCGAGGCGGGCGAGATGTGGTCGGTAGTGACCGAATCACCCAGCTTCGCCAGGACCCGTGCTCCCTTGATGTCGGTCACCGGGGACGGCTCGAGTTCCATACCTTCGAAATACGGTGGCTTACGCACATAGGTGGATTCGTCGTCCCACTCGAACGTCTTGCCAGCCGGGGTGGGCAGGCTGCGCCAGCGCTCATCACCTTTGAAAACGTCGGCGTAATCAGCCGCGTATTGCTCGGGCGAGATCGATGAAGCGATGGTCTGCGCGATCTCCTCGTTGGTCGGCCAGATGTCGGCAAGGAAGACCTTATTGCCATCGGCATCGGTGCCCAGCGCATCGGTCTCGAAATCGAAGTCCATCGTGCCCGCGAGTGCGTAGGCGATCACCAGCGGCGGCGACGCGAGATAATTCATCTTCACGTCCGGGTTGATACGACCCTCGAAGTTACGGTTACCCGACAACACCGCGGTGGCGGTGAGATCGTTGTCATTGATCGCCTTGGAGATCTCCTCCGGCAGCGGTCCCGAGTTGCCGATGCAGGTGGCGCAGCCGTAACCGACGAGGAAGAATCCGAGCTTCTCCAGATACGGCCACAGGCCGGACTTGTCGTAATACCCGGTGACCACCTGCGAGCCCGGTGCCATCGAGGTCTTTACCCACGGCTTGGTGGTCAGGCCCTTTTCTACCGCCTTCTTGGCCAGCAGGCCCGCGCCGAGCATGACCGACGGGTTTGAGGTGTTGGTGCACGAAGTGATCGACGCGATCGTCACGATGCCGTGGTCGAGGATCATGTCGCCGCGCTCGGGTGAGGAAACCTTGACCGGCTTGGACGGGCGTCCGGCGGCGTTGAGCGCGGCGTTGTTGTGGGGTAGTACAGCGTCGTCGTCGGCGAAGCTCAGGGTCGCCGCATCCGATATCGGGGATCCGTCCGCGGTGACCGCAGTGGAGGACGCCGTGTTGCCCTCTTCGACGTAGTTGTGGATGTCCTTGCGGAAGGCGTTCTTCGCATCCCAGAGCTCGATGCGGTCCTGGGGGCGCTTGGGGCCGGCGATGGAGGGGACCACCGTGGACAGGTCGAGCTCGATGTATTCCGAGTACTGGGCTTCGGGCGCATCCTTATGCAGCCACATGCCCTGTTCCTTGGCGTACGCCTCCACCAGGTCGAGGGTCTCGGGGGAACGACCGGTCAGCTTGAGGTAACTGATGGTTTCGCCGTCGATCGGGAAAATCGCACAGGTGGAACCGAATTCGGGGCTCATGTTGCCGATGGTCGCGCGATTGGCTAGCGGTACCTCGGCGACGCCGTTGCCGTAGAACTCGACGAACTTGCCGACGACGCCGTGCTTGCGCAGCATGTCGGTGATCGTCAACACCACGTCGGTCGCGGTCACCCCGGGCTTGGTGACGCCGGTGAGCTTGAAGCCCACAACGCGCGGAATGAGCATGGAAACGGGCTGGCCGAGCATCGCGGCCTCGGCCTCGATGCCGCCGACACCCCAGCCCAACACGCCAAGACCATTCTCCATCGTGGTGTGTGAGTCCGTGCCGATGCAGGTATCGGGGTAGGCGATGCCGCCGCGCACCATGATCGAACGCGCCAGGTGTTCGATATTGACCTGGTGCACGATGCCGGTGCCCGGCGGAACGACGCGGAAGTCATCGAAGGCGCCCTGACCCCAACGCAGGAATTTGTAGCGCTCCTCGTTGCGCTGGTATTCGATCTCGACATTGCGTTCAAATGCCTGGGCGTTACCGAATGCCTCGATGATCACGGAGTGGTCGATGACCATCTCGGCCGGGGCGAGGGGATTGACCTTGTCGGGGTCGCCGCCGAGCTCCTTGACGGCGTCGCGCATGGTGGTCAGGTCGACGACGCATGGAACTCCGGTGAAGTCCTGCATGATGACGCGGGCGGGCGTGAACTGAATCTCGATGCTGGGCTGAGCATTGGGATCCCAGTTTGCGATCGCGTTGATGTGGTCTTTGGTGACGTTCGCGCCGTCTTCGGTGCGCAGCAGATTCTCGGCGAGGACTTTCAGTGCGTACGGGAGCTTGTCGGTTCCCTCGACGGCACTGAGCCGATAGATCTCGTATGAGTTGTCGCCCACCTCGAGGGTGCCTTTGGCGCCAAAGGAATTGATACTCACGTCTAATCCACTCTCCTCAAGTGCCGGCGGGCTGCGCCGGCGTCGGTCGTCATCCCCAATGGTGCACCGCGTCGACTGCTAGTTGGGCGTGTCGGCCACCGCCGCCGGATCGTCGACTCTGACCGTCACCCGACGGGCTGCGTCGGGTCTTTGCGCGTTGCTGTCGGGTCACGGCGGTCGGGATCTCCGCCATAACCTGCCCGTCCGGGCGACCACGGTGCCGCCGTGGTGACACTGTCAATGTTAACAGTACGGGCGTACTGGTAACAACAAACGTCACCGCGTGAGGGCCCTCGCGGTCGAAGTTCTACGGGCTGGGTCCATTCTGAACCACCCGGTGCCGGCAGGTTCGGTCGGGCTGCGTGCGATGGACACATTTAATGCTCGCGAAACCTCGTAGGACGACACGCGGGGGCCGCGCGTCATGTGTGCGCGATGATTCGGCAGGATGGACACCGTTCCGCGCGGGCCGGGCCGCGGCGATCTGCGTCGGGTAAGTGTGAGAGAAAGTGGTATCGACGATGAGTCCTGACCCCGCTGTTGTCTCAAGCGGCGTACCCGCCGCAACCGTGCTGGCCGCGCCTAGGGCGACACCGGCGCCCGCAAGCGGTAATCCCGACGACATCGACTTGGCCGAGTTGCGCAAAGAACTGCTCGCCGACCACGTGGCCGCCCCGGCCGATCAGGTGCCCGCGATGCGGCAGGTAGTGGCCTATGCGAAATCGCAGGGCTATGACGTGAATTTCGTGGTGATCCCTCAGGCACTGCGTAAATTCACGCACTACCGCGATATCGCCACGCAACTACAAGCCGAGGTCGGCGGGACAGTCATCGTGCTTGGGCCGAATTCGTTGGGCAGTGCCTCACCGGACTTCAGCCGTTTGGTGCAGGAACAGTCCACCCAAAATCTCACCCTGAGTAATCCGCCAGCGGCCGCCCGGCAGATGCTCGATCAGCTGACCGCGCCCCACGTGGACTGGACCATCGTCGCGGTGGCCCTCATCGCGGTAACCGCTATCGGCGCGGTACTGGCGCGGGTGCGTGCGGTACGTCAACGATTCGGCAGACACCCCAACACGCGCACGGCTGCCTCGTTGCCAATTTGATACGTCTCACTCGACGGAGCCTTTCACCAGTTCACGGCATTTTCGCAGGTAATCACGCTGATGTAATTCGTGACGGATGTTTTCGTACGCGTATGAAGTGACGTACGGTGCTGTTGTCACGTGTGATGCGATAGCGACTCTTTGTGTCATATGTGGCTTGTGGTGCACGAGTTTGCTAGGGGAAGCGGGCACCGCATATCTCGAATGTGGGGATGGCGTTCAGCGAACGCGTATCCCCCGGCACAGGGCGAGGGAGATCACACGTGAGCCGAGGTAGCACCGGTGTGGTACGCGGCATGCCGTGGTGCGCGCGCGTCGGCGCCATGGTGGCCGTCGCATTGCTCGGTGTGTTGGGAGCTTCCCCGGCGACGGCCACGCCGTCGGGGAAGCACCACACCACACCGTCCGCGCCTGTCAACGCACTCATCAACCAGATCGCGACGGTGAATCAGAACATCACCGATCTCGACAGTGCCGTGGCAATCCGTCAGGAAAACGTCAACCGTGCGATCGCGGACTACCAGAACGCTCTGGTTGCCGAGCATCTTGCGTCGATCGCCGCCAGGGGTGCTGCGCTTTCGCTGGCCAAGGCATCCCGCGAGACCGTGGCGGCGCAGCGGAAATTCGATGCTTTCATCCGGTCGGCGTACCGCAACGGCACCGCGGTCGGTTCGATGACGAATTACGTCTCCGCCGATAACCCGCAGCTCGTACTCGAGCGCCTGACTGCGATCGACAGGATCGCTCGCACCCAGCAGGCGAATATCCGTCGCCTGCAGGTGGCCCGCAACGAACAGGCCAACCGGGTATCGGAGCTGGCCGCGATGAAACGTCAGGCGAGTCTTGCCAGTGTCGGTGCTGCCGGACGCCGCGACGACGCGCTCGCCGCGGTCGCCGCGGCTCGTGCGGCGATGCTGGAGCAACAGCGCAAACGTGCCTCATTGATCGCCGCCCGCGATTCGGTGCAGGCACAACTGGACAAGTTGCGTGGTGTCACCGCACCGAAGAGGGCAGCGGCACCCTCGAATGCCGGGCCCTCGAATGCGAATCTGCTCTCGAACCTTTTCCCGAACCTGCCGGGCATTCCGGGGACGCCGGCGGCGGCGCCGGGCGCGACGCAGACGGCCGGCGCGGACAATCAAGCGTTACGAGTGGCCGCCGAGGCCGCCGGTCGGCTGGCGTTGAATGTCGGCCAGAAACTGCTGGCACAACTCGTTGGTCAGTTGCAGATCCCGCATTCGCAGCTACTTGACGCGCTAGGTGTCGGCGGTTCGACGTTGGGTTCGGTCACGGACAAGTTGAGCAGTTCGCTCGGAAGTTCGGGCAGTTCGGGTAGCGATTTTGGTTCGAGCAGCCTGGGTAGCCTTGGTTCACTGTTTGGGAGTTCGTCCGGCCTCGGCGCGGTGCGGCCGGGTCTGCGCGGCCCGCAAGCCGTCGAAATCGTCGTGAATCGAGCGCTTTCCCAGCTTAATGTGCCCTATGCGTGGGGCGGCGGCGATGCCAACGGGCCCACCTTGGGTATCCGCGACGGTGGAGTCGCCGACAAATACGGCGATTACAAGAAGGTCGGCTTCGACTGCTCCGGGCTGATGGTGTACGCCTTCGCCGGTGTGGGCATCCAGCTTCCGCATTACACCGGCTATCAGTACACGTCGGGGCCTCAGGTCCCGCTTGCTCAGATGCGCCGTGGCGACATGATCTTCTATGGTCCCAACGCGAGTGAGCATGTGGCGCTTTACCTGGGAGACAACAAAATGGTTGAAGCCCCGCAATCGGGTGACGTGGTGAAGGTGTCGCCGCTGCGCACCGCCGGTGCCATGCCCAATGTGGTCCGCCTGCTCTGAGTGCGGTGCGCCGGAGGTGGTGGCGTTAGTGTCGAACGACGTGATGACCCCGCCGCGAGTCTTCTTGGCACCCTGTCAGGATGCGCGACTAGGCTGACTTCCATCACGACGCGGTCGCCGCGTCGTGATGTGTCATCCGGGTGTGGCCACACCATGCCGAGATCCGACGAACAGGAGCAGTGTTGACCTCTTCGCATCCCGACGCCGAGTCGGCGCATCCGGCGACGACACCCGGAGAGGGCGCGGTGGCGCTCAGTGACGCCGACGTGAAGTTGTTGGAACGCGCGATCTATGAGGTCAAGCGTGTCATCGTCGGTCAGGATCAACTGGTTGAGCGCATCCTCATCGGATTGCTGGCGCGCGGCCACATCCTGCTCGAAGGCGTACCCGGTGTCGCGAAGACACTCGCCGTGGAGACCTTCGCCAAGGTGATCGGCGGTAGCTTCTCGCGCGTCCAGTTCACCCCTGATCTGGTGCCGACCGACCTCATCGGTACCCGCATTTACCGGCAGGGCAAGGAGGAGTTCGATACCGAACTCGGCCCGGTGGTGGCCAACTTCCTACTCGCCGATGAAATCAACCGTGCACCCGCGAAGGTGCAGTCGGCGTTGCTTGAGGTGATGGCCGAACGGCACATATCGATCGGCGGCACCACCTACCCGATGCCGGATCCTTTCCTGGTGATGGCTACCCAGAATCCGATCGAGAACGAAGGCGTCTACCCCTTACCCGAGGCGCAACGCGACCGCTTCCTGTTCAAGGTGCTGGTCGATTACCCCTCGGTGGAGGAGGAGCGAGAGATCGTCTATCGGATGGGCAATGTGCCCCCGGCCGCCACGCAAATCCTCGATCCCGCCACTACGCTGCGGCTGCAGCGGACCGCGGCAAACGTCTTTGTGCATCACGCCCTCGTCGACTACGTGGTGCGGGTCATTAATGCGACGCGACGCCCGGCCGCGCTTGGCCTGACGGACGTCGCGACCTGGCTTTCCTACGGTGCTTCCCCCCGTGCGACGCTCGGTATAGTCGCCGCCGCCCGGGCCCTGGCGCTGGTTCGCGGACGTGACTACGTGATTCCGCAGGACGTCGTCGAGATAGTGCCGGACGTGCTGCGTCACCGGCTGGTGCTCAGCTATGACGCGCTCGCCGACGAGGTGAGTGCCGACGACGTGATCACCCGGGTGCTGGCGACCGTTGGTTTGCCGCAGGTCGGTGCACAGCCGGTGCCCGCCGGCGGTGTTAGCTCCGGGCCGCAGG
>JASGFW010000141.1:0-8412 GCA_047605305.1 Gordonia sp. (in: high G+C Gram-positive bacteria)
CCACCGTCGATATCCCCATCGTCGGTACGGATGTGGGAGCGGAACATAAACATCACCACCACCCAGCCTATGGCTGCGACAAGCACGTAACTGACGATGCGGTAGACCAGCACCGCGGTGAGCGCATCGGCAGCGGGCATGCCGGCGCTGGTCAGGGCGGGCACCAGGACGGCGTCGACGACTCCGATCCCCCCGGGCAGCAGTGGTACCGCGGTCCCGACAGCCTTGCCGGCGGCGTAGGCGACCATAAGACCAGCGACACTGGGATGTGCCCCGACCGCCCAGCACGCGAACATGAGACATGCGACGTCGGCAACCCAGTTGAACAGGCTCCAGCCGAAGGCCAAGGCGGTATCGCGCCGCGTGAGTTGCACGGCCCGCAGTTGCGCCAGCGTGTCCGTCAGCCACTCGATTCCGTGGTCCTCGGGTTTGTTGCGTACTTGATTGAGCCAGCCGAGAATGCGTTCGCCCGTTGATTGCAGAGACTCCGGATGGCTCGCAAAATACTGCAGGATCAACGCCACCGCGAGGAATCCGACGACGGAGAAGATGATCGAGAACGGGCTGGTTTTGGCGCCGGCGAGCACTGCCCCACCGAATCCGAGAACCGCGAGACCGACACCTGCCAGCAGGCCGGACATCACCACCTGCCACGACGCGACCACCGGAGTGGCTCCCCACTTGCGGGTTTCGCGATAGGTGAAGGCGGGCGCCAGCACCTGCCCGCCGGGCATCGTCTGGCTCACCGAATTCGCGGCCAACACCACCGACAACGATCGCCAGCGCGTGACGCGTACCCCCGCCGAGCGCAGCAGTGCGCGCTGTACCCGCGCGAAGCTATCCATGGATGCCACCGCGGCAATCACACAGGCCGCCAGCCACACCCAGTCGAGATCGCCGATCTGGTGTGCCGCCTCCTGAAGCTTGGGCCACATCAGCACGACCTCGACGGCGAGGACGACGACGACAATCGCCAACAACACCCACCGCAACCACCAGAATCGGTGTCGCGCAGATGTGGCGATATCCGCCTCCGGGGTGTTCGCCGCCATGGTGCTCACCCTATCCGCAGCTAGTCTGGCTACCGTGAGCGCCGCGTCCCCGACACCCGACTGGCCCGATGATCATGGACCCACGAGCGTGCCCGATCTCGCCGGTTTCGACCGGTCCCAGGTTCATCCCACTGTGCGCGCCGCGGCCGAGTGGTCGTGGCGGCTGCTGGTGATCGCGACCGCGGTGTACGCACTCGGCCGGTTATTCCTGAAATTCGATGAGGTCCTGGTTCCGGCCGCGCTGGCGATTCTGTTCTCGGCGTTGCTTGTACCCGGTGTCGACTGGCTGCACCGCCACCGTATGCCGCGCTGGCTCGCGGTGCTGATTACGTTGCTACTGGCCCTCGGGGTGGTGTCCGGGGTGTCGACCTTTGTGGGCCGGGCATTCGTCAACGGTTTCCCTGCGCTTACTCAGGAGATCACCGTGACGATCGACAGCGTCCGTCAATGGCTGGTTGATGGTCCGCTCAACATTGACGAGAAACAGGTACAGAACCTGGGCTCCAACGTCATCGACCTCATGGAACATAACCAGGAGAAGTTGGCCGGCGGCGCCCTCGCGACCGCCACTACCGCCACCGAACTGGTTACCGGCCTGTTGTTGATGCTGTTCCTGACGATCTTTTTTCTTCATGGGGGAAGCCAGATTTGGGCGTTCTGCTGCCAGCTGATCCCGCGTGCTGCCCGCCCTCGCGTGGCCGCTGCGGGATCAGCTGGATTCAAGACCTTAGTCAGCTACGTGCGCGCCACTGTCATCGTGGCGCTGGTCGACGCGATGTGCGTCGGGATTGGATTGGCGATCCTTCGTGTCCCGCTCGCGCTGCCGCTAGCAACGGTGATTTTCGTCTTCTCCTTCATTCCCGTGGTCGGCGCGCTCATCAGTGGCGCTCTCGCGGTGGCGATCGCACTGGTCACCCATGGCATGATCACCGCGGTAATTGTGCTGGCCATTCTGATTGGCGTAATGCAATTGGAAGGGCATGTGCTGCAACCCTTCCTGTTGGGTCGCTCGGTGCGGTTACATCCGGTCGCGGTGATCGTCGGTATCGCGGCCGGTCTGATCGCGGCCGGCATCATCGGGGGACTATTCATCGTGCCGCTTATTGCTTTCGCCAATACTGCGGTGCGTTATCTCGCCGGTACTCGGGAGGAGGATGCCGGGCGTCCCTGAGGCTGCGTGTTATTCGCGGGAACGGCTGCGCCGCAGTAGGTCCTGCACGCTGATCTGCTCGGTGGCGTCGGTATCGGCGGCACGGGCGTGGCGGTCGGCGGCGCGCGTCGAACCGGTTGCCCACGGTGGCTGGGTCGTGCCCAAATCTGCGGTGCCCAAATCCGTGGTACCCGGATCTGCGGGTACCGCGTCGGGGGATAGGCCACGATCCAACGGCGACGCCACATCCGACGGGGGGGTCACGTCGCTCGGAGTGTGTGCTTCAGGTGCCAGCGCCGCTGCGAGCGGACGGTTGCCGGTGTGGTCGAGTTCTGGTCGCCGACCGAGTGCCGAGCCGCTCGTCGATACGCC
The DNA here is from genome assembly GCA_047605305.1 of Gordonia sp. (in: high G+C Gram-positive bacteria). Taxonomy (GTDB): domain Bacteria; phylum Actinomycetota; class Actinomycetes; order Mycobacteriales; family Mycobacteriaceae; genus Gordonia. The sequence goes on from JASGFW010000141.1 coordinate 2,575, forward strand.
GGTGCGGGAAGATCGGGGTGCTACCGAACGAGAACTCGTTGCTTGCCGGGGTGTGTCGAGTCGAATCCCGCTCTCGCCAAGTGTCCAACGGCCGGTGTCGGGCCGGTCAGAGCGCTTCCGGAGACCAGCGCGGGCCGCGGGGTCTGCGACCGGCTGGGCAGGTGGAAGCTGAACGGGCGGTTGCTCGGCGGCGGTCGGCCGGTCGGTCTTAGCCCCGTCGGCCTTGACCCCGTCGGTATAGGAGGTCACCACATTCGCGGCCCGCAGCGAGGTTGCGGCAGACTCCGACACCAGGGTTCCGGCGCTAATCTGCCGGGAATTCGCGGCATCCGAACGTATCTGGCTAGGTTCGTCATTCAAGATGGTCTCCCCGAGACCGATCTTGCGTTGCAGTGTTTTCATCCACCGCGGCGCCCACCAGCAATCGTCGCCGAGTAACTTCATCGTCGACGGCACCAGCAACATTCGAATCACGGTGGCATCGAGGATAAGTGCGGCGATCATGCCGTACGCGATGTATTTCATCATCACGATGTCCGACAGTCCGAAGGCGCCGGTCACCACTACGAGGATCGCGGCAGCCGCAGTGATGATCCGGCCGGTATGGGCCGTGCCCACCCGAATTGCCTCGGAGGTGGTTGCCCCCTTCTGCCTAGCCTCGACCATGCGGGAGAGCAGGAACACCTCGTAGTCGGTGGATAGACCGAACACGATCGAGATGATGAGCACGAGCACGGCCGCGAACAGGGGCCCAGGCGTGAAATTAGCAATCGACGCGCCGTGCCCGTCGACGAAGATGAACGTCAGGATGCCCAGCGTCGCACCGAGTCCCAATGCTGACATGAGTGCCGCCTTGATCGGCAGCACCACTGATCCGAAGGCGAGGAACATCAGGAGACCGGTCACCAACACCAGCAGCACCGCCATGAGGGGCAGTCGGGTAAGAAGAGCGTCGATGGAATCCTGCACGAGGGCAGGGGTTCCCGCCACCCAGATGCGGATGCCGTCGGGGGCGGTGATGGCACGAAGCTCCTTCACCGCCGCGTTTGCGGTGTTGCGGTCGACCAGACCCGCCGACATTTCGATCACCTGTGGTCCGTTGAATCCGTAGGTGCCGGTCAACGAATCGTCGGCTGAGGTGCTGAACTTCTTGGTGAAGCCGGGAATCTTGTTGGCTGTGGCGGCGATCTGTTCGAGTTTGGTTCCGCTGGAGGCATCGTTGGCGTCGTACATGACGACGAGCTTGATCTCCTCGGTCCGTTCCTTAGGGAAATACTTGTCGAAGGATTCCTGCGCGACACGATTGGGGTTGTCCGGCGGCAGATACGTTTCGCTGATGCTGCCGAATTTGATGCCGCTGGTCGGGATGGTCAGCACGAGCAGGAGCAGCACGGTGGGGATCGCAGTGAGAAGCGGATGCCGCATCACCCATCCGGAGAGCCGACCCCAGAAACCGTCCTCGATCTCTCGTTTGGATCTGTTGCGGCGCAAGAACTTCGGGCCAAGTGAGTCGATCCGCGGCCCGAGGATCGACAGGATCGCGGGCAGCACCGTGATCGAGAGCACGGCAGCCAGCGACACTGAGAAGATCGCGCCGTAGGCCACCGACTTCAGGAATCCCTGCGGCATCATCAGCAGGCAGGCCAGTGCGGCGACGATGATGGTTGCCGAGAACAACACTGTCTGCCCGGCTGTCATCACGGTTCGGCGCACCGCGGCCGGAGTTTGGTAGCCCTCGGCCAGCTCCTCCCGGAACCGGCTCACGATGAACAGTCCGTAATCGATGGCGATACCCAGGCCGATCAGCGTCACCACCGACTGGGCGAAGACGTTGAGTTCGGTGAGCTGAGCGAGGATCGTCATGATGCCCAGCGAGCCCGCGATTGTCAGGCCGCCGATGAACACCGGCAGGCATGCGGCTATCACGCCGCCGAAAACGAAGAACAACATCACCGCGACGAGCGGCAGTGCGATGACCTCGGCACGGTGGATGTCGGCATCCATCCCGCGGGACATGGCACCCGAAACCGGTTGCAGGCCGGCGAGCTGAAATGTCGTCCCGGGCAACCCGTATGCACCCGGATTATTGACGACATCCTCCAGGAAGGGGGCCACCGACTCGTAGTTGGCCAGCACCGTGGTGTCGTCGTTCCCGGCGATACCGATGCTGATGAAGGCGTGCTTCTTGTCGGCGGTGAATGTGTGTGATCGGATCGTGTTCTGCGCGGTCCTGGCCCCGATGGTGTCGCTGGCGAGGAAGAACGGATCGATGATCTCGTGGTTCTTATTCAGGGAGTTCTGGTAGTCCGCGCGTTCGGCGGACTCGTCGGAGCCGGTGGTGGTACCTGAAGGTGCAGAGCGCTGTACGACCGAGGGGTACTTGCGCACCATCGTGTTGACGATGTTTTCGACTTTGGCGCCGAATTCCTTATCGTCAACCGTGGTGCCGGCGGGCGGTGTGATCAGCAGGATCACATCAGAGCGGTGGTCGCGGCCAAACGCGATGTCGGCGACGGTTGATCCCTTCGACGATTGCGACGTCGGATCGAACCAGCCGCTCTGGCTCAGATATTTACCCAAGCCCAGGCCGTAGAGACCCAGCCCACCCATGAGTACGACGAGTACGGCGATGACCGCGAAGCGCAGACGAAAAACGAATGTGCCGATCGCTGCGAACACGCCGACTCCTTTCGATGGATGCCCGGGGGGATTCTTGATGCCTGGGGATTCTTACAGTCCCGCCTGAGTTGTCACTGAGCTTGATACCACCTGGGCTTGATACCACCCGAGCCTGGTACCGACAGAGCCCGGCACCGACCGAACCCGGTGACCGATCTGGGCGGGGTGTCGGGGGCGCCTGAGTGTCGGGCGTGCTGTGGTGCCGGACCTAGCGCAGCAGTGCGCTCAGCGGGCGGAACGGGGTGAGCCAGGCGCCGTCGTCGGGCAGCGAGTCCAGGCTGATGCGAGGTAGCGGTTCCCGGAATACTCCCGGGATCTCCTCCAGATCGATGAACTCCAGCTCATCCGACGATAACGCCCAACTGGCGTGCTCGTGAAAACCGATAACCGTCACCGGTACACCCGCGGCGGCGATCTCAAGTAACGGTTCGCGAAATGCCTGGCCGTCCGCGGAAGCCACAATCAGACCGGCGAGCCCAACCGTGTGCCTGCGGAGTTCGATGTGATCGAGCATGTCCGCGTCGACGTCGCTATCGTCGGTGAGTTTCGGCTTGGCAAACACCGCGTATCCGACATTGCGTAACGCGTCCACCCACGGTCGCACCACGTCGGCGCTGCCGGGGGCGATATTGGTGAATACTGTCGCTTCGGGCTCGATCGCGGCGGTCTGGGCCTGCCCGCCGTTGCCGGTGGCACTGCCCGCAGGTGCGGTAGTCGACGAAATGTCGGCGGTGCGGGCCAGCAGCCAACGCCCGAGCGCGTCGAATCGCGGCCGGTGTGCGGCGGTGGGCCGCCCGCCCAGCAGGGCACCAAGACCCATATCCATATTCGGCGCATCCCATACCAACAACACGCGCGGGTCTTTGCTGCGGCCCGAGATGGTGTCGGCAAAAGGGATGTCGGCGGTGCTGATCGCGTCGTTCATGTGGGAGTCCCATCGGATTGGGTGTTGGGTGCGGCCGGACGGACGTACACGAACTCGTTGACCTCGCGACCTTCGCGCTGTGCGCGCCCCTCGAACTTGGTTGTGGGGCGGGTCAGCGAGATCGGTGCGGGTGCGGTCGCCGGTATGACGTGGGTGGTGGTCGGATCCTGCGTGGCCAGGATCTCGGCGATCCATTCGGCGTATTCGGCGTGATCGGTGGCAATGTGCAGGACTCCGCCCGGCACGAGTCGTTCGGCCATGAGCTCGACGGTGCCATGCTGAACGAAGCGACGCTTGTGATGTCGTGATTTGGGCCATGGGTCGGGGAAGAATAGGCGGATTCCGGTCAGGCTGGCGGGTGCGATGAGTTCACGCAGTACTACTACGCCGTCGCCGCGGATCAACCGCACGTTGGTGAGCCCGCCGCGATCGACGAGGCCGATGAGCTGAGCCAGTCCCGGTTTGTAGACCTCAACGGCCAGCACATCGATGTCGGGTTCGTCGGCGGCCATCGCCGCGGTGGAGATGCCCGTGCCGCTGCCGATCTCAAGTACCCGCGGGGCACGCCGCCCGAAGAGGTCGTCGAGGTCGAGGGTCGGTTCGGGAGCCGCCGCGGGATCGGTGGACAGATCCCGCCCGAGTTGCGGCCACAGGCTGTCCCAATTGCGCTGCTGACCGGGGGTAAGCGCGCCCCGGCGAAAGCGGAAACTGGTGACCCGCGGATATCTGCGGGAGCGGGCGAGCGCAATCGGGTCGCTCGTGTCCTCGCCCGCCCGGGTGTCGGGTTCGCTCGACGTGTGCGGAGCGTCGGGACTGATGTTCACCGGTCCATCGTTGCGCATCGCGCGCGGTGCGCACACCCCGACACCCAGACTGTGGGTAATGCGCAGCCGACCCCACCCGACTGGGGCTACCCTGCGACCAGGGGAAATTCCCGATACGCAGCGGTCGGGCGGCGATGTGATAACGATTTCGACGATGTCAGGAGGTCGGCGCGGTGACAGTTCTGTCGCAGCCGCTCGCGCGGGCCGCCGAACAGGGCGAACTCCACAATCTGCTGCCGCCCGGTTCGGCGGCAGCTGCGGAATTCGCGGCAGCGTCGGCCCGGTACCGTCGCGGACTCACCGTCATGGTGTGCGGGCGTGCCGGAGTGGGCCGAGACACACTGGCGCGGGCGCTGCGTGAACGTCTGTCGGTGACCGCGATCGGCCCCGGCGAGCAGGCGGCGGCCGCTGCCGACGCCGATCTGTGGATCATGCTGCTCGCCGGGATGCCGCGTCGCACCGACCATGCGTTGCTGAGTGCGCTCCCCGCGGATCGCACGATCGTCGTATTAGGAAAAGCGGACACCTTCGGCGAACCACAGGTCGCCGCCGAGATGGCCGCACAAGCGGGTGCCGCGCTCGGACGGTCAGTGCTGCCGGTATCGCCGTTGCTGGCCTGTGCGGCAGTGTCGGCCGACGAGTTGCAGTTGCTGCGTGAACTGGTCGCCGCGGGTGCGCAGATGCCGTCGATGTCGGCATATTTCCTCGCGGGGTGTCCGCCCGGCTCCGACGAACGACGACTGCGGGTCGGATTGCTGCGGCGTGTGGACGCCTACGGTCTCGACATTGCGATGGCGCTCATCCGGGATGGGCATCCCGCGGCCGCCGACCCGCAATCACTGGCTGACGCACTGCGCGGATACAGCGGCATCGACGGGGTGGGCGCCGCGATCGCCGGCCTCGTCGAACGGGTGCGCTACTGGCGTGGGGTCGAATTGCGTGGTGCGCTGGAACGCGCGGCCGCGGCCGGCCACGATCGCGACGCGATCGAGGAACTTCTCGGTGCCGGTGGCGGGTGATCGAATGAGTGAGACGGCGACAATCGGGGAGGCTGCGGCCGGCTCCGGCCCAGCTTCTGACGCCGCACTGTATGCACAGGTGCGCCGACTCGTCGGATTCGATGCTGACGCGGTCGCCGGCGATGGGACGGTGGTCGCGGTTGCCGCGGTGGATGGCGTCGACACCGACGAGTTGATCGATGTGCTCGGCACGGTCGGTGCGATCCGACCCAGCGATCCGGCTCTGGTTGTGCGCCGCTACCAGTCTCAGCCCGGCCGCCCGGTGACCAGCGGACCCGACGCGGCCGGTGTGGGCTTGCTTGTCGTCGAGCCGTCGTCGTCGGCCGACGATGACGAGGTGAGACTGCTCGGCACATTGCGGGCCCGTTTCGGCACAGTGGCGCTGGTCTGC
>JASGFW010000142.1:0-8402 GCA_047605305.1 Gordonia sp. (in: high G+C Gram-positive bacteria)
GGGCCGCCATATCCAACCCCACCCACGGTGACGGCCCATCGGGTAGGGCGAGCAGCGCCTCGACCATGGCCTTGACCTCCCCCGTCTCGATCAATTCCGAACGAATGTTCGATACGAAGAACATTACCCTTCGGCACTGACAAAAACGGCGAAACGCCTCAACCCGACCCGAATCTGTGGATAAACCTCCAACCCTGAGGGCGTGTCTAGGGCGTCTCACAACCGCGTGATCTCAAGCCCGCCGTCGTGGTACTGCGAGCGCAGCCGCTTTTTATCGAATTTGCCGACACTGGTTTTGGGAACCTCGTCGATAACGGTCCAGTTCTCGGGTAGTTGCCAGCGTGCGACCTTGTCGGACAAGAATTCTCGTAGGGATTCGGGGGTGGCCGCTGACTCGTCGCGCAGCACCACGGCCACCAGGGGGCGTTCATCCCATTGTGGGTCGGGTACTGCGATGACGGCTGCTTCGATGACGTCGGGGTGTCCCATGATGGTGTTTTCCAGATCGACGGAGGAGATCCACTCACCACCGGATTTGATGATGTCCTTGGTGCGGTCGGTGAGGGTGAGGTAGCCGTCGGGGGTGATCGCGCCGACGTCACCGGTGCGCAGCCAGTCGTCTTGAAACTTATCGGAGGCATCGATGCCGTAGTAGGAGCCGGTGATCCACGGTCCGCGAACCTCCAGCTCGCCGACGGTCTTGCCGTCATGGGGTAGCACCGCTCCGAGGTCATCGACGATCCTCGCCTGCACGGAAGCGGGGAATCGGCCCTGTGTGTAGCGGTAATGCCAGCGTTCCTCACCGGTGGTGCCGGCTGGCGCCCGCGATACCGACCCGAGTGGGGAGGTTTCGGTCATGCCCCACCCTTGGAGCACCTCGACGCCGTAATCGTCCTGGAAGGTATGCATCAGCGCCGGCGGAACGGCCGACCCGCCGATGAGGACGTCACGCAATCCGGAGATATCTTGCGGGTGTTTCTGAAGGTGCTGGTGCAGACCCTGCCAGATCGTCGGCACCGCGGCGGCGCACGTTACCTTCTCGGCTTCAATGATCGCGGCGAGCGGTGCGGGTTGAAGGAACCGATCAGGCATGATCAGGGATGCCCCGACCATGAAAGCCGAATACGGCAAACCCCATGCCATGGCGTGAAACTGCGGCACGACGGCCAGTGCTCGGTCGCCCTGGGTGAGTGCGGGGCCTTCGGTAGAGCAGACCTGCATCGAGTGCAGATAGATCGAACGATGCGAGTACACAACACCTTTCGGGTCACCAGTGGTGCCTGAGGTGTAACACATCGCGGCCCCGGAGCGTTCGTCGACTTCGGGCCAGTCGAAGGTGACGGGCTGCTCGGCGAGTAGTGCCTCGTAGGAGTGGACCGCCACGCCGGCGGGCGCTTCGACACCGCCGTTGGGCGCTTCGACACTGCTGGTTGCATCGCCGGTGACGATGATGTGGCGCACCGTGGCCAGTTGCGGCAGTTGTGGATTCAGCAGGGGAAGTAGCGAGGGATCGACGATGATGATCTGGTCTTCGGCGTGATTGGCCACATGGATCAACTGCTCGGGGAACAGCCGGATATTGAGGGTGTGTAGCACCGCGCCCATTGCCGGCACCGCAAGATAGGCTTCGAGGTGTTCGGCGTTATTCCACATGAATGTCGCCACGCGTTGGTCACCGTCGATTCCAAGGCCGCGCAGGGCGTGGGCCAGTTGAGCACAGCGTCGGCCGACATCAGCGTAGCTCCGCCGACGCGCATCGGTTCCCTGCCAGGTGACGACCTCGGCATCGCCGTGGACGGTGCTTCCATGTCGAAGAATTTGGGCGATCGACAGTTGGACGTCTTGCATGGTGCTTTGCATGGCTACTCCCGGTTCTCTGGTGCCGCGCGATACTGCTGCGTGCGCGTACTCAGAGCGTGGCACCGTGTGCGGATGTTCGGAGAGGATTGCCACAATACGGTGCGCTGCAACATCTTTGGTGAGTGATTACGATGCCGCGAATGGTGCCCAGAGGTGGAAGTCGCTACGCCGATTACCCAAACCGTCGCGGTTTCCCGTCCACTACCGGCCACCCGAATACGTCCCGCCGCCAATTCTCCGGTACCGCCGCGCCACCCCACCGAGCACCCAACAGACCGCCCGCGATAGCCGCAACGGTGTCGGTGTCGTGTCCGATCCGGATCGCGGTATAGAGGGCGTCGCGGAGATGATTTTCGGGGATGTCGGCGGGGACCGGCGTCTGGATGATCGCGGCAGCCGCAGCTTGCAACGCCACTACCGTATATCCGTTGGGCGCGAAGCTGTTTGGATGCCGGGTGTGCGCGTCATCGAGCCATTCTGACCATTCTCGACGCCGGTCATCGGGTAGTAGATCAAGGCCGCTGCGCACATCGATATGTCCCTCGATCACTGCCACGCGGATCGCCTCACACCACAGTACGCACGAGTCGCCCGCGTAGGCGTCGGCATGGGTGAGTCCGGCGACTGCACGGGCCGCAGCTGCCAAGGTCACGCGGTTATCCACATGGGCCAGCGCGACCGGGGCGGTACGCATCAGCGCGCCGTTTCCCGCCGATCTTGGGTGTGTGGCCGAATAGCTGAGCGCCTCTTCCCGCATGGCCAGGCCGGCAGGGATGCCGGGTTCGGCGTCCAGGCGGTGCCGGGTGCCGTATAGGACGGCGCTCGTCTGGTTGCCGATGTCGCGCGGGTCGTCGTCGAGCCACCGCAGAAAGTTGGTGGCGATCGCGTCGAGGGCATCGGGCGAGGTGAGGTCTGCACCGGTCGCGACCACGTCTGCGATAGCCATCGCCATGGATGTGTCGTCGCTCCATTCGCCTGGTTCGAACGGGCCCAGGCCGCCGCCTTTCATGACGGGAATCTCGTCAGCGGCGAGAGGCGGCGCGAACTCATAGGGCACACCGAGCGCATCACCGACCGCGGTGCCGAGGAGAACGCCTGCGGCGCGGTCTGATTGCGCAGGAGTGAGAATCATTTCGGAATCCTTTCCCACCTCGGCGCCGGACCGATGTGGCTTTTCGCAGTTTTGAGTTTACTACTTTGCGCAAATATTCGCATAGTCTGTGGGTGTGCCAGTCACTTCGCGTACGCGTCTCGTCGACTATCCGCGTCCCAGTGTCGCCGTTGATATCGCAGTCCTGACCGTCGTGGATGCCAGTCTGCACGTTGTGATTCAACGCGATCCCGAGACGGGAGCCGCCGCACTACCGGGCCGTTTCATCCGGGAACGGCGCACCGTAGCAGAAACGGTCTGCGAAGTTCTTGAACTGAAACTCGGCCTCTCACCTGATCGTGTCCGACCACATCTGCTCGCGGTGTTCAGCGACCCTGACAGGGATCCGCGCGGGTGGACGATTTCGATCGCGCATTCCATCGCACTACCCGTCGCGCAACTGCGCGATATGACCGGTGAATTGGCACCGCTCGACGTATGCGGCCACCTGGCTTCGGGTGAACACCTGCGCTACGACCACGATGAAATCATTGCGGCGGCAGCCGGAAATCTTCGTGAACGCTATGAGGACGGTCCCGATCCCGACGACTTGCTGCCCGAGCCCTACACACTCTCCGAATTACGGGAATTACACGAGGCGATTCTCGGCCGTCGACTCATGCGCGACTCCTTCAACAGGCGGGTGCAGCCGTTACTCGCACCGAAAATCGACGCCCTGGGCAATCCGGAAACCCGGGTCGGCGGTGGCCGTCCCGCCCGCCTGTTCACGCGCGGCGCGCCGTTGACCGCGACGTTTGGGGGGAAGCTGCCTAGTAAGGGCGAGTGACGCCCGCCGCTCACCGCTGTCGAAATCGGGGGCAGAATCAGTCCCGTCCCAGCGCAGTGATGCCGATGCCGAATCGGCTAAATGGAAACCGCTTAACCGAAGATTCAGGCGGTTGCGATTGACGTGGGCGCAATATCGCTAGACCGGGAGAACCGCGCTGATTAACGTGAGCGCTTTATGGCGTTGCACTGACGTGACGCGAAGCTGGTGGCACACTGGCAAATGGCTCTCGAGAGGAGGTGGCGCAATGCGGAACATCGACCTGAAGCATTAGCTAGGCAAACTCGACTGAACTTTCCGACGGCGTAGACAAACGTCTGCCACGTATCAGGGGAACGGTCATGACCATTTTCGTTACTAATGCCGGATTACAGATTCTTGCCCGCGTGACCTGGCGGCGGGCGGCGGTGCTGCTGACCACCGGAGTTGCCCGTAACGTCGAGGGAACCCCACTGGTGAGGGTGGTGCACTCGCCGACGCTGACACAGCCCATCCACAAGGTGGTGGCTATCAAGCGCGACGCGTACCGGCCGTTTGCCGGGAAAACAATGGACTCCTATGCGTCGAATGGCACCATATTGCGTCGCGACCAATGGATTTGTGCCTACTGCGAGGGACCCGCCGACACCGTCGACCACATTGTTCCGGTGTCAGCTGGCGGGAAGAGCACTTTCGGTAATCAAGTGGCCGCGTGTAAGTCGTGTAACGGGTTCAAAGCCAACCGCACCCCGCGGCAGGCCGGGATGGCGTTGCGGCATGCTCCCTTCGTCTACGACCCGTGGGCGCAAGATCAAAAGGAAGTGTGGGAGCTGTTCACGCTCCGGATGGGTACGGGTTGAGCAGTCGTCAGGAAATCTGCCCCGCGTTGATCGCGGACTGCGTCCGGCGGGCGATCACGATGGTCAACGTGATGGCGATTCCGGTCGCGACGAACGGCAAGACGTGATTCCACGCGTATGCGGCGTCGAACGAATTACCGGCGATGATCACCGCCGTCACGATGGCCTGCGCCAGATAAACCACACCCCATATGACACTGATCTGGTACATCGCGCGTCGGAAACGAGGGTATGCATCCCACATCATGTCGAAAACCTGCATCCCCTCGTGTGTGCCGTCGGTCGAATACCGTTGCGCGAGATGGAAAACCAACGGCTTGCCGAATAGGCAGGACACGATGAAAATCAGTCCGACTATTGCATGGAACCCACAGTCTTTGTAGAGCAGTATTTTCGGTGAGGAACTGCCGACCACCGCGATGATCGCCGAGAGTGCGGTGAAGGCGAAAATTGCCGCTGAGGCGCCACTGAACTTCCGTGCCTTGATCCATACCACGATGGCGCCGATGATCGGGGCTATGCACCCCGCGAGGTAGGCCGTCAACTCCGACGCACCGGCGTCGCGTGCGACGCGGAACAGGAGTATCGCACCGCCCACGTCGATGAGCGTCACGATGATGTTGAACACGACGCCGCGGGCAGCCCGATGCTGCGATCGCAGTTGGTCGATCAGCGCGGTGCGGTGCGCATCGTCCGCGCACGCATCCGGTGAAATAAGATTTTCGGACGGTGGGTGGGCGGTCACAGTGGAGGCTCAGTGGTCATGGCTGCGTCATCTGTGGCAACGACCGTATGGGCCAGTACGTACTCGGTTAAGTCCGGAACGAAATTCACACTGCGTACATTAGTAGGCTGGTTTTGTTCTGCAAGCTCGCTGGGGTTTGTCGAGCCGCTCACCGCCGCCAGTGCAGTACCTCAAGTGCCACACCAACGTCGAGAATATTTTCTGCGAGGGGCCGGGGGAGGAGTTCGTCGGCGCGGGCGAGCCGCCTGATGACGGTATTGCGATGCGTGTACAGCTTATCTGCGGTGCGGGAGGTGTTGCAGTGCAGCATGATCCATGTCCTCACGGTGTCGACGAGTCCGGTGTCGGCGGTGGCGAGTTCACCGAGGGTGTCGGTGACGAAATCATCGGAATCGTCTCCGGCGGCGGTGATCAGGGAGACCAGACGAACATCGTCGAAACGGGCGATGCGATGCTCACCGCCCAACTGCGATAGTGCCCGTTGAGTGGTGAGCGCCTGGAAGTGGCTGCTGCGGAAACCACCCACACCCGTTCCGCCGCGCCCGATCGCCACGCGCACGGACGGTGCCGGGGTGTGCGCGGGAATATCGGCGCCGTCCACGGGGAGCCACATCCACATGGATACCGCGCTCGCGCTAATGGTCAAACGGGTCTCGCAACCCGCCGACGCCGCCACCGCCTCCGCTTCGGCCTCTAGTGTCGCGGCGGCCTCGGGCTCGTCGGTCCAGAGGACGAGGGCCGTATGGACGCCGGTGAGCGAATAGCCAAGCTGCCCCTCGGCGCGCGCTATCGGGATGGGTGCACCTTCGAGGAGGAGGGTGAGGGCTTCTCGACGGAGAGCGTGGGTGCCTCGGGTGAGTTCGTCGCGCTCGGATTGCATGCGCTCGCTCATCGCCGCAACAGTGTCCTCGATGAAGGTGGAGATCGACAGCGATGTCACGTCGAACACCTCACGCAGCACGCGCGGATCGTCGGTGAGCGTGAAACAGATATCCATCCATCGTCGCCAGGCGACCGCTTGGACGGTACGGAATGCGTCGAGTGCGGATTCCCCGAGGCCTCTGCGGACGAGATCGCGTACCGCGCTCAGTATCTCGGGGGTGATCGCAGCCGGTACACGTTCGCCGGGATGCGCGATGTTATGTCGGGCCCAGCGGAGGGCGTTGGCGAGATTGGTGCGCCGCGTGCCTTCCGCGAGGACGGGGTCGTCGGCGACAGCCTTCATGCGAATCCCGCCGAGTGCGGCGGCGTGGAGTTGGTCCACCCACTCGGGCGCCGGGTCGCTGATAAGCGTGGCGGCGCGTCGGATGAGGTCTTTGACCTGCGGTGACGGTGTGGGCCACGCATCCCTCATGCGAACATTATGCACTGTTGATGCGGATTACTATGGGCACTTTGCCCCTGGTGTGACTTCGGTTACCGGAGGATGGTGGAATATAACAACGCCGGATGTCATATGGCTCGGCGTGAACACCGAAGGAGACGCGGGTGCCCACCACAGCCACACCTGTTGAATCACTCGACATTCTGATCGTCGGCGCGGGCCTATCCGGGCTTGGCGCCGGACATTACGTGACCACACTGCTGCCCGATAAGCGCTTCGCGATTCTTGAGGGTCGCGAATCTATTGGCGGCACCTGGGATCTATTTCGCTACCCCGGCATCCGATCCGATAGCGACCTGCACACCTTCGGATTCGAGTTCAAGCCGTGGGTTGACAAGCAGTCGATCGCCGATGCCGACCGGATTCTGAAGTACCTGCACGAGGCTGTCGACGAGGACAAGTTGACCGAACATATTCGGTTACAGCACAAGGTGGTGGCGCTGAATTGGTCTACCGCAGATCAGTTGTGGACCGCCGATGTGGAGCGCGGCGACACCGGTGAGCGATTCCAGATCACGGCGCGGTGGGTGTACGCCGGTTCCGGGTATTACAACTACGACGAGGGCTACACGCCGGTATTTGAGGGTGCTGATCGGTTCACGGGGCGGATTGTGCATCCGCAGCACTGGCCACAGGATCTTGATTACGCCGGCAAGAAAGTGGTGGTGATCGGTAGCGGAGCGACCGCGGTGACGCTGCTGCCGGCGATGGCCGACAAAACCGCGCACATTACGATGCTGCAGCGGACGCCGACATACATTGTGCCGCTTCCCAAACATGATCCGATCGCGAATATTGGTCGTAAAGTGCTGGGAGATGAGCGCGGATATGCCCTCGCCCGGGTCAAAAACATCGCACAGCAGCGACTGTTATACGAAACCTGCCAACGGTTTCCGAAGACCGCGCGCAAGGCGATTCGAAAGATCAACGCGGCCTTGCTTCCCGAGGGCTACGACGTCGATACCCACTTCAATCCGCCTTACAATCCGTGGGATCAGCGGCTGTGCGCGGTACCGGATGGGGATCTGTTCCGTACGTTGCGTACGGGCAAAGCGTCGGTGGTGACCGACCGGATCAAGACATTTACCGAGACCGGGATTCTGCTGGAGAGCGGTAACGAACTCGAAGCCGACATCATTGTGACCGCGACGGGTCTCAATGTGCGGCTATTCGGTGGGATCAGTCTTGCCATCGACGGTGTTCCCGTGGTGATCAGGGACCATGTCATGTATCGCGGCACGATGCTCAGCGGCATCCCGAATCTAGTGCTGGCGATCGGGTACACCAACTCGTCGTGGACGCTGAAGATCGGATTGGTGTGCGAGTACTGGTGTCGACTCGTGAAGTACATGGATCGGCGCGGATACGCGGAGGTCCAGCCGGTTATCGATGCGGGCGCCGAAACTCGGCCCGCCCTTGACTTCGGAGCAGGCTACATCCAGCGTGTCACCGATCAACTACCTCGGCAGGGAACCCAAGCGCCCTGGACGATGGCGATGAGCTACTACAAAGATCGCAAGTTTTTGAACGAGGACGTTGCCGACTACGAGAACCTGCGGTTTACGCGCACGGCCGCGCCGCCCCAGGATCTCATCGAACTCTCCACGGAGTCGGCCGTTGGGTGATCACAGTGAGCT
>JASGFW010000143.1:0-8230 GCA_047605305.1 Gordonia sp. (in: high G+C Gram-positive bacteria)
GTGCCCGAGCCAACAGCTGTGCCCGAGTCAGCAGCTGCGCCCGAGCCAGAGACCGAGACTGGACCCGCCGAGCCGACCACGCCCACCGACACACTCCCGACGGTTGGCGATGCGGAACCCACCGAGGTGAGCCCACCCGCACCCGAGCAGGCCGAAATCGCACCAGACGCCGCGGCAGAGCACACCGACACCCAGGCTGCCGCGTCCACCGAAGCAGAATCCGTATCACTCCCCGAAGCCACCGCGCCCGCCGAGCTCCCTGCGCCAGCCACAGCTACTGAGCCCGATAATGCTATGCCGCAACTTGATTCGCTGGGCCACACCATGCTGTCGGTGGTGATCAACCCGTATTTCGATTGGCAGCATGATCGCTCTCCGCGACGCCCGTATCACCAGACGGTGATCTATGAGGCGCATGTGAAGGGCATGACCGCCACCCATCCCGATGTGCCGGCACATCTGCGCGGCACCTACGCCGGCCTCTGCCATCCGGTCATCATCGATCATCTGAAGTCCCTTGGCGTCACCGCGATCGAACTCATGCCGGTACATCAGTTCATGCAGGATTTCGTGCTGCGCGACAAAGGCTTACGTAATTACTGGGGTTACAACACCTTCGGATTCTTCGCGCCGCATCTGGAATACGCCTCGAATCCGCAACAACCGGCCAGCGCCGTCACCGAGTTCAAAGCGATGGTCCGCGCATTCCACAACGCCGGTATCGAGGTCATCCTTGATGTCGTCTATAACCACACCGCAGAAGGAAACCAGCTCGGGCCGACGATCTGTTTCCGCGGCATCGACAACAGGGCGTACTATCGTCTCGTCGACGACCAGCCCGCCCTGTATATGGATTACACGGGCACCGGGAACAGTCTCAACGGACGTCATCCACACACGCTGCAGCTGATCATGGATTCACTGCGCTACTGGGTACTCGAAATGCATGTCGACGGATTCCGCTTCGATCTGGCCTCCACACTCGCCCGTGAACTGCATGATGTTGACCGACTCTCGGCGTTCTTCGATCTGGTACAACAGGATCCGGTGGTCTCGCAGGTGAAGTTGATCGCCGAACCGTGGGATATCGGCGAGGGTGGATATCAGGTGGGTAACTTCCCGCCGCTGTGGACCGAATGGAACGGAAAATATCGCGACACCGTCCGCGACTACTGGCGCGGTGAACCGGCAACGTTGGGCGAGTTCGCTTCTCGCCTGACCGGATCGTCGGATCTGTATGCGGCCACCGGCCGGCGTCCGTCGGCGAGTATCAACTTCGTCATCGCCCATGACGGTTTCACGCTGCGAGACCTAGTGTCCTACAACGAAAAACATAACATCGCCAACGGTGAAGACAACCGCGACGGGGAGAGTCACAACCGGTCATGGAACTGCGGAGTGGAAGGGCCCACCGACGATCCGGAGGTGCTCGAGTTACGCGCCCGCCAGCAACGCAATATCCTGGCCACACTATTCCTGTCGCAGGGTACGCCAATGCTCGCCCACGGCGATGAGATCGGCCGCACACAACTCGGCAATAACAATGTGTACTGCCAGGATTCGCCGTTGGCGTGGATGGATTGGTCACTAACCGAAAAGAACTCCGACCTGCTGGAATTCACCCGTCGGGCCATCGCACTACGCGCGCGGCATCCGGTATTCCAGCGCAGACGTTTCTTCGCCGGAAAACCTATTCGCTGGGGCGACGACGCCCTCGACATCGTCTGGTTCACTCCGTCTGGGCAGGAGATGACCAATGACGACTGGGGCAGCGGCTTCGGCAAGAGTCTCGCGGTGTTCCTCAACGGCAACGGCATTGCCGAAAAAGATGAACGAGGCGAGGTGATCTCCGATGACAGCTTCATGATTTTCTTCAACGCCCACTATGAGGATATCGACTTCACGCTGCCGTCTGAACGCCTCGCCCGGGAGTGGGAGGGGGTGCTCAGCACGAAGCATCCCACCGGACAATCCTCGGTGACCTCCGCCGCCTGCGGCTCCACGGTGAGCATCGCCGGGCGTTCATTGCTCGTGCTGCGAGCGATCGCCTGAGCCCATGTCTCACCGGCCCGAACCGCTAGCCACCTATCGCATTCAGCTCACGCCGGATTTCGGTTTCGCGCACACCGCCGCGATACTCGGCCAGCTGAGGACCCTTGGCATCAGTCATCTATATCTCTCGCCGATCGGCACCGCGATGCCCGGCTCCACCCACGGGTACGACTGGGTGCCGCCACCGCAGGTAGCACCCGGGCTCGGCGGTATCGACGGATTGCGCGACCTGCGCAGGCAAGCGCGCGCCCACAACATCGGCCTGATCATCGATATCGTGCCCAATCACACGGGCGTCGCGCAGGTGCTGCGTAACCCATGGTTCGCCGATGTGCTGCGTCATGGTCCGCAATCGAAATACGCCTCGTATTTCGACGCCGACTTCTCCGCCGATAACGGATGCGACGGTCAACTAGCGCTACCCGTCCTCGCCTCCGACGGCGATCTCTCTCCGCTACGCATCGACACACACGGCGTACTGCATTATTTTGACCACTCCTATCCGACGGCCCCCGGCACTCTTGGCGGCTCTGCCGCCGATGTGCATGCGCGCCAGCATTATCGGCTAGTGCCGTGGGATAGCGGACTCATCGGCTACCGACGTTTCTTCACCATTAATGAACTCGCCGGGCTCCGCCAAGAGGATCGCACCGTCTACACCGCAACCCATGCCTTGCTGCGTGCACTGATCGACGAGGATCTCATCGACGGTGTCCGCGTCGATCATCCAGATGGTTTGTGGGCGCCGCAGGACTATCTGGACCGTCTGCGCGGCGATATCGGCGCCGACAGGTTGTTGTTCATCGAGAAGATCCTGGCCGCCGACGAACCGCTTGAGCCGACACTGCCCGTGGACGGCACTACCGGATATGACCAGATGCGGGTGATCGACGCACTGTTCACCGCACCGTCCGGGGTGATCGAACTCGACGAGATCCATGAACGCGTGACCGGAGTGGCTGGCGACTCGCGATGGCTGACAACTGCGGCACGCCACGGCAAATTGGCGACCCTGCGAAACATGTTCCCCACCGAGCATCGGCGCCTCGTCCGGGCGATCACCGATACAGATCCGTCGGTCGATGCCGAATCGGTGACAGAGGCGACCGCCGAACTCATCGCCGATCTGGGTGT
Organism: Gordonia sp. (in: high G+C Gram-positive bacteria); assembly: GCA_047605305.1. GTDB lineage: Bacteria > Actinomycetota > Actinomycetes > Mycobacteriales > Mycobacteriaceae > Gordonia. Next base: position 3,187 of record JASGFW010000143.1, read on the forward strand.
CTACCGGGCCGACTATCCGGCCCTGCGCTCGCGGCTCACCGACACCGCGGCCGCCATCGCCGCCCGCCGCCCCGATCTCGCCGACGCGTTGCGCACCATAGTCGTGGCCACCACCGAACCCGGGCCGGCGACCTCCCGACTGGCTCAAACCTGCGGCGCGGTCACCGCGAAAAGTACCGAAGACAGCCTCTTCTATCGGACGGCACGGTTGGTGTCAGCACTCGAAGTCGGCAGCGATCCCGCCGAACCGGCACTGAGTCTGACGGAGTTTCACGCGCACAACATCATTCGCGCCCGGGACTGGCCACGTGCGATGACGGCGTCAACCACCCACGACACTAAACGCGGCGAGGATGTGCGCGCACGTATCGCGCTGCTGGCACAGGTCCCCCAGCGCTGGTCGCTGCTGGTGGACGAGGTGTGGTCGCGATACCCACCACCGGACAACCTGACCGGATATTTCCTGTTGCAGAACATCATCGGAGTGTGGCCGATCGGCGAACCGGCGGGATCGGGTGAGGTGACCGACACCCTGCGCGGGCGTCTGCATGACTATGCGCGCAAGGCCACCCGCGAGGCGGGGCTGCACACCACCTGGACCGACATCGATGAGGACTTCGAATCCCGGACGATCCGGTGGATCGATGAGGTGACCTCGGGTGCGTCGTCCGAGGCGATCTCCCGATTCGTCGCCCGGATCGCCTCTGCCTGGCAGCAGGAGGCGCTGGCCCGCAAAGCTATCGCGCTCTTGGGCCCGGGCATCCCCGATATCTATCAGGGCACCGAGTGGTGGGAGGATTCTCTCGTCGATCCGGATAACCGACGTGCGATCGACTACAACCGCTCGCTGGATCATCCCAAGGCCCGGCTGATCCGTACCGCGTTGCGCGTGCGCGCCACCCATCCCGGCGCATTCGGCCCGGGCGGCCAGTACACACCCATCCACGCCGACGGTCCCGGCGCTGATCACGTGGTGGCATTCAGCCGCGGCGTCGCCGGGAGACCGCAGGTGGTGGTGGTGACGGCCCGCTTCACGCATAGTCTGACCCACGATGCCGCACTGACCTTCATCGATCTGCCTGCGGGTAGCTGGCGCGACGTCGCCGGCACGGCACGACACACCGGAACCGTCGATCTCGCCGAGTTGCGCACGCAGCGACCGGTCGCGATCCTCACCCGCGACTAGGCAGGACATGCCCATGACACCGTTACGCTGCTCCCCCGCCCAGCACGCCCCGGCGCCTTTCGTCCCCCCGAGCCGCATCTGCGAGGTTCGGGTGTGGGCTCCGAACGCAACTGGCGTCGTCCTGGTGACCGATTCCGCGGACGGGCCGGGCCACGCGATGCTGCCCGCCGAGGATGCCGACGGCTGGTGGGTCGCCGATCCCCAAACCCCCGACGCTGGTGATGCGCAACCGGGCCGTCGCTACGGTTTCCGGCTGATCAACGCCGACGGAGAGACTAAAACGCTCCCCGACCCGCGCTCGGCCCGCCAACCCGACGGCGTACACGGACTTTCCGCATTGCATCGGGTCGATGAGAGTATCTGGACCGATGCGCACTGGGCGGGACGTTCGATTCATGGTGCGGTGATCTATGAGACGCATATCGGGACGTTCACCCCCGATGGCACTCTCGACTCGGCCATCGACCGGCTCGATTACCTGGCTGAACTGGGCGTCGACTTCGTCGAAGTGATGCCGGTGAACGCCTTCAACGGAGAATACGGCTGGGGCTATGACGGCGTCGGCTGGTACGCGGTACACGAACCCTACGGCGGGCCCGACGCACTCGCCCGGTTTGTTGACGCCGCACACACGCGCGGTTTGGGCGTCATCCTCGATGTCGTCTACAACCATCTCGGCCCATCCGGCAACTATCTCCCTGACTTCGGCCCGTACCTGAGTACCGCGGATACCGGCTGGGGTAACGGACTCAATCTCTCCGGTCCGGACTCCGATGCGGTGCGTGCCCATATCCTGGCAAATGCGTTGCGCTGGTTCACTGAATTCCACATCGACGGGCTTCGACTCGATGCGGTACACGCCCTCGTCGATCATCGTGCGGTACACCTACTTGAGGCACTTGCCGCCGCGACCGACGAATTGGCACGCGAACTCGGGCGTCCGCTGGCGCTCATCGCCGAGAGCGATCTGAACGATCCCCGGTTGATCACGCCGCGCGAGGCGGGTGGCTACGGGCTCACCGCCCAGTGGGATGACGACATCCATCATTGCGTACATACGGCGGTATCAGGAGAGCGGCAGGGCTATTACGCCGATTTCGGCAGCTACGCCAGTTTGGCGAAAGTGCTGCGCGGCGGTTTCTTTCACGATGGCACATACTCGTCGTTCCGCCGCCGACACCACGGCCGGCCCATCCCGACCGACCATATCCCGGCTACCGCACTGCTGGCCTACACCTGCGATCACGATCAGATCGGCAACCGGGCGATCGGCGACCGGCCCGGCACCTACCTCGACGGCGGCCAGTTAGCGATCAAGGCGGCCCTGATACTGCTCGCACCGTTCACGCCGATGTTGTTCATGGGTGAGGAGTGGGATGCATCAACCCCTTTCGCATTTTTCACCTCCCACCCCGAACCGGAGCTCGCCGATGCGGTACGTTCCGGTCGGCGCGCGGAATTCGCCGAACACGGCTGGAATACCGAGGACGTCCCCGATCCGCAAGACCGGACGACCTTCCGCTCCTCGAAACTCAACTGGGCCGAACTTGATTCACCCGCCCATGCCCGCACACTCGACTTCTATCGGGCCTTAATCGCCCTACGTAAGCACGAATCCGCCTTTACAGAACCATCGTTCTCCTCCTTATCGGTCGATTACGACGAGAGCGCCGGCTGGTTCGCGATGCACCGCGGAGACTGGAGCGTCGTCTGTGTACTCGGCCCCGACCCGGTCGAGATCGGGCTGGCCATCACACCCGAGCTGAGCTGGTTCGACGCCGATGTGATCCCCGGAGGTCTGCGCAGCCCCGGCCATAACGTGGTGGTCGGCCGCATTCGGCGCTGACGCGCGTTCGGGCACACCATCGGGTGTGAAAGTTGGTTTCGGTAACGACCGTTTTCTACCGATGATGCCGAAAACAGCTCATCCCTTGGGCGTGGTAATACTTCGAACCCGCCGTGATTGAAACACTAGGCAGCGATTTATTGCCACAGAACACTGGTCGGTGGTCGTCCCGGTGTATCTGGCCTGAAAATCCCAAGGAGAATCTCATGACAGTCAATGTAGAGACGGTCGACGCGGTCGTAGTCGGTGGCGGTTTCGGTGGCATTCGAACCGTCGATCTGTTCAAGAATAAGCTCGGCCTCGAAAAAGTGGTTGGCATCGAGCAGGGCGCAGCCCTGGGCGGGGCCTGGTATTGGAACCAATATCCCGGCGCCCAGACCGACACCGAGACCTGGGTGTATCGCTTTTCCGATGATCGCAGCGCCCCGAACTGGAACACGCGCTACCTCAAGGCCCCGCAGCTTCAGGAGCAGATCCACGAGACCGCCGAGAAGAGCGGAATCGTGGACCAGTACATCTTCAATAACACCGTGGTTTCGGCTCACTACGATGAGGAGACCAAGCGGTGGAACATCGTCACAGACCAAGGTCGGCAGTTCTCCGCAACCTACTTCGTGACCGCGCTCGGTATCCTCACCAACCCCTACGTACCCAATGTGCCGGGTAAGGACTCTTTCCAGGGCATTTCCTTCCATTCGGCACGGTGGCCGAAAGATCTCGACGTGACCGATAAGCGGGTGGCCATCATCGGCACCGGGCCCTCCGGCAGCCAGATTGCGGCCACGATCCACCCTCTCGTCAAGGAACTCACTGTCTTTCAACGCCGCGCGCAGTACGTCGTCCCGATTAACAACCGTGAGGTGGACGAGGCAGAAAAGCAGGAAATCTTGGCCAACTATGACGCCATCTGGGACACCGTCTTCAATTCACTCTTCGCGATGGGATTCGTCGAAGGCAGTAAATCTGCCCTGGATGTCTCCGAGGAAGAACGCCAGGAGATATATGAGCGAGTCTGGAATAAGGGCGGCGGCTTCCGTTTCTTCTTCGAGACATTCTCTGATCTCGCCGTCAACGAGGAGGCCAACGAAACTGCGGCAGCGTTCGTGCGCAGCAAGATCGCCTCGATCGTCAAGGATCCAGCGACGGCCGCGCTGCTCCAACCCACCGGACTCTACGGAGGCAGGCCGCTATCAGCCGATGGCTACTACGAAGCCTTCAACGAGCCACACGTATCTCTCGTCGACATCAGTGAGAACACGATCGCGGAGATCACGCCGACCGGTCTGAAATTGGCGGACGGGCAGACCTTCGATGTCGATATCATCGTCTACGCGACTGGCTTTGACGGCGTCGACGGGGCCTACCGCAACATCGACATCACCGGCCGGGACGGAGTGAAATTGTTCGATGCGTGGAAAGACGAGTCGAACGCCCTCTATGGAGTCAGCGTTTCCGGGTTCCCCAACTTCTTCACCGTGACCGGGCCAGGAGGGCCTTTCGCTAATATGCTGCCGTCGATCGAGCTGGAAGTCGGTTTTATCGCCCAATTGGTGGAGGAGGCTCGTGCGCGAGACCAGCAGTTGGTCGAAGCCAATGCCGACGCGCAGGTCCGCTGGGCCGAGACTGTCCAGGAGATCTCGAAGGCGACCGTCTTCGACAAGGTGAAGTCGTGGATCCAAAACGACAACATCGAAGGGAAGAAAAAGTACAGCGCCTTCTTCTTGGGCGGGCTCAGCACCTACGACAGCAAACTGACCGAGGAAGCCGAAGCGAAGTACCCCTCCTTCGAGTTCAGTTCCTGAACTGGCACCGCGCAGCGGACCGTAACGCCAGACTGCGCTGAACGGGAAACGCGTGACCTCAACGGGTCGCGCGTTTCTTATTGGGCGCTTGGCTGGCCGAGACTGGCGACCTCGTTCAGTGTCGAACTAAACAGCCAGGCCATTTCCGCGCCGACCTCAGACTCGTCATACTCGATCACCCGTCCACGCTGGTCGGCACACTGTGGAATT
>JASGFW010000144.1:0-8142 GCA_047605305.1 Gordonia sp. (in: high G+C Gram-positive bacteria)
GCGGCCGCGTCGAGCTGTAGTTGGCGGGCGATCTCAATGGCACGTACGTACACCTCGCTCCAGCGAGCGGAGTGCCACTCCTGCGTTTGCACGTCGAAGACCGACAGGTCGCCACGGCCGGTGAGCATGGCCGCGCCGACCGTACCAGCCAGTCCCCCGGCGGCGTCTGCCGCCGCTTTGAATATCGCCTGTTGCGTGATCACACCCGAATCTGTCACGACGTCCTCTTCTGAGCTCGTGTTGTGTTGTGGCATCGCATCTCTTATCGACTTCGCCTCGTGCGCCTGCATCGCGCCCCGTTCCGGCACCGCGCCCTCCCTCAGTCGACCAGCCGAAAATTAGGCTATCCTAACCATATCTGAAGTCCGATTGGACCGACTTTAGATAGCATAGGCTATGCTAACTTTTCATTCCCGGGTTCCATGTTCTGGACGATGACCTGGGTCAGCACAGCACACCGCCACTCCGACCAGAAATGAACTGGGCACACCATGACCTCATTCCTCCCGGCGTACCACCAACTGTCCTCGACCCGAATCGACCCCGACCACGACGCCGAAACAGTTCACCGGTGGCTCACCCACCCCAAGGCGCGATACTGGGATTCGCTCGACCATTCGCTCGCCGACGTGCGCCAGATGTTAGTCGAAAATGCTTCCGCTGCTGGTGATTCCGTATACGGAATGCGCATAGGTTCGTTTGCGGATAAACCTGAATTCCTCTTCGAACTCTATGATCCGAACACCAGTGAACTCGCCGCCCCAACCACCGGCTACGTACACGCCGACGGTGATATCGGGATGCATCTGCTTGTCGCCCATACCGATAACCCGCAGCCGGGCTTCACCGGGGCGGTAATGCTGCACATCATGCGGATCGCGTTCCTTGAGATACAGGCACGCCGCGTCGTCGTCGAACCGGATGTACGCAACAGCGCGGTCCATCGACTCAACGCGGCAGTCGGTTTCCACGTGGCCGGCGATTATCCGGTAGGCAACAAGATAGCCCGGCTAAGTTATTGCACACGACTCGATTTCATCCATGCGACCGACGGCGGCCAGCGGCTGGCCGCGACACCGCTCACGCAGCGCACAGAGGAACTCCGATGACGGCGGCGGCGCCGACATCTGCACGGCAATCCCGGTACTGGCAGATCTATCACGTGCGGATGGCACAGAAGATCATCTCCGAATTCAGTCACGAACGTATGCTTCACCCCACCCCCACCGGCCCGGGCACCTATCTGGTGACCTCCGACGATGGGGCGACCGAATACCACTTCGCCGCCGAGCTCCTTAACCTCGACAGCTGGTGCGTCGATGATTCCTCCATTCGTCGGATTCGCAACGGAGAGACGTTACCGGTCAACGCGATTAACCTGATGCTCGACATTCGCGGCACACTGGGTATCGCCGCCGACGCGGTTGCCGCCTACTTCGAGGAATTCATCAACACGCTGGGTATCGGCGCCGGCCGGGCCGACGAACTGCGCATCGCCGCAGCCGACTTGGCCGCCGCCGACTTCCAGACGATCGAACAGACAATGACCGAGGGCCACCCGTGTATCGTGGCCAATGCTGGCCGGCTGGGCTTCGACGCCGAAGACATCGCTGCTTTCGCACCCGAATCGGGCAACCGGTTTCGGCTGCACTGGGTGGCGGCGCGCAGCGAATACTGTGACGTGGCGACGATGTCCGACGTCGACTATCGGGTACTACTGCGCCGCGAACTCGGCCAGCACACACTCGATGAGTTCGATGTCACACTGCGCACCAACGGCCTCGATCCGGCCGAATATCGTTATCTCCCGGTCCATCCGTGGCAATGGCGGGAAAAGGCGACTCGTCTCTACGCCACCGACATCGCGTCGCAGGACATTGTCTTCCTCGGCGACGGCCCCGACCGCTATCAGCCGCAACAATCGATCCGCACCCTGTTCAACATCGACGCTCCCGAGAACCACTACGTGAAACTGTCGCTGTCGATCACCAACATGGGATTCACCCGCGGAATGTCGGCGGACTACATGCGCACCACCCCGCTGATCAACGACTGGGTGCGACGTCGGGTCGGCGGCGACGCATACCTCACCTCGATCGGATTCGAGATCATCTACGAGGTGGCCGCGATCGGTTATCGCAGTCCCGTTTTCGCCGAAATCACCCGCCCCGGATCGGAGTATCGAAAGATCCTCTCCGCCCTCTGGCGCGAAAGTCCCGTCCCCCGCCTTGCCGAGGGCGAACGACTGATGACGATGGCCGCCCTACTGCATGTCGACCATCTCGGCGACGCATTCGTCTGCGCGCTGATCGAAAGTTCCGGTACCGACGCCCACGAGTGGTTACGCCGCTTCCTACGAGCGTACCTGCGTCCCATCACCTATCTCCTCTACCAATACGGATTGAAATTCTCGCCGCACGGCGAGAACATCATCCTCATCGTCGCCGATGGAATCCCGGTGCGTGCCATTCTCAAAGACATCGGCGAGGAAGTCTCCATCTATGGCGACGCGACCGACCTACCCGAGCAGTGTCGGCGAGTGGTGATCGACAAGCCAGCCGAAACCGGCAACCTCGGTGTGCTCTCGGATGTATTCGACGATTTCCTACGTCCCCTCGCATCCCTGTTGCATTCCCGGAAAGTTCTTGCCGACAGCGATTTCTGGCGGATTGTGGGTGACGATGTGCGCGACTTCACCACGACGCACCCGCAGTTATCCGAGCGACTGAGTGAATGGAACCTGTTCGCTGCGGATTTCGGTGCCATCCACATGAATCAGCTGCAACTGGGCAACAACCGGAGGATGGTCGACATCGAGGACTCCTACGCCTCGATCATCGACAAAAGTCACCGTTTGATCAATCCCATTGCGATAGTGCCTATTACCGGAACCCCGGATACGGGGGCGCAGGCATGACACCCGCAGATCACGACGGCGAGATCATCCGGGATGAATGGGGAATTCCTCATATTCACGCTCAATCGCCGGCAGGCGCGCTCTACGGGCAGGGCCGGGCTTGCGGGCTCGACCGCGCATGGCAAATCGAGTTCATGCGGCTACGTGCCGAGGGACGGACCGCGCAGGTATTCGGCGCCGATACGCTGGGCTGGGATATTTTCGCCCGGCGCGCCCGGATCGATCATGCCGCCCGCCGGATCTTCACCGCATCGAGCGCGCGTACGCAGGCGCTGATCACCGCCTACGTCGATGGTGTCAACGCCACGGTGCGTTCGGCTGCCGCGGTCGAGTTCGACACACTCGATCATCGGCCCGACCGCTGGCAACCATGGACGCCGATCGCGGTATTCCTCATGCATAACCTTCTTTTCGGGCGGTTCACCACCAAAATGTGGCGGGTCCACGCCTGCACCGCACTCGGTGTACACGCGTTGCGACTGTTCGACTTCGAGGGCGCCGACAGAGCCGAGGATGCTCCGCCGCTGCCCGACGACGACTTCATCGCCGATGTGGTGGCGCATTTCGCCGGTAGCCCCCAGTCGGTCGGCCTACAGTCGGTCGGCACACCGGCGTCCGATATTCCACGTTCAGATACTTCACACCTCGCAACGATCGGTGACGCGATCTCCGGCAGCAACGCCTGGGGAATCGCGGCACGACGCACGGCGACCGGCAGCCCGCTAATCGCCGGCGACCCGCATCGCTTCCTGGAGTTACCCGGGGTGTACGTGCAAAACCACCTCGCCTGTCCGGAATTCGACGCCATCGGCTTCTCCTTCGCCGGGGTGCCCGGACTTGCGCACTTTGCTCACAACGGGTCCGTGGCCTGGGGTATCACCAACGGAATGGGCGACTACCAGGATCTCTACCTCGAACGCCTGCACCGCGACGGCACGACGGTAAGCGCCTATGGTCCACAGGGTTACGAGCCCGCCCAGGTAAGCACAGAACAGATCCTGGTGCGTGACGGTGATCCGGTCGCCGTCGACATCATCCGGACAGGCAACGGTTCGGTAGTGTTCGGCGATCCGGATGACGGTGCCGCAGTGAGCCTACGGACCCCGATGCTCAATGATCCGAAAATCACCTTCGACGCATCTGTGGATCTCCTCTTCGCCCGTAACACCGCCGACGTGGCACATGCGCTGCGCAGTTGGGCCGAACCCGTCAATCGCATCGTCATTGGCGACGAGAACGGCACCGTGACCCATCATGTGACCGGAGCAATGCCCGTGCGCGCCGCGGAAAACTACTGGTTGCCGGTACCTGGATGGGATGCGCGTTTTCGCTGGAACGGCTACGCCGACCTCGAGGCCGGGGCCGATGACGGAGCCCGATTCGACCCGATCGTCGCTCAGTATTCGGTGATCGCCAATCAACGCATTCCCGATTGTCCGCCGCTGCAGCCTGTTTCCACCGAATGTACGGCACCACTGCGAGCCAACCGCATCGATGAACTGCTCGCCCCGAATCAGTCCATCTCGGTCGCCGATTGCGAACAGATCTCGCGCGACGTGAAACTCGGTCAGGCAGAGGTGATTTGCCGTCTTATCGCCACCACCGATGAGCTGAGCGACGGTGCCCGTGCTATCGCCGATCGGATACTGGGCTGGGACCGGCTTATGGCAGCCGACAGCACCGACGCCTACCTATTCGCCGAGGTGCGCACCCATCTGGTACGCGGGCTGGCCGGACATCCGGCCTTCGCCGGCCTCGCCCGCCCCCACCCATTCGGCGCGGTCTTTGATCCGTGGTTCTTACCGCAACCACGGATGGCTGCGGCCATTGAAGCCGTACTCACCCATACGCCGGCCCTGGGTATCGATCTCGCCGACCTCACCCGGTCTGCGCTCGATTCACTAGCTGCCCAGATCGATTCGCTCGACACAATACCAACGTGGTCATCGGTGCACACCCTGGCACCGGTACACGGATTCGATCTCGTGGGCATCAGCGCCCGGTATCCGGAAACCTCAAAGGCACTGCGACCCACACCACATCCGCTTGCCGGCGACGCCGAATGTGTATTCGCTAACGCGGCCGTCGTCGGATTCGGTATACACACGTGCAATCTCGGTTCGACGGCCCGCTACGTGTGGGATCTCGGTGAACGTGACCGTAGCCGTTGGATTGTGCCGCTGGGCGCGAGCGGAGCGCCCGGCACAGCCCATTTCGAGGATCAGACACCGCTGTGGGCGCGCGGGGAATACATCGACGTCGTCACCGACTGGTCACAACTACGCGACATTGCAAGCCGCATCGACCAATACACATATTCGGAGGAGAATTCATGACCCTCTTCGCGCGGCCCGGCTCAGGCTGGTCCGAGGTTGGCCGTGGGCTGACACAACTGGCGGAGACCACCGACACAAGCCACCACGGTGATCCCCTGCCCACCGGCAGCCCGAATGAGACGATGACCGCGGTGGCCGCGGAACTCGGGACGCCGGCGGTACCCGAATCAGGCATCGGCGCCACCGCAGCACTACACCGGATGGCCGATATCGTCGCGCGCTACGGTCTGGACCTGACCCATCAGCTGGTGGCCGCACATCTGCAGCCGCCGCCGCTGACCGTCGCGGTCATCGCCGACGCCCTGGCCAGTGCCACCAATGCCTCTCTAGATACCTATGATTCGGGTCCGGCAACGCTGGCGGTGGAGCGTTGGACAATCTCGGCACTGGCCCGACTCGCCGGGCTGCCAGACACCGCGGGGGGCGTCTTCGGTCCCGGCGGGTCGTACTCGAACCTCCTCGGCATGCTCGTCGCTCGCGACGAAACGGCACGCCAACACGGACTCGATATCCGGCGCACCGGGGTGCACGCCCTGCGACAACCCACAGTGTTCTGCTCCGCGGTGGCCCACTTTTCGATTCATCGGGCCTGCGCCGCACTGGGGCTCGGAGAGAACGCGGTGGTCGCGGTAGCGGTGGATGAGCATCACCGAATGGCGCCCGGCGCACTTGAGGCGGCCATCGCCGCGCGCGCCGATACCCACACTCCCATCGCGATCGTGGCCACCGCGGGCACCACGGATTTCGGTACTGTCGATCCGCTACCGGAGATCTCCGCCATCGCCCGCCGCCACGGAATCTGGCTGCATGTGGACGCCGCCTACGGATTCGGCGCACTGTTCTCGCCGACGTTGTCACAGTTACTGGAGGGAATCGGCCAGGCGGATTCGATCACGCTGGATCTGCACAAGGTGGGGTGGCAGCCCGCCGCGGCGAGCGTGCTGCTGCTGGCCGATCAGCAACGGTTCGCCGCCCTGAATCGTAGTGTGGCATATCTCAATCCCGAGGACGACGAGGAAGAAGGCTTCGGGGGTCTGCTCGGATTGACTTTGCAAACCACGCGCCGCCCGGATGTACTGAAAGTAGCGACCACCCTGCTGGCGCTGGGTCGCGGCGGATTGGGCTCAATGCTCGAGCGCTGCCATCAACTCGCTCGTCACGCGCAGGCCCGGATCGCGGACGAACCGCAATTGGAACTGGTCGCCCCGGTGACCTTGACCACCGTCGTATTCCGTTACCGCTGTGATGATTGCGACGCGGTGAACGGCGAGGTACGCCGCCGGCTGATCAGTTCCGGCACCGCACTGATCGGGCGGACCGAGGTTGCCGCGCGCGATCGCACGACAACACGGGTATGCCTCAAGCTGACCCTGCTCAATCCGGAGACGAGCGAACGGAGCATCGATGCACTGTTCGACGAAATTCTGCGGGTTGCATTGGAAGTCGAAACAGAAACCCCGGTTTCGGTGACGTCACGGTGAGATTGACGACCGTGGAGATCACCGAACAGGGCTATCACCGAACAGGGATGTCACCAACCCGGGTTCACGCGAGATTGAGGACACATGAGTACCACTGACACCGTCGACATCCTGGCCATCGGCTGCGGACCATTCAACCTCGGTCTTGCCGCGATGGCCTCAACCATCGACGATCTCGACATACTGGTTGTCGACGCACGCGACGAATTCCGCTGGCATCCGGGACTGATGTTTCCCGATGCCACACTGCAGGTCAGTTTCCTCTCCGACCTGGTTACGCTGGTTGATCCCACTCATCCGATGTCATTTCTGGCCTATCTGGCCGATATCGACCGGCTCTACCCATTTCTCGTGCGTGAAGAATTCTTCCCCACCCGCATCGAATATGAAGCGTACTTACAGTGGGTGATCACCAATCTCGATTCGCTGCGATTCTCCACCACCGTCGAGGAGGTAAACTGGAACGACGAGGATGAATACTTCATCGTCTCCACGCGCAGCGGCTCGGCAACGGCATCGATACGCGCGCGCCATATCGTCCTGGGCATCGGTACCGAACCACATATCCCTGCTTCACTCTCCGCTAATTCTCCTGCGGTAGTGCATAGTTCGGAATATCTCTATCATCGCGACGCGGCCTATGCCGCCGATACCGTGACCGTCATCGGTTCCGGGCAGTCCGGCGCGGAAATCGTGATCGACCTGCTTGAGTCGAATTTGGCCGGTGGTCCGGCGGTGCGCTGGTGGACGAGGAGTCCGTGGTTCGCACCACTCGATTTCACCAAATTGTCACTGGAAATGACCACTCCGCGCTATATGGATTACTTCCACGGGCTGCCCGAGCATAAGCGCGACGAGATCCGTCCCCGACACTGGCAGTTCCACAAGGGAATCTCCACCGACAGTCTCGACCGGCTGCACGACCTGCTCTATCGTCGTCAGCTCGCCGACAAGCTGCGCCCGGTGCAGTTGCGCAACGGTACCGCCGTGGAAGGCGTCGAGGTGCTTGCAGACGGCAAAGTGCGCGTCAACGGACGGCACAGCGATACCGATACAAAGCTCGCACACGTCACCGACCTGGTGATCGCGGCGACCGGATATCGCGACCGCAACCCCGAATTCATCGCTCCCATCGAACATCACCTACAACGCGATGCGGCCGGCCGGCCGGTAATCGAGTTCAACCACTCCATCGCCACCGTGACTCCCGAACTCGCCGGTCGGATCTTCGTCGTCAACGCCGAATTGCATAGCCACGGGGCATCGGCACCGAATCTGGATATCGGCGCGGTACGTAACGCACGCATCCTCAACAGTGTGGTGGGCCGCGACGTCTACCGTCTGCCACAACACACCGCGTTCACCAGTTTCGGGGTGACCGACGAGGACGATGTCGTCGACGAGAGCC
>JASGFW010000145.1:0-8093 GCA_047605305.1 Gordonia sp. (in: high G+C Gram-positive bacteria)
CGCGCGGTGAATAAGCAATAATTCACACTGAATGTAAGACGGCTGCGATCTTGTAAGTATCACCGCTACCTGCACATACTCGGTGGGTCGCCTTAGCGTGATCGCCGGCTGCCGCATCGTTGGCGGTCACGCTCTGTGGCCCAGTTCGTGACCGCGTGCTCTCACCTAACTTCCAGAAGGTTCTTCGATGTCCAGGCCTCCCATCTATAACGCCTTCCTGCACCTGACGCCCAACCATCACAGCCACGGGTACTGGCGAACGCCGGAGGGGCAGGTGCAGTATGGCTACAAAGATCTTGAACCGTATGTGGCCGTGGTCAAAACACTCGAACGAGGACGAATCGACACCTTGTTCATCGCCGATGTAGTTGGTGTCTACGACCTCGACATCGGCGACGGCACAACCACGATTCGAGCCGGTACTCAATTCCCCGAGAACGACCCGATCACCATCGTTTCAGCGTTAGGTCATGCCACCGAACATCTCGGAATAGCGGTCACCAGCAACATCATTCAGGATCACCCGTTCTCCTTCGCACGGCGAATCTCTTCCCTGGACCACTTCACGCACGGCCGGATCGCGTGGAATGTAGTCACCTCGTACCTCAGCAACGGCTTCCGCAACTACGGTTACGACACCATCGTCGGACACGACGAGCGGTACCAGTGGGCCCAGGAGTATCTCGACGTCGCTTATAAGCTCTGGGAACACTCATGGGAAGACGGTGCCGTCCTGCACGACACGAGCACCAACAGATTCTTCGACCCCGATAAGATCCACACCATCGACCATGTCGGCCAGCGGTATCGGGTACAGGGACCACACCTCGTCGAACCATCCCCCCAGCGCACACCGGTACTTTTCCAAGCCGGAAACTCCCCGGCTGGACGCAATTTCGCCGTCCGTAACGCCGAAGTCACCTTCCTTCCCTCAATCTCGCCGGCGACTGCCAGCGCCGACATCGCCGTGCTCGACAACCTCGCCGTCGCGGCCGGACGCAGCCCTACCGCGCTGAAGAAGATCGTCGCCCTCTCAACGATCATCGGATCGACCGAAGAAGAAGCCGCCCGTAAACAGCAGTACTTTCGAGACAATATCGATTTCGAAGCACTCCAAGCATTTTGGAGCGGAGGTTCGGGGATCGACCTCACCTCCATCGATCCCGAAACCCCGGTATCGGAGTTGGCGGCACGCGCCCAGCTCGGCGACCATGTGCAGTCCATCTTCCGCGCCGCCGCGCAATCACTCGACCAGCCGGAATCGGTCTCGTGGCGCGACTATCTCCTCAATCAGGGCCTCCTGCCAGGGCGATTCGCGGGGACACCGGAGCAGATCGCCGATCATGTCGCCGAGTGGGTTACCGCCGGGGCCGACGGATTCAATGTCGTCCCCATCACCACTCTCGGATGGTGGGACGAGTGGGTTGATCACGTTGTCCCGGTTCTGCAGGAACGCGGTCTGGCGCAACGCGATTACGCACGGGGAACGCTGCGCCAGAAACTCTTCGGCAACGGCGACCGCCTCGACGAGGACCACCGTGCACGCACGATCGGCCTCAATAACGCGCTCGGCGTCGGGTGATGTGACGGGAACGCTGCTCAACGAGGCCACAGTCGAGGTCTAGCCCATCCTGCAATGCAGTGCTGAAAGGAAATACACGCGGTGAACTACCGGATCAAGGCCACTGTCCCGGCCACATTGACACTGGCCGCAGTGACACTGGCCGGAACGGCGCTACTGGCGGCATGCTCGTCGTCGACGGCGACAGAAGCCGGAACCGATAAATCCCAGACCATCACCTACGTTCATGAGCAAGAACCACCCTGCCTCTGGGGTGCGTGGGTACAGCAGGCGTATCTGTCTCGACAGGTATTCGATTCACTGATCAGTTGGGATAACGACAAGCCGGTCCCCTGGCTGGCCACATCCTGGAAAACCTCGGCCGATCGCAAGAACGTCACGTTCACCCTCAAAGAGGGTGTGCAGTTCACCGATGGCACGCCGCTCAACGCCGATGCGGTGGTACGTAACGTCGAGAACTGGGTGAAGAATCTGAGTTGGAACCGATTCTCCTACCTCACCGGCGCCACCGCCGAGTCGGCGAACACCGTGACTCTGCATCTGTCGGAGCCGAATCCGGAGATACTGCGCATCCTTTCCAACGGCCACTACGGAATTCAGTCGCCCACCGCACTGGATAAGAACTCGACGGCACGCAACTGCCAGTATCCCGTGGGCTCGGGCCCCTGGACCGTGAAGAAATGGACCCAGGGGCAGGAAATTCTCTTCCAACGCAACGATAAATACAATTCCGCTCCAGCTAATGCCAAACATTCCGGGCCCGCATATGCGAAATATCTGGAGTGGAAGTTCGCTCCCGATGCGACCACTCGGTGGAGCGCGCTGACCACCGGACAAGCACAGGTAATCTACAACCCGCCTTCTAATCAGTGGGCGAATGCGCAGAAGAACTATCAGGTCTACAACTACATCACCGGCGGGCGCCAGCAGGTCTTCTCCTTCAACGTCGCGCAAGGTCCGTTCACCGATATCAAGGTCAGGCAAGCATTCGTGCACGCCGTCGACCGCAAACAGATCGTCAAGGCCGTCTTCAAGGGTTCCGCACCGTTTGACGGGAATGGCACGCTGAGTCCGACAAATCCCTTCTACCTCAACGTGAACGATGCCTATCCCTACGATCCGGCCAAGGCTGCACAGTTATTAGACGAGGCCGGCTGGAAGACCGGAGCCGACGGTATCCGGAGCAAGGACGGCAAACAGCTCGTCATCCGTCTGCCCTACGGAGCCGGGCCGATCATCAGCCAGGATGGGACCGCAGCGCTGCAGGCAGTCCAGCAACAGGTCGCCAAAGTCGGATTCAAACTCCAACTGATTCCGCTCACCCTGACTCAGCTCTTTGCCGGCCAGTCGCAGGCTCCCGACCAGGAAGATCTCGGATTCGGATACTGGGTGTGGCCCGCACCGAATATCCTCGACATCGTCTACAACGCGGGAACAACCGCAGAACCCAATGGCAACAACACGACTCACTTCAACAATCCCGAGGTGCAGGCACGGATCACCGCCGCGCAGCGCGAGGCCGACCCGGTGCGCCGCGCTCAACGCTACAAAGAGCTGCAACAGTACTTCACCGACCAGGCGATAGCGATCGGCTTCTACGACTTCACCAACAATGTGGTTGCGGCGAAGGGCCTCAAGGGTTTCTGGCAGGATCAGGGCAGTAACGGCCTGCCCGTATTCTCCGACGTCGAATTGAGCGGAGCGAAATAATGACCGCGGCAGGAATAGCCGCCGCGCTGCCCGACGCAACCGAGACGCCACCGGCCCGACCCCAGGTAACCGTCCTGCTTCGCACCATCGCGGTCAAGGTGGCCTCAGCGTTCTTCGTGCTGTGGGGCGCGGTGACGGTCACTTTCATCGTATTGTCGGCACTACCGGGAGACCGCGCCACCATCGTATTGAATGTGCAGTCCGGCCAGACCACGGTCCGTACCGCCACCGAGATCGCCGCGGTGAACTCCCAGTACGGCTGGGATAAGCCGGTGATCGTCCAATACTTCTCGTATGTGTGGTCGGTCTTGCGGGGTGACCTGGGGACCTCGTGGGAGCTGCGTCGGCCGGTGTCGGCGATCATCGCCGAACAGTTCGGCCCGACCATCACCCTGACGTTGTCTGCTCTCGTGCTGGCCTGGCTGATTTCGGTGCCCTGGACACTGCTCACCGCGGGACGCGCGGGTCGAACCAAGACATTCGGCTCGACCGTTGAAACCGTCACCGCAGGATTACCCCAGTATTGGCTGGGTATCATCCTGCTCATCGTTTTCGCGGTGACTCTCGGGTGGTTCCCGGTGATAGGCGGCACTGATTTCTCGGGCACCGTATTACCGGCGTTCACGCTCGCGATTCCGCTGGCCGGTTTCATCGGGCAGGCCACCCGAACCGAATTCGATCGTGCGATCCGGCAACCGTTTGTCCTCTCCGCACGCACTCGCGGTATGAGCGAGACGGGAGTTCGTGTGCGGCATGTGCTTCGTCATGCGCTGATTCCCGGAATCACGCTCTCCGGCTGGGCACTGGGCAGCCTGCTATCCGGAGCAGTCCTCGTGGAATCGGTTTTCGCCCGGCCGGGACTGGGTGCGATATTGGTGAAAGCCGTCTCCGACAAAGACTTCGAACTTGTGATGGGTATCGTCATCTTGATCAGTGCGGTCTACGTTGTGGTCAATCTGCTGATCGATGTGATCTATGCGATTGTCGATCCTCGGCTTGGAGACACCCAATGACGACGTCGATCATCCAGCGTTGGTCAGCGATCTCAGGTACCGGACGGTATCGCATTCCGCCCTCGGTCGTCTTATCCGGAGCGGCACTGCTACTCATCGCTATTGCCGTGGTACTCCCACAATTTCTCGCGACCCACTCACCGTTCGATGTCGACCTGACGAGCCCACTTGCCGCACCTTCGGGACAGCACTGGCTGGGCACCGATAGCGTGGGTCGCGATCTCTACAGCCGGATCATCTGGGGCGCACGGCCATCAATTCTCATCGGACTGGGTGCGATGGCCGTGTCGCTGGGTATCGGCACCACCCTCGGATTTATTGCCGCACTGGCACCCCGATGGATCTGCGCTCCGGTAAACCGTTTCGTTGATATCCTTCTCGCCTTCCCCGTGCTGCTGCTTTCGCTGCTTTTCGTCGCGTTACTCGGGCCGTCGGTGACGAGCCTGGTCATTGCGGTCGGCATCGGCTCGGCACCCGGTTACGCCCGACTCGTCAGAGCTGCGGCCCTCGGCGTGCGCAGATCGGCCTATGTTGAAGCCGCCCGCGCACTCGGTCACGATCCACGGACGATCTTCATCCGGCATATTTTCCCCAACGCGTTTCGCCCATTGGTAGCGCTGGTCACCCTCGGCGTCGGCCAGAGCGTGGTGTGGGCCTCCGGGTTGTCATTTCTCGGCCTGGGGGTGGCACCGCCCTCCCCCGAATGGGGCGCATTGCTCAACTCCGGGAAGGCAGACATCACCACCGCGTGGTGGCTGGAAGTCATGCCGGGGCTCGCCATCGTGATCACCGCACTCGCGTTTACCCTGCTCGGCCGCTACATCCAGGACCGGACGGAAGGAATCACCTCCTGATGCCCAGTACCACAGCCGGTTCCAAACAATTCTCCGATGATCCGCTGCTTCGCGTGGACAAACTCAACGTATCCTTCACCGGTGCCGACAGAGCATCAGTTCACGTCGTCAAGGATGTCAGTTTCACGGTCAGGCCCGGTCAGTGCATAGCTTTGGTCGGCGAATCCGGGTCGGGAAAATCCGTCACCGCACGCTCACTCGTGGGCCTGGCCGGTGAACGCTCACACGTGAGCGCCGACGCTCTCCAGTTCGACGGGGCAAGCCTGCTCGATCGCCCCGATTCCTGGTGGCGGGAAATCCGGGGCGCACGGATCGGATTCATCCTGCAGGACGCATTGGTGTCGTTGGACCCGCTGCGGCCGGTAGGTAAGGAGATCGCCGAAACCTTCGCGCTGCACGGTGCCACCGCACGCAAGCAACGAAAGCAGGCCGTGCGCGATCTCCTCGCGAAAGTCGGCGTACCTGAACCTGCGGTGCGCGCGCGCCAACGCCCGGGTGAACTCTCCGGCGGTTTACGCCAACGCGCACTCATCGCCTCGGCCATCGCACTGCATCCATCACTGGTGATCGCCGATGAACCGACCACCGCCCTCGATGTCACGGTTCAGGCGCAGGTCCTCGATGTGCTCTCAGCGATGATCGAGGCGGGCACCGCCGTCGTCTTGATCAGTCACGATCTGGCAGTTGTGGCCCGGATGGCCGACGAGATCCTGGTGATGAAGAGCGGTGAGATCGTCGAACACGGTAGTGCCGATCAACTGCTTTCCGATCCGCAGCATCCATACACTCGTCAACTCATCGACGCCGTACCCAGCGAACACACCAAGGGCACCCGCTTGACCCGGGATACGCCTACATCCCTAACCGCCGCAACACTATTCCCAGCAGCAGATGCCAACCAGGCACCGCGTCGAGACCCTGTTCTTCAGGTCAACAACATCACGAAGAGCTACCAGGGGCCCGATCGCCGCCTGCGCCGCGTGGTCAATGATGTTTCTTTCCAGTTGGACCGCGGCGAAACACTCGGCATCGTCGGCGAATCGGGGTCAGGCAAGAGCACGGTGGCACGAATCGCGTTAGCTCTGGTGACGCCGGACTCCGGGGAAGTCCTCTTCAATGGCAAGCCCTGGAGCAATGCCTCCGCCGCAGACCAGCGCGCAATACGTAGGCGTATCTCGGTCGTGTACCAAGATCCGCTGAGCTCATTCGATCCTCGCTGGAAAACGTCGCGCATCCTCAGCGATGCCATTTCGTTGGGAGGTCCCCACACAACCGGCAGCCTACGCACGCGTGTGGTCCAGCTCCTAGAGATGGTGGGTCTCGATGAACGCCATGCCGATTCGTGGCCACTGCTGATGTCGGGTGGACAGCGTCAGCGAGTGGCCATCGCACGAGCACTGGCCACCAATCCCGAAGTCGTCGTACTCGACGAGGCGGTCTCCGCTCTCGACGTGTCGATACAGGCACAGATCCTGGATCTGCTCGCCGATCTCCAGGACCAGTTACACGTGAGCTACCTGTTCATCTCTCACGACCTCGGCGTCATCCACCACATGAGTGACCGAGTCCTGGTAATGCATGACGGAGTCGCGGTTGAACAGGGCGACGCCGATGACGTATTCACCAATCCTCAAAAGACCTACACCCAACGGCTACTCGCGGCGTTGCCACGCCTGGAGTACGCCCAACTCAACGAAACGAGAAGAGCATGACGCAGTCGGTAGCCACTTCCGGTCAGCCCGGCATCGATGACGGTCTGGCCGCGATCCGCAACGCCATCCTGGCCGTCGCCGAACATATCGCAGCCGAAGCCGTGGAACGAGAGCGCAACGACCTATCTGCGGAGCCGCGCGTGCGTGAACTGGCCGCGGCCGGTCTGGGCCGCATCCGGGTACCCGTCGAATTCGGTGGCGGCGGTGGTCATATCTCCGACCTCGCCGACGTGCTGATCACGCTCGCCGCCGCCGATTCTAATTTCGTCCAGATCTTCCGCGGCCACTTCGGATTCATCGAATTGCTCATCGATCAGGAGCCCGATCCGGTACGCGATGAACTACTGCGCGCGGCCGGCCGAGGTGAACTATTCGGGCCGGCGGCATCCGTCCATGCCGCCGGAACATCGGGCGGCCCGGCACCGACCACCATCATCGATTCCTCAACCCGGCTCGACACCGAGGGCGACCAAACATTTTTGTCGGGCACCAAGTACTACACGACCGGAAGCCTCTTCGCCGACTGGATCGCCGCCCTGGCACTGACGGAAAACGGCATCACCGAAGTAGTGGTGAACCGCAACGATCCCGGCGTACGGGTGGTGGACGACTGGAATGGCTTCGGGCAGCGGCGGACCGCAAGTGGCACCACCCATTTCGATCGAGTGCCGGTACGGGACGGGTACGCATTCCCACGCAGCAGCGGCCCCATCGACAACTATCTGGCTGCTTTCTATCAGTTCATCCACTCCACCACCCAGGCCGGAATCCTGCGCCGCGCCACCGATGATCTGGCGATTTTCGTCCAGCGGCGAGTACGCAGCTATCCGCTCGCCACCGATCCGTCGCCGAGACACGATCCGCAGGTTCTTGAGGTCGTCGGAGAAGTGGCAACCGCCGCGTACTCCACCGACGCGGCGGTACGCGCGCTCGCCGCAGCATTCGACCGATACAACGCCACATCCGCCGCCACCGACCTGGATGCAGTTCTGCTAGCTTCTGCGGCAACCCAAGTGCTCAACACCCGCCTCTCCGGCGAGGCGACGTGGAGATTATTCGACGCCGCGAGCGCATCGGCTACCGACTCCGCACTCGCCCTGGACCGGCACTGGCGGAATGCGCGCACCATCTCATCGCACAACCCGGTGATCTACAAAGCCAGGGCCATCGGCGAGTACACGGTGAACGGGGCATTCCCGGATGCCTTCGCGGGGGTGCATGC
>JASGFW010000146.1:0-8050 GCA_047605305.1 Gordonia sp. (in: high G+C Gram-positive bacteria)
CTGGGACACCCGGGCTGGGACACCTGGGCTGGGACACCTGAGGCGAGTCGTTCGGCCGGAGGTAACGCGCGGCATGTGATCCTCGATATACGCAGGAGAGTTTGCAGTTGCGGCACAGAAGCCGACAATGCAAGATATTGAAGACACTGTCCGCTACATCAATCCAGGGTCTGGTCATGAGATTGACTACTGCACTTCATACACCTCGTCGGTATGCCATGTTCAAGGCGATCGGCGGCGGCCGTTTCGGTCGCGGCAGGAGCGCCGAGCGGTTCCCCGCCGAGGCTGAACGGCTCGTCACCGCTGCAGAACTGAAACGGCTTACCGCCTGACTACCCGGTTTCTGACGTCACCCTGGCCCGGACGCCGGCGAGGGAGATGACGTCGCCGACCGAAAGCTGCCGACCGCGGCGGTCTTCGGGTTCACCGTTGACCGACACCAATCCCTCGGCAAGAACCTCCTTCGCCTCCGATCCTGATTCGATCAGATTGGCCAGTTTGAGGAATTGTCCCAAGCGGATCGAGTGATCGCGGATCGGCACGTCGACGACGGCTGATTCCCCACCCTGATTTTCCCCATTCTGGGATTGCCGGTCACCTGGCGTGTTGCGCATGCCACCGATCCTGCCGAACCCGGCCGCTGTGCGCGAGTCGGTGGGCGCTCCCGGCTCGGCTGTCATCGGTGACGCTCAGAAACGTCTACTACCGTCGTTCGCATGGTGGTTGAGACTCCGCACGATGCACCGCATATCGCAGCGGCGGGCCACAACGGCACGCCACGGCGGCGAGAACCCTCGGCGGCCGATCGGCAATCAGCCGATCTCCTTGATCACATCCGCAATCCCCGCGGATTCGGCAGCCGGGCACCTCGCATCGCGGGGACCATCACCGGGGTGATGGCGACGATAGCGTTGTTCTCCAGCGTCTTCCCGGGGTTCCGACATCTGATTCATGTGCCGCGCGACTACGTCGACGACTACATCCTGTCGATGCCGGATACCAGTTTCGCGTGGTCATTCGTCCTGGCGATGATCGCCGTCGCACTCTCTGCGCGCAAACGCATCGCCTGGTGGATCAGCGTCGGATACCTGCTGTTATTCATGTCGGGTAACGGGCTGCTGCTGTGGCAACCCGTCGCCGATGAACTCGGAGTCACCGAGAGCGAACGGCTCCACATCGTCATCGGCCTCGGTGTCGACCTGCTCGTACTGATCTTTCTCATCACGGCCTACCGGCAGTTCTACACGCGGGTACGGCGCGGTGCGATACTGCGGGCGGCAATCGTGATGGTCATCGGTCTGGCCATCGCGACAGTGATCGGGTGGGGACTGGTGTGGCTCTTCCCCGATACGCTCACTCGCGGCGAGTCGCTGCCCTACGCGTTCAACCGGGTGGTGGCGTTCGCGGCGATCGATCAACGTACGTTCGATGGGCATCGCACCTATGCGCTGGTCAACGGCCTGCTCGGACTTTTCGGTGCGCTCGCACTGATCGTCGCCGCGTCGGTGTTGTTTCAGTCGCAGCGTCTTAAATCACTGATGACCGCGGCCGACGAACGACTTATCCGGGCGCTCATCGCCCGTTTCAACGACGACGATTCGCTTGGTTACTTCTCCACGCGCCGCGACAAGGCCGTGGTGTTTTCCCGAGATGCTCGCGCCGCCATCACCTATCGGGTGGAACTGGGGGTTGGCCTGGCCGGCGGCGACCCCATCGGTGACCGGGATTCGTGGCCCGACGCGATCGCCGAATTCCTGCTGCTGTGCGAACGGTACGGGTGGCATCCGGCCGCCATGGGCGTTAGTGAGCGTGGCGCCGCGGCCTACGATGCGGCCGGTTTCGGTTCACTCAATATCGGCGACGAGGCGATCCTGCGCACCCGGGACTTCAGTATCAGTGGCCCGGCGATGAAGGGTGTGCGCCAGGCCATCACCCGAACCAGGCGGTCCGGGGTCACCGTGCGGATCAGACGCCACCGCGACATCGGCGCGGCGGAGATGGCACAGGTCATCGCGCGCGCCGATGCGTGGCGTGACACCGACGAGGAGCGCGGATTCACGATGGCACTCTCGCGCATCGGTGATCAAGCCGACGGCGAGTGCCTCCTAGTCGAGGCGCTGCGCAATGAGGGGACCGCGGACGAAACGGTCATCGGCATGCTCTCCTTCGTGCCGTGGGGTCGCCACGGGGTATCGCTGGATGTGATGCGCCGTGATCGCGGCGGCATAAACGGAGTGGTGGAGACGATGGTCAGCGACCTCTGCCGCCGCTCGGCGGACTTGGGTATCGCGAAGGTGTCGCTGAACTTCGCGACTTTCCGGGCGGTGTTCGAGAAGGGGCGAGATATCGGCGCGGGGCCGGTGATTCGATTGAGCTATTCGCTGCTGATGTTCGGGTCGAAATTCTTTCAGATGGAGTCGCTGTATCGGTCGAACGCCAAGTACCTGCCCGATTGGCAGCCCCGCTTTCTGTGTTACGAGGACAGCCGGATGGTGGCTCGGGCAGGTCTGGCCGCCATCGTCACCGAAGGCTTCGTCCGCCTACCCCACTTCGGCCGTAAACAGCACTACATCGCGGGGCAGTCGTCGATTCCGCCGGGCATCGATGTAGACGCCCTGATCGCGACGTTCGATGCCGAGGCCGCGCAACGCGCGTCGTTCACGGCACGCCGACCCGAGCAGATACGGGTGCGACTGGACAAACTTGACCGGATCGTCGCCGCAGGCGTGGATCCCTATCCGCCCGCCGATCCTCCTACCCACACGATCGTCGCCGCTCTCGCCCAGCCGGAAGGCACCGAGGTGTCGGTGGC
This sequence comes from Gordonia sp. (in: high G+C Gram-positive bacteria), assembly GCA_047605305.1. Lineage (GTDB taxonomy): Bacteria > Actinomycetota > Actinomycetes > Mycobacteriales > Mycobacteriaceae > Gordonia. The sequence continues at coordinate 2,813 of JASGFW010000146.1, forward strand.
CGGCCGCGTCACCCGGCTACGCGATTTCGGCAAGGTGGTCTTCGCCGACATCCACGATTGGTCCGGCGAAGTGCAGATCCTTCTCGAGGAGTCGCGGCTTGTGGCCGGTACCCGTGATTTCGCGGGGGATGTAGATCTCGGTGATCTCGTCGATGTGCGTGGTGTGATGGGCGTCAGCCGCAGCGGTCAGGTGTCGATCCTGGCCGATCGCTGGCGGATGATCGGTAAATGCCTGCGTCCGTTGCCGGATAAATGGGCCGGGTTGACGACTCCGGAGGCCCGCGTGCGCCAGCGTTATCTTGATCTGGCGATCAGCCGCCGCGCCCGCGACTTGCTGACCACGCGCAGTGTGGTGATCAGGGCGTTGCGGGAATTTCTCGCGCAGCGGGGATTCCTGGAGGTGGAAACACCGATTCTGCAGCGCATCCACGGCGGTGCGAATGCCACGCCATTCGCCACCCACATCGACGCCTACCACCTCGATCTGTACCTGCGTATCGCACCGGAGCTCTACCTCAAACGGCTGTGCGTCGGAGGGGTGGAAAAGGTCTTCGAACTGGGCCGCAACTTCCGTAACGAAGGTGTCGACTTCAGCCACAACCCGGAATTCACAAGCCTGGAAGCCTATGCGGCGCACGGGGATTACCGCACGATGCGGGAACTGGCCAGAGAAATGATCCAATACGCGGCGACCGCGGTCTACGGCAAACCGGTGATCTGGCGGCACGGCGATGACGGTGCACCCGAATGTATTGATATTTCCGGTGACTGGCCGGTGGCGAGCGTATATGAGGTGGTGTCGGCGGGCGCGGGGGTAGAGATCACCCCGCAGACACCGGTGGAACGACTGCAGGACATCTGTGAACGATTGCAGATCGGGTACCGCCCGGATTCCGATGCCGGCCAGATCGTCGGAGAGCTTTACGAACACTTCGGCGAGGCCCGGACGGAATTCCCGACGTTTTACGAGGATTTCCCGATTTCGATATCGCCGTTGACCCGCGCGCACCGCAGCGTCGGCGGGGTTGCCGAGCGCTGGGATCTCGTGGCGTGGGGTGTGGAGATCGGTACCGCCTACACCGAACTCACCGATCCCGTGGAACAGCGTAAAAGGCTTACCGCACAATCGATGCTGGCCGCCAACGGCGATCTAGACGCGATGGAACTCGACGAGGACTTCTTACAGGCACTCGAATATGCGATGCCGCCGACCGGCGGACTCGGTATCGGGGTGGACCGCGTCGTCATGCTGATCACAGGTCAGTCGATCCGTGATTCGTTGGCCTTCCCGCTCGTCAAACCACACGAGAATGCGACGGCGGATTCCGCGATCGGATAGACCCGACCTTACCGATCGGTAACCACGGGTATCCATGACTGGCCGGCACACCTATGCTGGGCGGTATGGCCGAGCTCACCTTCACTCCCACCGCCGATCTCGTCGACGAGATCGGCGCTGACGTGCGCAGCTGCGACACCCAGTTCACGCAGTACGGAGGTGTACGCGAGTTCGTGGGCACGGTGACCACGGTCCGCTGCTTCCAGGACAACGCACTGCTCAAGTCGATTCTCGGGGAAGCCAACCCGGGAGGAGTGTTGGTAGTCGACGGCGCCGCCTCCGTGCATACCGCGCTGGTCGGTGACCTCATCGCCGAACTCGGCCGCGCCAACGGCTGGGTCGGCATCGTGATCAACGGTGCGATCCGCGACGCCGCAACGATCGGCGGCATGGCGATCGGGGTCAAAGCACTCGGTACCAACCCTCGCAAATCCGCCAAGACCGGGGCGGGTGAGCGCGACGTGCCACTGACCATCGGCGGCGTGACCTTTACCCCGGGCGACACGCTGTTCTCCGACGACGACGGCATCGTGCTCGTCGCCGCTGATTCATAAACCGCTGACTCGTAATCTGCCAGCCCGCCATCCGATCGAACCCCGAGCAGGAGATCCGAATGCCCAAGCCGACTCCCGAATACTTTGCTCGTCTCGGCGCGCTCGTCGCCATCGACAATGCGTCCGCGCGCCCCACCCGCTCCGTGCTTGAAGCGTTCAGCGGCGCCGAGATGGCGACGATCCCAGTGGCGACCGCCGAGGATCTCGGCACGGCGGTAGCTCGAGCCAGAGCGGCCCAGCAGGGTTGGGCCAAGCGGCCGGCCAGTGAACGGGCACGGATACTCGATCGCTTTTCCCAACTTGTGCACCGCAATTCGGCTTCGTTGATGGATATTGCGCAGGCAGAGTCGGGTAAGGCGCGTAGCTATGCCCAGGAAGAGGTGATCGACGTCGCGCTGACGGCCCGTTATTACGCCACGACCGGCCCGAAACTCTTGGCTGAGCACAAGGTGAAGGGCATGCTCCCCGGCGCCACCAGTGTTCGCGTGCGATACCAGCCCAAGGGTGTTGTCGGCGTGATCAGCCCGTGGAATTACCCACTGACCCTTGCGGTGTCGGATGCGGTGGCGGCGCTGGTCGCCGGCAATGCGGTGGTGGTCAAACCGGATAGTCAGACGCCCTATTGTGCCCTCGCGCTCGCCGAGCTGCTATACGAGGCGGGCCTGCCGCAGGAGCTCTATGCGGTGGTTCCAGGGCCGGGAAGTGTTGTGGGACAAGAGATTATTGCGACCACGGACTACGTGATGTTCACCGGGTCGTCGGAGACGGGCGCGGCGCTGGCGCAGCAGGCCGGGCGTCGGCTCATCGGCTTCTCCGCCGAACTCGGCGGCAAGAATCCGATGATCGTGACGGCGGATGCGAAGATCGACAAGGCCGTCGAAGGTGCCGCCCGCGCATGTTTCTCCAACTCAGGTCAACTGTGTATCTCCATCGAGCGGATCTACGTCGATAAGGCGATCGCCGACGAATTCATCGAGAAGTTCGGCACTTTCGTCAGCACTATGAAACTCGGCGCGAATTACGATTTCGGCGTCGACATGGGTTCGTTGGCGTCGGCGGCACAGGTGGATACCGCCCAAGCCCATGTCGACGACGCGGTGGCCAAGGGTGCCAGGGTGATCGCGGGCGGTAAGCGCCGCGCTGACCTCGGTCCGTTCTTCTTCGAGCCGACGGTCCTGACCGGCGTCACCGAGCAGATGACCTGCTTCCGCAACGAGACCTTCGGGCCGGTGGTTGCGGTGTATCCGGTCGACTCCACCGACGAGGCCATCAAGTTGGCCAATGACACCGAATACGGCCTTAACGCGAGTGTTTGGGCAGGAAGCAGCGCGCAGGCTCAGGATATCGCGCAACAGCTTCGTGCCGGGACGGTCAACATCAACGAGGGCTATGCCGCCGCCTGGGCGTCGACCGCCGCCCCGATGGGCGGCATGGGGATCAGCGGGGTCGGCCGCCGACACGGGGCGGAGGGGCTACTGAAGTACACCGAGCCGCAGACGATCGCCGAACAGCGTTTCCTGGGTATCGATAAGGCACCCGGGGTGCCCACGAGTATTTACCGCGCGGTGACGCCGTTGGCGGTCCGCGGCCTGCGGTACCTGCCGGGCCGCTGACGCGTCGGGGGGTCACAGTTTTCTCCCAGCAATGATCCAGGCTGGCCGGAGATCTCCGACGGACGCTGTCTGTAGTGAACCGCCATCCGGTGACGGGTGGTCACAGACTTCGGACCATCAGACTTCGGACTAGGAGAGAACACATGACCGCAACATTGGAGCGGCCGGAGACGGCGCCGCCGGTCGACGGCTTGCCGCCGGCCCGCACGTTACGCGCAGGCCGCGCCCGGCGGCAGGTGCCCTGGAGCCCCTACGCACTGACCACCCTGCTCGCCGTTACCGGCGTGCTTTATCTGTGGAATCTTGCGGCCAGCGGCTACGCCAATACGTTCTACGCGGCGGCCGCGTGGGCGGGCTCGCAGAGTTGGAAGGCGTGGTTCTTCGGCGCGCTCGATCCGTCGAATTTCATCACCGTCGACAAACCTCCGGCCTCGCTGTGGGTGACCGGCCTGTCGGTACGGCTTTTCGGGATGAACAGTTGGGCGGTACTCGCACCGCAGGCGGTCATGGGTATCGCGGCTGTGGCGCTGATGTACGCGACGATGCGTCGGGTCATCGCCGACCCGCGCCAGGGTGCGGTGGCCGGTGTGATCGCCGGTGCGGTGCTGGCCTTCACGCCCGCCGCTGCGATGATGTTCCGGTTCAACAACCCCGATGCGCTACTCGTGTTGCTGATGGTGGCCGCAGGCTATTGCCTCGCTCGGGCGATAGCGACCAACTCGGGTCGCTGGCTCGCCCTGGTCGGCGTCGCGCTGGGCTTTGCCTTCCTCACCAAAATGCTCCAGGGACTGCTGGTGCTGCCGGCCTTCGCACTGGCCTACCTGCTGTTCGCGAATAACGGGTGGCTCAAGCGGATCGGACAACTGTTGGCTGCGGCGGTGGCACTCGTGGTGTCTGCCGGCTGGTTTGTAGTGGTGACGATTCTGGTGCCGGCGAGTTCACGGCCCTACATCGGCGGTTCCACCAATAACACCTTCATGGATCTGGTCCTCGGGTACAACGGCGTCGGCCGCATCAGTGGCGGCGAAGGCGGCGGCGGGTTCGGCGGGACGACGGGCCTGCACCGGTTATTCAGCTCCGAGATGGGTAACGAGATCTCCTGGCTGCTGCCGGTGGCGCTGTTTGCTATCGCCTTCGGCGTGTACCTGATGATCCGCAGCTTCCCGGTGTTCGCCTATCGCAACGGAATCCACCGTACCGAGTCGGCGGCGATCGTCGCCTGGGGTGGCTGGTTGCTGGTGACCGGCATGATCTTCAGCTACATGAGCGGCACCATCCACCCGTATTACACGGTGGCGCTGGCTCCCGCGGTCGCCGCGATGGTGGCTCTTGGCGGGGTGTTCGCCTGGCGGCGCCGGGCGCACTGGGATGGTCGGATCGCAGTGAGCGCGATGATCGGACTGGCCGCCGGGTGGGCGATCGTGCTGCTCAACCGTAACGAGTGGGGCCCGGTCTGGTGCCGCTGGCTAATCGGTGCGGTGGCGGTGGCCGCGGTGATCGGCGTGCTCGCCGGTGGCGCGCTGGGTCTCAAGAAGCTGGTGGTGGCCTCCGTGCTGGCCGGTACGCTCGCCGGGTTCGGCGGGAGTGCGGCGTTCGCCATCGCGACCGCCGCGACGGCGCACGACGGTTCCAATCCGACGGCCGTGGCGACCACGGGTGTCTCCGGCAACGGGATGGGCGGGGGCGGTGCACCTCCCGGACAGCAGCAGAACGCGCCGGCGGCGAGCACAAG
>JASGFW010000147.1:0-7992 GCA_047605305.1 Gordonia sp. (in: high G+C Gram-positive bacteria)
CTTACTGGGCCGACACTTACTGGGCCCGACGCTGGGACTGACCCCGCTGGGGGGCGGGGCCAGCCTCACCTCAGCGATTACCGATCGTTGATGGCGCTCTGTGCGGCGTGCGCCCACTCCCGCCACTGGGCCGCCTGAGCGAGCAGCTTTTCCGCCTCTCGGGTTTTCCCGCGGTCAGCCGCTTTACGTGCCTGCTCCTCGAATTGAGCGGCGCGCTCGGCGAATTGCGCGGCCCGTGCCTGCGCCTCCGGGTCGGCGCGCTGCCATTGGGTCTCCTCGGCGTCGCGAATACGCTTTTCCAGCGCATTCGCCCGGTTTTCGAGGGTATGGATCTGCTCACGCGGCACCTTGCCGATGGCCTCCCACTTATCGCGGAAAGCGCGGAACTCCCGGCGGGCCGCATCGATGTCGGTTGCGGGATCGATAAGTCGTTCGGCTTCGGCGAGCAACTCCGATTTCGCCCTCGCATTCGCGTCGAATTCGGCATCGCGCTCCGATGTCGCCGCATTGCGGGCGGCGAAGAACACGTCCTGGGCGGCCTTGAATCGCTGCCACAACAGTTCGTCGGTGTCACGCGGGGCCCGGCCGGCGGCCTTCCATTCGTTGAGCAGTTCCCGGAACTGGATCGAGGTCGTTCCCCAGTCGGTCGACGAGGAGAGTTCCTCGGCGCGGGCGATGAGCTCTTCCTTACGGGATTTGGCACCCGCACGTTCGCGGTCCAGCTCGGCGAAATGCGCGCCGCGGCGACGGTTGAACGCGTCGCGGGCCTTCGAATATCGCTTCCACAAGGCGTCGTCGGTCTTACGGTCGATTCCCTTGATCGATTTCCACTCATCGAGGATCGCGCGCAGGCGATCACCCGCGGACTTCCACTGAGTCGATTCCGCACCGATCGTCTCCGCCTCCAGAGCCAGCTGCTCCTTGCGTGCGATCGCCGCGTTGCGCGCCTCTTCCCGCTGCGCTTTGAGTGAATCGGCAACTTTGTCGGCGCTACCCACGATCGCGTTCAGACGCTTTTCGAGTGCGTCCACATCACCGAGGACTGCTGCCTGCGGAAGGGAATCGAGCAGGTGCTGTGCGGCGGTCTGCGACTTGCGCGGGTCGCCGGTGAGTGAGGAGAGCCGTTCTTCGAGGATCTCTACCTCGGTCGCCAGATCGTCGTAGCGGCGGGCGAAATGAGCGAGGCCCTCCTCGATGGTTCCGGCCTGCCAGGACCCGATCTGGCGTTCACCGTCCGTCGTCTTGAGCCACACCACACCGGATTCGTCGATCCGGCCGTATCGGGTGGGATCGTGGTGTGCCGCCGAGACGTGGGTTGCGCTTACCGCCGGCGGCACGGTGGCCGGTGTCACGGGGGCAGGCGACACCCGGGCGGCTGATGGTGTGGGGCGGGGGCCGGGACGCGGACCCGGTTTGGGTGCGGCCGAGGCGGACGTCCGGTCGGTCGACTCGTCGTTGGTCATATCTCAGGTACTCCTCTGCGGAGGGTGCTGCCGCGCATCACGGCTGCCGGTCACGGTGCCCGCTGGCGTGCTGCGCGGCGGACTCTCCCCATTCAAGCAGGTCAGGATTGGGAATGTGCGACCTGTGGCAGATCGGCCGGGGGATCGGGTACCCGCCGTGGGAGCGGCGTCGACGGCGTCGGCTAGCGTCGAGTGGGTGTTGGCGTCCGTGGTTTTCGTGCCGAGCGCCCCGTTATTGGTTCCGCAACTGGCCGGGCCGGCCGCGTTCGATACGGTCGACGTGCGCGTCGCGACGCTGGCCGCCGGCGGTGACCTCGCTGCTCGCGCACCCCGTTGGTTCGCGGTGGGAGCCACCGATCCGCCGCACCGGGGGGTGGGTAACCGATCACCCGCGCAGGCCGCGCTCGTGCGGACGGGCAGCTTCGCCCGGTTCGGTATCGACGTGCCGGTCGGCCTCGACGCGCCGGAGCGGGCCGATCGTGACATCGCGCCGCCCGTTGCCGATTCTGTCGCGCCTGATTGCGTCGCGCCTGATTCAGTTGCGCCCAGTGTAATGCCGCTGTCGATGTTGATCGCCGCGTGGTTGCGCGCACAGACCGGTGCCGTCCGGGTAGACCCGGTGCTTATTGCCCCCGATACGCCGACGGCCGAATGCCTCACTGCGGGACGCGAGTTGCGGCGACGCATCGAGGAGGCCGCTGAGCCGGTAGGGGTACTCGTGGTGGGCGACGGGGCGATCGCGTTGACCGCCACCGCGCCCGGCGGAGGGGTCCGCGAGTCGGCGGTCGCCGTGCAGCAGCACATAGTCGAGGCCATCGCCGCCGCGGATACGCGATCGGTGGCCGAACTGGACGTGGACCAGTGCCGCGCGGAGGGCGTCGCGGGACGAGCCGCATGGCAGGTGGCGGCCGGCCTCGTCGCCGACACGCCGGTCCGCGCCGACGTGCGCTACGCCGACGCGCCCTTCGGCGTCGGTTATATCGTGGCGTCCTGGACCCCGGAGGTGACGCGATGAGCGTGCCCGCCGGCCAGCGCTCGATCCATCGGCGTCCGGTTGCCGTGGTGGGGCCCACCGCGACCGGAAAATCCGATCTCGCCCTCGATCTGGCCGAACGCCTCGACGGAGAGATCATCAATATCGATGCGATGCAGCAGTACCGGGGGATGGATATCGGCACCGCGAAGCTGCCCGTCGCAGCGCGCCGGGGCATCGCCCATCACCAGATCGACGTCCTCGATGTGACCGAGGTGGCGACGGTCGCGCGCTACCAGGCCGCCGCCACCGCCGACGTCGAGACCCTGCTAGCCACCGGTCGTACGCCGATCATCGTCGGCGGATCGATGATGTATATCCAAGGGTTGCTGGATAATTGGCAATTTCCGGCCACCGATCCCGACATTCGCGCGAAATACGAGGAACTGCTCGCCGAGATCGGTGTGGCGTCACTGCACCGACGGCTCGCCGAGGTGGATCCGGCCGCTGCCGCATCGATCCTCGATACCGACGGCCGACGCATCGTGCGGGCACTGGAGGTGGTCGAACTCACCGGCCGGCCGTTCGCGGCGTCGGCGCCGCAGATCGGTGCACCCCGCTGGGGTACCCGCATCCTCGCGCTCGACCGCGACACCGTCGAACTCGACGACCGGATCTCCCGGCGTACCCGTGCCATGTTCGCCGACGGTCTCGTCGACGAGGTGCGCGACTTGATCGACGCCGGATTACGCGAGGGTGTCACCGCATGCCGGGCGATCGGATACGCGCAGACGCTGGCCGCACTCGACGGCGAATACGATCTCGATACCGCCGCGGAACTCACCTTCATCGGCACCCGCCGGTATGTGCGGCGGCAGCGGTCCTGGTTCCGCAGAGATCACCGCATCAACTGGCTCGACGCCGCTGACCCCGCGCTGCTCGACGCCGCCCTGCGGGCGATTGAGGGATCGGCGTGAGCGGGTGCTGCGGCACAGTATTCTTGACCGGTGACGACTGCGCGCGAGCAACTCGAATTCGTGAAGGGGCACGGCACTCAGAACGATTTCGTGGTGCTCACCGACCCGGCGGCCGACCTCGATCTGCGCGATGACCTGGTTGCCGCTCTGTGCGACCGGCAACGCGGCATAGGCGCGGACGGTTTGTTGCGGGTGGCGCGCTCGGGTGCGCTCGTTGATCGTGGTGTCCTCGCCCGGCTGCCTTCGGGCGTCGATGCCGACGACTGGTTCATGGACTACCGCAACGCCGACGGATCTATCGCCGAGATGTGCGGCAACGGGGTGCGGGTTTTCGCCCATCATCTACGCGTCGCCGGGCTGGCCGACGGCGACGAATTCGTCGTCGGGTCGCGGGCCGGAGCCCGCCCGGTGGTGGTGCATTCTTTTGACTCGCTGCGCGCCGATGTCAGCGTCCGGATGGGCCCGGCCACGCTCGGTGCGGCCGCCAGCGTCCGTATCGGGGACGATCTGTACCGCGGTGTGGCCGTCGATGTCGGCAACCCGCATCTGGCATGTGTCGTCGGCGACCTGAGTGCCGCCGATCTCGCCGCCATCGACTTCTCCGCCGGAGTGACGCTGGCCGAGGAGGTCTTCCCGCAGGGTGCCAACGTGGAATTGCTGACTGCGCCGCACCCATCCGACACACGTGGGGCATCCGGTCGTTTCGAGGCTCGGATGCGGGTATTCGAGCGCGGTGTCGGCGAAACCCGCAGCTGCGGCACGGGGCTTGTCGCCGCGGCGGCCGCCGCGCTATCCACGCTGGGCCGTACCACTGGCGAATTGAGCATCGAGGTACCTGGCGGCCGCGTCGAGGTACGCATCGTCGAGGGCGATTCGTGGCTGCGTGGTCCGTCGGCGCTGGTGGCCGATGGGGTGCTGCGGCCCGGCTGGTATCGCCGCGATTGAGCATGGCAGGAGAAGGTGGTGCGGTCGCTGTGCCGCGGCCGATGGCGTCGCCGCCTGAGTGCCCGGCGGAAATGGGATGCGTCCGACACCTGGAACATGTCAGGATGGGGGGCGTATGACCACATCATCAGCACAGGTCCATAACCTGCACGACGGCCGCGTACCCGCCACCGACCCCACCGCCGACACGGTGCACCCTGCCGGTGTTGTGCCGACCACCGGTGAGCTCGCCCTCTCCGATCGCGCCCTGCTACAACGCGTCGCGGGGTTATCCACCGAACTCACCGACGTCACCGAGGTCGAATACCGGCAGCTACGGCTGGAGCGGGTGGTGCTCGTCGGCGTGTGGACCGAAGGTAGCGCGGCACAGGCACGCGCCAATATGGAGGAACTCGCCGCACTCGCCGAGACCGCCGGCTCGCAGATCCTCGACGCGGTGATCCAACGGCGTTCCACTCCCGACCCGGCCACCTACATCGGGTCGGGTAAGGCTGCCGAACTGCATGAGGTGGTGATCGCCACCGGCGCCGACACCGTCATCTGTGACGGTGAATTGACGCCGGCCCAGCTCACCGCGCTGGAGAAGGTTGTCAAGGTCAAAGTGATTGACCGTACCGCCCTCATCCTCGATATCTTCGCCCAGCACGCCAGCTCCAGGGAGGGCAAAGCCCAGGTGGCGCTGGCCCAGATGGAATACATGCTGCCGCGCCTGCGTGGCTGGGGTGAGTCGATGTCGCGGCAGGCGGGCGGGCGGGCCGGCAGCAACGGTGGCGTCGGTTTGCGCGGTCCGGGCGAGACGAAGATCGAGACCGACCGCAGACGCATTCGCGAACGGATGGCCAAGCTGCGCCGCGAGATCCGCGAGATGCGTACGGCACGCGTCACTAAACGCGCGGCGCGCACCAGAGGCGCGATTCCGCGGATCACGGTGGCCGGATACACCAACGCGGGCAAGTCGAGTCTCGTCAATGCGATGACGGGGGCCGGCGTGTTGGTGCAGGACGCGCTGTTCGCGACCCTCGACCCGACAACCCGCCGCGCCACCCTCGACGATGGTCGCGAGGTGGTGTTCACCGACACCGTCGGATTCGTCCGGCATCTGCCGACGCAGTTGGTTGAGGCGTTCCGGTCGACGCTGGAGGAGGTTGTCGACGCAGATCTGGTGCTGCATGTCGTCGACGGCAGCGATCCGTTCCCCGCCGAACAAATCTCCGCGGTACGCCGGGTGATCAACGAGGTGGTCGCCGATGAAGGCGCGAGCGCGCCGCCGGAGATGCTGGTGATCAATAAGGTCGACGCCGTCGATGCGCTCCGGCTGACCGAACTGCGCGGTGCGTTCGGCGATGCTGTCTTCGTGTCGGCGCATACCGGCGAGGGGCTGGCGGAGCTGTTCGAGCGGGTGCGCGAATTCATCGGACGTTCCGACGTGGAACTGACCGTGTCGATTCCCTTCACCCGTGGTGATCTCGTCTCACGGATTCATCGGGAGGGTGAGGTGCTCGCCGCCGAACACAGTGCCGACGGTAGCCGATTGCGGGTGCGGGTGCCCTCGGCGTTCGCGGGCGAGCTGGCGGGGCTGCGAGCGAACTAGAGCCGATAGCGGACGAGAAAGTCCCCCGGGCACCCAATGGTGGTGGGCCCGGGGGACTTTTCTGTGGTGTCCCGTGAGTGCGGTTGCCTACTCGGCGTCGAGGTCGGTCGCGATGAGCTTGGCGATCGAATCGACGGCGTCCTGATCGTCGGAGGTGACGACTACGCTCGCGCCCTTCTCGGCACCGAGTGTCATGATCAGCAGAGCCGAACCGGCGTCGACCGGTTCGCCTCCCTCAAGTGCGATCGTGACCGGCGCGGCGGCGTCGGCGGCGGCCTCGGCGATGATGGTGGCCGGCCGGGCGTGCAATCCGACGGCCGAGCCGACGACGACGGTTGTGCTGGGCATGATGGCGTTCTCCTTCGGAGGATTTCGTGCACTGGGATGTGCGGTCAAGATGGTCGGTCAGCGTGTCCCTCGTGCGTGGGGTTCCCGCCCGTCATGTCAGGCGGGAATGCTCTCCAGTGCCGGCGCGTCCTGTGCGGAGTTGCGCACCTGACCCCACTGCTTGGCCGCGATCACCAGGAACGCCGCGAGGGCGGTGCCGGCGAGTAACGCGACCAGGAACAGGAACCAATGGTTCATTGTGAAGAATACAAAGATGCCGCCGTGCGGTGCGCGCTGGGTGACACCGAAGATCATGATGAGTGCTCCGGCCAGTGCTCCGCCGGCCATCATCGACGGGATGACGCGCAGCGGATCCTTGGCCGCGAACGGAATGGCACCCTCGGAGATGAATGAGGCGCCCAGCAACCATGCCGCTTTGCCGTTTTCGCGTTCGACGTCGTTGAACAACGACGGCCGGATGACGGTGGCCAACGCCATTGCCAGCGGCGGCACCATGCCGGCACACATCACCGCGGCCATGATCTCCAACGGAGCATCGCCCGCATTGGACAACCCCGCGGTGGCAAACAGGTAGGCGGCCTTGTTGACGGGGCCGCCGAGGTCGAAGCAGGCCATCAAGCCGAGGACGATACCGAGCAGGATCTTCGAGCCGCCGGACATGCTGTTGAGGCCGTCGGTCATCGCGGTGGTCAACCAGGCGAGTGGCTTGCCGAGCAACATGTACAGCAGGACGCCGACGAAGAGGCTACCCAGCAATGGGATGATCACCACCGGCATAAGCCCACGCGCCCACTGCGGTAGCGGAATCCGCGATACCCACAGGGATGCCAGACCGGCCACCAGGCCGCCGATCAGGCCGCCGATGAAGCTGGCGCCCACCGCCACCGACACCAGACCGGCCACGAAGCCGGGAGCGATACCCGGTCGGTCGGCGATAGCGAAGGAGATGTATCCGGCCAGCGCGGGGACCAGCATGCTCATCGCCAGTCCTCCCACGGCGAACAGCACAGCACCGATGTACTGGCCGAGGCCGCCCGCGGGCAGATCCCACAGGCTGTTGTGCAATGCGATGAACTGGCCGTCGTTGAGTGACTTGCCCGGATCGAGGGTCTTCAACGCGATCTGGTAGCCGCCGAGGAACGGCAGGAAGGCGAGCGCGATGAGCAGGCCGCCGGCCGCGACGAAGGGGATCATATAGCTGACGCCCGTCATCAGGGCCTGCTGCACCTGTTTGCCGAATCCGACATTGGCCGAGCCGTCGGTACTTTCGGCGGGTGTCGCGCCGCCGGCGCCTGTCTCGACCCGTGCCGCCCGCGGATTACCCGCAGCGGCAATGGCCTCGGCGATCATCGTGTCCGGCTCGTTGATGGCGCGTTTGACGCCGGAGGCGATGACGGGTTTGCCGTGGAAGCGGCTGCGGCCCTTGACGCCGACATCGGTGGCGAAGATGACCGCATCTGCACCCGCGATGACCTCGGGGCTGAACGGAGTGGTTCCCGACGAACCCTGGGGTTCCACGTGGAAATCGACACCGGCGCGTTCGGCCGCGTACTTCAGTGCGTCGGCCGCCATGTAGGTGTGAGCGATACCGGTCGGGCACGCGGTGATAGCCACCACGGACAGCCGCTTATGCGACTCGTCCGGCGTGTCGGCCGTTGCCTCGGCGGCGGGTGCTGCCGGTGGTGTGACTGCCGG
>JASGFW010000148.1:0-7950 GCA_047605305.1 Gordonia sp. (in: high G+C Gram-positive bacteria)
GCGAAAAACCCGAGATACATGAAGACCACCAGGATCACCACGAGCAGACTCCCGATGGAACCGAATTGCGCACGGGTCTGCAGCATCTGCGGCACGCCCATCTGCGGCCCCTGCGCGGCGTGCAACGCCATCACCACACCGCCGACAAGATTGCCGAGTACCACGCCGAGCGCCCCGGCCCAGAACGGCAAACCGAAGACGGTTGTCGCCAGCGCACCGGTAATGATGGTCAGCAGCATGATGTTAGAGCCGAACCAGACCGTGAAGATGTCGCGGGCACGGCCGTGGCGTTCGTCCACCGGGATGTGGTCGATCGTGCGGCGTTCCACCGCTGTAGATCCCAGGGCGGGAGTGGACGTGCTGTTCATGGGGCGGACCTTCGTCTCGGAGATGGGTCAGAACGGGGTGAACGAGCCGCAGCGTCGGGGCATGGAGTCAGTATCGGGGCTCGGGGTAGCACCGGGAAAACAGAAAGTTCCGGATTTCTGCATGTGGAAAATCGAACCAATTTTCGCTTGACTCGATGCCGCCTCGCGCTCCCACCCATCATCGGTCCACTCGATGCAAAAGATCCAATAAATCGGGGTAGCTGGGGTATCGGCGGCGGGCCCACACCCCTCACCATGGATCTCATGTCTGATATCGACGATCCGGCCACCATCGACTGGCGGGCGCGCGCGAGCGCACTCCAATTCGCCACCCTGCCGTTTATCGACGGACATCCGGTCCCGGCCGAGTCCGCACCGACCTTCGACGTGATCAATCCCGCGACCGACGACACGCTCGCCGCGGTCACCGCATGCGGCGACGCCGAGATCGACGCGGCGGTGGCATCTGCGCGCCGCGCCTTCGCCGACGGACGGTGGTCGCGGATATCGGCCTCCGCGCGCGGCGCGATACTCATTCGGTTCGCAGAGCTCATCGAGCAACACATCGAGGAGCTCGCCCTGCTGGTGACCCTGGAGATGGGTAAACCCATCCGCGACTCCTATGAGGTGGAGGTTCCCGGCGCGGCGGCAGTGTTCCGCTTCTACGGCGAGGCCGCCGACAAGATCGCCGGCGAATTGCCCCCGACCGCCGACGGCAGCCTCGCGCTGGTACGCCGCGTCCCGCTCGGCGTTGTCGGCGCGGTGGTGCCGTGGAACTTTCCCCTCGATATCGCGGCGTGGAAGGTGGCGCCCGCGCTGGCCGCAGGCAACTCCGTCGTCCTCAAACCCGCCGAGGAATCACCGCTGTCGGCACTGCGGCTGGCCGAGATCGGTGCTGAAGCCGGCATCCCACCCGGCGTATTCAACGTCGTGCCCGGGCTCGGCGCCACCGCCGGGCGGGCGTTGGGACGTCACCCCGACGTGGACTGCCTGACCTTCACCGGCTCCACCGAGGTCGGCAAGAAGTTCCTCGCCTACAGCGCGGAATCGAATATGAAGCAGGTCTGGCTCGAATGCGGCGGCAAGAGCCCCAATCTCATCTTCGCCGACTGTGCCGACCTCGACCAGGCGGCCGAAATGGCATGCTTTGGCATCTTCGGCAATCAGGGCGAGATCTGTTCGGCCAACAGCAGACTGCTCGTCGAGCGCCCCATCCTCGACACATTCGTAGCCAAGGTGATCGAGCAGGCGGCAAAGTATCTTCCGGGCGACCCGCTGGACCCGAATACCACCGCGGGCGCGATCGTCTCAAAAACCCAACTCAACCGGGTACTCGGTTATGTCGAACAGGCCCGCACCGATGGCCGGATCATCTTGGGCGGTAACCGAATCGGTGACACCGGATGCTTCCTTGAGCCGACGGTGGTGGTCGATCTGCCCATCGATTCGCCGGTGGTGACCGACGAGATATTCGGTCCGGTGCTCGCGGTGATCGCCTTCGATACCGAGGAGCAGGCCATCGCACTGGCCAATGACACCCCCTACGGGCTGGCCGCCTCCGCCTGGACCGCCGATCTCGATCGAGCCCTGCGACTGTCGGATGAACTGCATGCCGGCACCGTATCGATCAACACCGTCGACGCCCTATCGCCGGGCACGCCGTTCGGTGGTTTCGGGGCGTCGGGCTTCGGCTCCGATCTCTCCGTACACGCGATCGATAAATTCACCGGACTCAAGACCACCTGGATCGCCCGGCGGTAACCCGCCGACACCGGCCGCGCTCAGCGGGCCAGCACCAGCCGTTCGGCGATCCGCGCGTAGGCACTGCCCAGTGCCACCGAATCGGAGTGGGCGCGGCTGGGGAACCAGCGACACACGTCGACACACAGCGACGAGATCGCCAGCACCACATCGTCGGGGTCGTCGGCGGCGAACTCTCCCGCCGCCACACCACCGGAGACGATGTCGGCGATCAGCTTCGTGGTGCGGCGCCGGAGCACCGAGATGGCGTGCAGATGCTCGACGCTAAGCGCATGCAGTTCATACTGGACGACCTTGGCGAGCTGATGATGCTCGGCCTGCCACTGGGCGAATGCGCCAACAACCGCATACAGACGCTCGCGGAAACAGCGGGCCGGATCGTCGGCAGCGGTGAGCGCCTCATGAACTGCGCGGTGTCCGTCGAGCGCGATCGAGTAGAGCAGTTCCTCCTTAGACCGGAAGTGCGGATACATCGCGGCGGCGCTCATATTCAGCCGTGCGGCGATCTGCCTGGTGGATGATCCGGCATAGCCCGACTCGGCGAACGCCAAGATAGCCGCATCCCTAATCCGCTGAGCTGCAGCAGATTCACGAACAGCCACCTCGTCCATCCGGCATCCCTCCGCCTCGGCGATATACCGGTCGGGAACCTAGAAGAGTGTTGACCGGAAAGCTTCCACCGGGCAGTATAAGCGAGTGCTCAGAAATGAGCGACCGCTTATACCGCCCCGGCGCAGCCCTCCTCGCTACGCCGAGCCGAGCCCAAGGAGCGCTATGGCCGAGCCCCTCTCCCGCCGCGACCTCGAATTCCTGCTCTACGAATGGCTCGACGTCGAATCGCTGACCGCCCGGGAACGCTTCGCCGAGCACTCCCGTGAAACCTTCGACGCGGTACTCGACCTCGCCGCCGACATAGCGATCAAACGATTCGCCCCGGCCAACAAAATCGGTGACGTTACCGAGCCGTTCATCGGAGATGACGGAAAGGTGGTGTTACCCAACGAAATCACCACGGGTGTCATCGAATACGTCAAGGCAGGATTAGTCGCCGGCTCCTTCGACGAGGAACTCGGCGGAATGCAACTGCCCACCGTCATCAACCAGGCCGCCATGGCATGGTTCCAGGCCGCCAACGCCGGCATGTCGTCATATCCGTTCCTCACCGTCGGAAACGCCGGCCTCCTCGTGGAGTATGGCACCGCCGAGCAGATCGACACCTGGGTGCGCCCAATGATCGAGGGCCGCTACTTCGGCACGATGTGCCTATCCGAACCGCAAGCCGGATCGTCACTGGCCGATATCACCACCAAGGCCGCCCCCGTCGGCGACGGAACTTACCGGATCACCGGCACCAAGATGTGGATCTCGGCAGGCGACCACGAGATCAGCGAGAACATCGTGCATCTCGTGCTCGCAAAAGCGCCCGGAGGCGGCCCCGGCGTACGCGGAATCTCGCTATTCATCGTGCCGAAATTCCTTGCCGACGGAACACGTAACGACGTCGCACTGGTCGGCCTCAACCACAAGATGGGACAGCACGCCACCACCAACTGCCTGCTCAATTTCGGCGACGGCACCTTCCCCGTTGGCCATGACTCTACGCCCGGTGCGGTGGGATACCTTGTCGGAGAGGAGCATAAGGGACTCTCCTATATGTTCCATATGATGAACGAGGCCCGGATCGGCGTCGGATTTATGGCCACCGCATTGGGTTACGCCGGCTACCTGGCTTCGCTGGAATACGCGAAGGTCCGGACCCAGGGACGGCCAATCGATCAGAAGGATCCGGCCAGCAAACCGGTCGCGATCATCGAACATGCCGATGTCAAACGAATGCTGTTGGCGCAGAAGGCATACGTGGAAGGCGCGTTGGCGCTGGGCCTGTATTGCAGCAGGCTCGTCGATCTGCAGCGAACCAGCGAGGAATCCGAGGCAGACCGCGCCGGGCTGCTGCTCGATGTATTGACCCCGATCACGAAATCCTGGCCGTCGCAATGGTGTTTGACCGCAAATGATCTCGCGATCCAAATCCACGGTGGCTACGGCTACACCCGGGAATTTCCCGTCGAGCAGTATTACCGGGATAACCGAATCAACCCGATCCACGAGGGCACCCACGGCATCCACGGCCTGGATCTCCTGGGGCGCAAAGTAACCATACGCTCAGGCGAAGGTCTCAAGGTACTGGTGGAGACCATCGGCGTAACCATCGAGCGCGCCGGCGGGTCACCGGCCACCACGCAATTGGCCGACGAACTGCGCCGGCGTACCGAACGGCTCGTAGCGATCACGGCCCAGGTGTGGTCGGCGGGCGATGTGGCGGTGTCGTTGGCCAACGCCTCGGCCTACCTTGAGGCGACCGGACACATCGTCGTAGCCTGGCTGTGGCTGGAGCAGGTGTTGGCCGCAGGTAGCTCCGAAGGAGCTTTCTACGACGGTAAACGCACTGCCGCACAGTACTTCTACCGGTATGAGCTACCCAAGGTCGATATCCAGTTCGACCTTCTCAGCACGCTCGACCGCACCACGCTGGACGCACGCCCCGAAATCTTCTGAACCGCCCATCCCATATTTCTGTAAAGGAATACCCCATGCCCGTGCTCGATCTGTTCAGCGTGACCGACAAAGTGGTTGTGGTCACCGGCGCCTCCTCCGGTCTCGGTGTCGCATTCGCTACCGCCTTCGCCGAGGCGGGCGCAGACATCGTCCTTGCCGCCCGGCGTGCCGACCGGCTGGCGGATACTGCCACCAAGGTGGAGGCCAGCGGCCGCAAAGCACTCGCGGTGACCGCTGACGTAGCCGATCCGACGGCGTGTCAGCACGTTATCGACGCCGCCGTGGACACATTCGGACGCGTCGACGTACTGATCAACAATGCGGGCGTGGGTACCGCAGTCCCGGCTACCCGCGAGACTCCCGAACAATTCCGGTCGGTCATCGATATCAACCTCAACGGCTCCTACTGGATGGCACAGGCCGCCGCCCGCGTCATGGCGCCGGGCAGCTCGATTATCAACATCTCCAGCATCCTCGGCCTCACCACTGCCGGGTTGCCGCAGGCCGCCTACGCCGCAAGTAAAGCCGCGATCATCGGATTGACCCGCGACCTGGCACAGCAGTGGGGCTCCCGTAAAGGTATCCGGGTCAACGCGCTCGCCCCCGGCTTCTTCGAGAGCGAGATGACCGACAGCTACGCTCCCGGCTACCTTGAAGCACAGCTACCGCGAGTCCTACTGGGACGCGTCGGTGATCCCGCGGAACTTGCAGCCACCGCCATCTGGCTCAGCTCGGCCGCCGGCGGGTATGTCACCGGTCAGACCTTGGCGGTCGATGGCGGAATCACCGTTACCTAATCCAGCCACGGCCATCGCTATCCGGGCACGGAATATATTGTGGCGGAAACACTCACGTCACACCCCAGAGCCGTCGCCGAAACGTGCGCCACGTAGGAACTAGAGCATGACGGTCCTCGACGCGATCCGAAACGGCAAAAAGACACCCCACCCGGTGGATGAGATCCCACCACTGGTTCGACTGTTCCCACTGGGACTGCAGCATGTGATGGCGATGTACGCGGGAGCGATCGCGGTGCCGCTGATCGTCGGCGGTGCGATGGCCTCGGCGGGCCAGATGAAGCCCGACGAAATCGTCCACCTCATCACCGCCGACCTCTTCGTCGCGGGTATCGCCACCCTCGTGCAGTCGATTGGGTTCTGGCGCTTCGGTGTCCGTCTCCCGCTGATGCAGGGTGTCACCTTCGCCGCGGTCGGACCGATGATCACGATCGGCCTCAACCACGGGATCACCGCGATCTACGGCGCCGTCATCTCCTGCGGCATCTTCATGATCCTGGTGGCGCCCGTCGTCGGAAAACTCATCAGATTCTTTCCACCCCTGGTCACCGGCACCATCATTCTGATCATCGGTGTCTCGCTGATGAGCGTTGCGGCCGGCTGGTTCGGCGGTGGCGTCGCTAAGGGCGAGGATTTCGGCACGCCCAAATCGATCGGCTTCGGCTTTCTGACATTGCTGATCATCATTCTGCTTGAGCGGCTGGCCCCACCCGCCATCAAACGTGTCTCTGTACTCCTCGGCCTCGTCGCAGGCACCCTGATCTCCATCCCATTCGGAATGACCGATTGGAGCGACGTGGGCAAGAGCGCCTGGGCAGCCATACCGCAGCCCTTCTATTTCGGCTTCCCCACCTTCGATGTCAGCTCGATCGTGGCGATGATCATCGTCGCGATGGTCATCATGACCGAAACCACCGGTGACATAGTCGCCGTCGGCGAAATCGTCGATAAGAAGATCACCCCGCAGAAACTGGCCGACGGCATGCGCGCCGACGGGTTGGGCACCGTCCTCGGCGGCGTCTTCAACACATTCCCCTACACGGCATTCGCCCAGAACGTCGGCTTGGTCGCGATCACCGGTGTCAGAACGCGCCATGTGGCGTCGTGTGCGGGCATCATCCTGGTGATCTTGGGTCTGCTACCGAAAATCGCTGCGGTCATCGAGGGCATTCCACAGCCGGTGCTCGGCGGTGCGGGCGTGGCCCTATTCGGTATGGTCGCCGCCAGCGGCGTCCGGACCCTAACCAAGGTGAAGTTCAACAACTCCAACATCCTCGTCGTCGCCATCTCCGTCGGCGTCGCGATGCTCACCGAAGCCAGCCTCTCGTACACCAATAAGGACGGAGTGGCGGTCTCCCTCGACCTCTACAGCCACTTCCCCGCCTGGTTCCAGACGATCTTCCATTCGGGCATCTCGGCGGGGGCGCTCACCGCTATCGTGCTGAACCTGATCTTCAACCTGCGCAGCACATCGCCCGATCCCGTCGACTATCACAACACGGGCGAACTGGATGTGGCCGGCAGAGGGCCGCAGGGGTTGTCCGGATCGGATGCGCCCCGTGGCGCTGCCTTCGATCCGCGTGACGCGCTGGCCTCCGCCGACCCGAACACCAGCCCGAAAACCCTGCGCATCCTGGCCGAGCACGACGCCGGACTGCACCCGTTCATCGTCACCAATCCGGCTGCGCCCAAGGATCTTTGCGACTGGATCAAGAGCCTGGGCGACCCAAAGGTGACCCGGTTATTCGACACCTGGGACAGCTACACCGACGGCAAGTTCTCCAGTCGCGGCGAGAGCCCGACCCAGTGATTCGGTCCCCACGCATAACCGGCAGGTTGGCCCTATCGTTAATACATGTCTCAGCGCTCTGACCCCGACACCGGCGACCCCGACACCCACCCCAGCGACACCGAGATCGGCGATCCCGATATCGCCTACCAGGGGGTGCAGAGATCGGCGTTCGCCTTCGGCGATGCCACACCCATCGGGGAGACCGACCGGATCGCGCGCGAGAAGGCGATCTATGAGGCGGGCCGCCGCGGCAACTCCCTCAATCGCGGTCATGCGATCGGCGGCACGGACGGCAGCACCGAAGGTCAATAGTTCAAACGAACGATGGATACCACAACCGCACCCTGGCGGTCGGTAGTCGTACGGGCCGTCCAAAGAGGTCACGGTAGAAGACAGCGTGACGTGCACTATGCGTAATGCCTCACGTCATACTGCCCGCGAAATCCGACCCATGCCTCATCTAAGAATGCCCGCCAAACCTCGTCAACCGGCGTCTTGGTGGTGCCCCTTCTACATCGAAGCCTAGTGGGTGGCTGTTAATGAGCCGATTGAGGGACTGTCGTGTGTTTAGCGATCTCGCAGTGGCCTGATGATGCTCCTCGCGGGGCGGTCTCGACGTTCTGTGCTGAACATGAACCACTGACCGATCAGCGTGCATGACACGATGCAATCGATA
>JASGFW010000149.1:0-7932 GCA_047605305.1 Gordonia sp. (in: high G+C Gram-positive bacteria)
GAGCAATTCACTCGTAATGAATAGGTCAGGGGTTCGATTCCCCTGGGCGGCTCCATTGTCGGACAACGTTTTTCGCTTGTCTTCGCTGTGACACCGGCACGGGTTGTGTCGGTGTGGTGTCGGGACGCTACTTGCTCGCGCCCGCTGTTCCCATCGTGTGGACACGCTCGATCTCGCTGTTCATTCGTTCGGTGATTCCGTCGAAGGTGTCAGGGAACAGGCTTGCGTAGTGGCGAAGTGTGGTTGCGGCGTCTTCGTGACCAAGCATCCGGGCGACCGCCACGACCGATGCACCAGCTTCGATTGCGAGGCTGGCAGCGGTGTCACGGAAGTTGTGCGGGGTAATTGTTTCGGGCAGGTGCGCGCGCTTCAACGCTGGGATGAGGACTGAACGTCGCCAGTTGCCGTTGCGGTACGGTGTGCCGTTTGAGGTGTGAAAGAGCAGGTCGTCATGCTTCTTCGTGTTCGCCCAGCGTAGCAGTTCCTCGTGGACCCGATCCGGCAACGGCACCGTACGTCTGGCGTGGTTCTTCAGGTCGCCCTCCACGAGTTTGCCGGCCGGCTCGCTGAATGCGTGGGTCAGCCGAAGTCGACGGTCGAGCACATTACGGCGCCGCAGATTGCTGATCTCGCCCCACCGGCACCCGGAGTAGCTGAACGTGAGAAACATCACTCTGTCGGCATCACAGGCCGCGTTCTCGGCCAATGACCACACTTGGTCATGGCTCAGTGGCACCGGCTCGTTCGGTCGCGGCTTCCGGAGCTTGACACCCACCGTTGGGTCACGTCCGATCAGCCCCTCCCGGACCGCCAGCTGTAGTGATTGACGCAGCGGACCGAACGCTTGCGCGGCCGTAGCGAGACTGCGTGACTCCTCAAGGCTTCGCACCCAGACCTCGACATCAGTCGGTGAAATCAGACACAGCGGCATCCGTCCAAAGGCGGGCAGGACATGGACGCGCAGCATGGTCTCACGTGTTGCCCGCGACGTCGGCTTACCGCCCTTCGTCTCGCTCCACCGCTCCGCCCACTCCTCGAACGGCATCGACGCGTCGCGGGGATGCACCCATGTTCCGGCCGCGAGCATCAGTTCCTGACGACGCTTCCATTCGAGAGCGTCCCGTCGGCGTTCGAACGTTCGCGAGGTAACATAACGCGATTGGTGATATAGGCGCGCCCGGTACCGGCCGGACGGCAGACGTTCGATGCCGTTGCTCATCGCCGCCGAAGCCGCGCTGGAGACTCGGGAGCCTGTTCCACGACTGACTCCTCAACGAAGCGGTCGAGCGCCGACTTGCGATACCGGATCAAACGCCCGCCCATCCGGCAGAACTCCGGACCCCGACCCTCGTAACGCCAATACCGCAGCGTCTCAGGACTCACACTCAGATACTTCCCAGCGTCCTCCGGTGTCCACACTGGATCGTCCTCAACGCGCACCCGTCGCTGTCCACTACCTCGGTGACCAACCGCCATCCCGATCTCCTCCAATCATGATCAGTGACCGGATCAGACGCCCAACGGCCGCATACCGGTTCGAGGTAATTGTCAATTCCAAGAAAAGAAACTCAATCTCCGCATCCGACAACTCACGTGCGCGTTTCCACCGCAAACTCGCCGGATCAACGAGGCCGTCAGCGTCATCCGCCAAGCCGTCGGGGAGACTCTTGTTTCGTATGTCAGTCATCACTGCTACCTCTTCGTTCAAGTTCCTCAATCGATACGAGCAACCGGTGAGCATTCTTCGCCGAGCGCAACAGGTGTGCGGTTTGTCCCGATTCGCCGATTGTCTCCGGGGAGTCCGCCGCGTCAAGAGCGCTATCGCGTCCGCTTCGCGGATCACCTTCGGCGACTCTGGACCCGACGGCCTCACCTTGAGGGCGCTGAGTATCGGGACGACGCACCAGATCGCCCAAACGATGGGCTTCCACGAAATCGCGCACCGCCAAATTCACGTACTGAGCCATAACACGCGACGCAAGCTCGGCGTCTATCGACACCACCACGCCGTCTTCGAAAAGCGCTGGTGTACCAAGACTTGCGTACATGGCGCGCTTATGGTCCCGGCACAAGTCAAGACCTACCTCAACCTCCATGCCCCCAACCGAGGATACGACCTGAAATGGAAGCACCGCTTCATTCTCACAATCAGTTACAACACAAGCCTTCTCCATCACGAACCTTGTCCTTCCTTCCGAAGCTTCTAAGTACTGATCAACAGTTCGTCGGTGGTCACGGTTCGTTCACCTCAACCTCCAGCAGCTCCGACAACGGAATACGTAGCGGCGCGGAAGCTTTCGCGATCGCCGCCGTAACGGACTCAGAGATGAAGTCGATCCGTCCGTACCCCCGTCTGCCCGCATCGTCCGAAACAACCACCATTCCAGGCCGGCGTGGCATCATCGTCGCGGATGCCACCGTAGGATCATCCGGCAGCGGGCCGAGGATGGCCGCTTCCTGCTCCCGTGTAGTACATTGCGCTGCAAGCCGATTCGCACAGTTGTCCCGAATTATTGACGGCAACACATCCACAGTCGGCTTCTGTGTCGCAAGAATGTACACAATTCCGGCCGCACGATACAGACGCACGCCACGCGAAACCAACCCAACCAAGCGTTGGGCGAGCTTCTTGTCGAGCGAACTGTCGAAAAGCTCCGCGCACTCGTCGATCACCACGACTATCAACGGATTCCCCACCGAGTACCCTCGCCGTGACCAGCTCTTATAACCACTTCCACGTAGCTGATCGAGCCGTTGCTCACCCAGTCTGTCCACCAGGGTCAGCAGGTTCTCCGCTTGTTCCTGATCGCCTGCAGTACCCGCCATCCGCGGTATCCAGTCATAGAACTCGACTAATCTCTTGCAATCGACACCGAGCACTTGGATGCAATCGTTGAAGGCGAGTCCAGCGAGAATCATGTTCAGCGTCACTGACTTTCCAGAGCCGGGTACACCACCCACCACGCTCGACGTTTGATCGAGCGGGAAGACAAGGTCCTCTCCTGTCTCTCGACGACCGACACGCACCCCGGAGGTATCCCCGGCAGGCGCAGCGCCCATAGGCAGCTCTGCGCCCACCGCAAGCGGATCATTGGTGACTGCCACGAGCCGCACCCAACCCGGTTGTGGTGTCTCCACTCGTACAGCCTCGACTCGCCACGCCGCCGCCAGCCCCTCAGCGACCGACGCATAGTCACTGGCGGTCTGCCCTCGGAGCAGACGTACCTCGACCGCGAGACCGAGCACATGCGCCCCCACGCCTCCCAGCAGTGGTACGTCCCAGTCATCCCAGGCACCCTCAGCCGCCTGCCGCAGCTTGGCGTAGGTATCGAGGTGTTGCGCCGCCGCAGCCGTAGCACCGATACCGTCAATCCGGCGCTTCTGACGGGCCAAGCGAACATCCACCGAAAGTCGGGACCAGCTCGCGGCAATCTGTTCAGCTCGCCGCCAGTTGTCCTCGCCACCCATCGCGGCGACGAGCGCGCGATGTTTCCTCGCAGCAGCCGCACGTCTCACACGACAACGCCAGACCCCAATTCCCGCTACCACAAGCGCTAGCAGCAGAATCAGGAGCTTGCCTCCGCAAAAGCCTAGAAGCGTCAAAGCTGTCGCAGCGACGGCGAACGGGTGCCGGCGACACCATGCCATCCGCCGCTGAAACCGCTCAGCTCGTAGCTGGCGATCCCGCCACCGGCGCACCTCGGCCGTTCGCTGATCCGGTTGCGTCGAACCCCACAGCCAGCGCACAACGTCCGCCGCGTTACGAGACTTCATCGACAAACACCCCCGGCGGCAAGATGCGGTCAACCAAAAGTTCTGTTCGCCGCACGACAGCCATCCGGTCAATTGGCCCAGCCTGCCCCGTGTTCGGATCTGGCTCGTATCGGCACGACTCGTACTCGTCTGACATTCGTTCCAGGCGCTTTGCCACATCAAGAATCGCTTCATCAATGTCGATTCCGTCATCAGCGACCAAAAAGACCCACATCTCGATGTCGACTTCCGAATCATCCGGGATCACGACGACATCAAGATAGCCAGGCCATTTATCGTTGGGCTTCGCGACGATGTCCATGTGCTATCCTCCACTCGTGAATCTGAGGTACGAATCCGGATCGTCTCCACCTCGCCCTCGCAGAGCCCGAATCACATCCGCTTTCATCCAGAGTTCGTCGTGAGGGGGCAACCACCAACCGCCTACAGGCCATTCAGACCTACGGCACCATTGTCTGAAGGCGTTCTTGATCTCTCGACTCGGAGGATTCGACATCTTCTCAGCGGAGATATAGATCTTTTCCTCGCCATCCTCGACGTACAACTGGCCGCGCTCCACCAGATCTTTTGCCAGGACCATCACAAACTCGCGAACTTCCACGCTCGTCGGACTCATTCTTAACTTCCTTTCTATTCTTCAGTGCATTCCGGGCGTGATTGTCGGACTCACACCAAGCGTCTGGAAAATCAGTTGAATAATCCAGAGCCCAAGCGTTCCATGCGCCGTTTGATTCTGAATCTCCGCGATAAGCGCCCCCATCACGCACCCGCCTTCGCACGCCTCGGAGTATCATTCAGAATTTCTGATGCCGTATCAGCGAGAAGCGCGCCAATATTCCCGCGCGGAGTCAGGGTCTCCACGAAAATCCGAACACCTAAAGTGCCCCGTGGGCCACTATCACCGTATCCGGGCTTTGCTTGAGCTGTGACCGTCATCTCCACAGCGCCTTCGGCAGCGAAAATCGTGCCGGGATCCAGCTTTTCAAGCGGTGTGGTCGTCTCCACAACAGCGCCTTCGACACCCTTACCTGCCAAGCTCGGAGAAACGCCGTTCAGACGCCACAGATCAGCACCATTCGGGCCTTTGCGATTCTGCCCGGTGGGTTTCCCGCCCTCATATTCGCGTACAACTCTTCCCTCGCCACCACCACTGAAGAGAATCAGCGAATGCGCGGAGATCGGGATTGTAACCTTCGTTGGATCTGCCATTTCAGCATTCCTTTCAAATTGAGTTTCTTCGCGTTCTCAATCGCAGAAGCACGCGCCCGCGCGCGACTTCTTGACGTTGCAGATCGGGCACATTCGATTCTTATCCCAATCTGCTCCAAGCTTTCTCTCCGCCTCCTTTTCAATGATCGAGACCGGCACTTTTACGTCTGG
The DNA here is from genome assembly GCA_047605305.1 of Gordonia sp. (in: high G+C Gram-positive bacteria). Classification (GTDB taxonomy): domain Bacteria; phylum Actinomycetota; class Actinomycetes; order Mycobacteriales; family Mycobacteriaceae; genus Gordonia. Next base: position 5,155 of record JASGFW010000149.1, read on the forward strand.
AAAGCTTGGCGTCTCGTCACGGGGCGGAAAGGTTTGCCCCGGTCGGTCGACAGGTGTGCCACGTGTGCTCCCACCGACGCCATCAGATCGCGTCGCACGCATCGCACGCCGTGAATTGGGCAGCACAAAGCCACCCCTATTAGGGGCCATAGTCTCTCCCACTTTCTTTGCGCGGGCTTTCGCGCTTTGCTCCGCGTCCTCCGCCGCTGCCGTCTCTCGCCAGCCACGGTTCACTTTATCACCGATCGGTGCAGCCGGTCCGCAGCGGAAGTTCTGTTATTCAACTGTTACAATCTGTGTGTGAATAACCCCGAACCTACCCAACTCGTTGGCACTGCAGCAGTGGCAGCTGCGCTAGAGGTGAACCGTGCTGGTGCACAAGCAATTTTGTCGGCCGAGTTGGCAGGCGAGACCTTCAAAGACGATCGTGGCGGTCTGCTTGCGCGCGCGGAGGACATCGCAGACCTAGCGACGTGGCGAAGGATCGAGCCATCCCGCCGCGCACTCCAAGTCAAAGTTGCAGCGGCGGTGTGGAGTGAATCGGAAGGCCGCTGGCGCGGCTGGCATCGTCGTCTATCCCAAGATCAGCGCCGCGACGGTGTTCGCGGCTGGTGGGCAGTGCGCGATCCGGACGCACTGAAGGGCGCTGATTTCCTAGCCACTCTAGGCGGGTTCGTAGTAGAAGTCGCGAGAATTGTCGACTATGAAAATGGGTTCGGCAAAAGAAACTTCACATTAGACGAGCCGGACGAAGCAGCACAGGAATTGTATAGATCCGCCAGAATCCCTGCTCAGGCCGGTTCAGTAATCGGTCTTTGGCACATCTGAATCACACTAGCTGTCGGGGTCCACTGCACACGGCGCTGAAACATCCACGTGTCAAGCGCAGACGCGCCACCCTGTTCAGCGACTTCAAGCGCTTCGGCCAGCCATTGTGGTCGATAGACCATACGTCGATACCAAGCGGATCGGCTAATTTCACCGAGCCTCTCTCCGCCGATCTCATCAGCGGCGATGTCGGTGTCATCACGATCTTTGCCCCGTGCATCGAGTAGATGATTCCAAAACTCTTGACGCGTCCCCCGCTCTGCAGCCTTCGCCCGCCGCGACCAGATAACCTGTCGACGCCCTTTAGATCCAGACTCCCATTCCCACCATCGTCGCCAGCCCTTGGGTGGATGCACTTCCCAGCACCGACCTTCATCGGTGTCCACAATGATGAACCGGCCCTCGTCTTCAAGGAGCGACCAATGGCGTGGCGTCTGCATCGAGAATGCGCGCTCGTCCGAGATAGCCAACTGATACAGAAGCTCAAAAGGTGTCGAATTCGATTGCTTACGAGCACCTTTCATCGTTGCACCTGCCGCCACCTCATGTGCGGCGTCGTAGGTTGCTTTGGCTAGGTAGCGACCCAAGTATTCGGCACCGTGGTCATGAATCCGGCGTAAGTCCACTCCGATGCCCCCACAGTCAAATCCTCTCTTCTTCAAACCTTTTGACCATCGTGCGTAGCATCGTGCAGCCATCGCAGTTTGCCCTAGCATCTCTCGCAGGTCATCCCACGAACTGGCATCCGCGCCCATCATTGCGCCAAGGATGTCCCTCCAACCATCATAGATCGCAGACCCCAAACCCCAAATGCCGCAGGTGAACACGATCGCGTGAATGTGCAAATGCCAACCATTCGGCCCAATCGTCGCCTCGACCGCCCGAACGAGTCCCGCCACCCCGAACCGGTCAACGTCACCAAGGATCGATGGCCTAAAGTACTCCGAGCCGTCTTTCCTCGTCACCCACCGCGCAGCACGGCCCGTCCACTCCTGGCAACCGACTAGCGCTCGCCACGCGGCTGAGAGCCCCTCCCAAACATCCGCGAGCCGATCAGCACGAGTATGTCGCATCGTCAGCGTCAGCAAGTACGCCGATCCACCTGCCTCGCCACAGGCTGCGACCGCACGTCCGATCTGAACTGCTCTCTCAGCCGCGATCAAGGCCGAGCATCTCGGACATGCCCACACCGAGCCGCATGACGTCAGGTTCCCATATCCAGCAACGGCACTCTCCGTGCCTGGACTGCCGGAGAGTCGCACGCTCACGCCCACCGGCGAGTCCTGCCCAAACGTCTCACCATGCAGCAACCGCCCACAGCACCTCACCGATTTTAATGTGCTGGCATCCCACAGCATCGCACGCGCCGCAAACCTGACACGTCGCCTCTCGCCGGCGGTCAGGGTCCGATATGTTGGTTTGTTGCCTTCTGTGTTGTCGCAGGTAGAACGTGTGGCCAGCATTAACTCTGAGGTAGTACCAAGAGGGCCGCTTCGCGGCCCGTCACCTGCACTCCCCTTCTCCGCCGACGCTCCCGCTCCCGGCCCTTCGGTCGGGCATGCGGCCTTCGGCCGGTCCCTCCCTTCGGGCCTCCCGCTTCCGCTCTGGCTCCGGCGGTCCGCTCCGGTGACCGCGTGGCGATCGTCATTGTTCACCTCGGCCGCTACACTGCGTGCAACGGCGGCATTGGTTTCTTTCATCTCTCATCCTTCCGCCGAGCGAGCCTTCGACCTGGCAGGGTCGGGGCTCGCATTTTTTGCGGAAGACAAGCGTGCAAATTGTGTCGGTGCTGTGTCGGTAACCGCCTAGATCAAGCCATCTCGAGCCGGCTCTTGCCAGCCGATCAGCACAGGTCACAGGTTATTTCGAGCTCCTGACCAGTACCCTCACGACATCTCGTAATGAATAGGTCAGGGGTTCGATTCCCCTGGGCGGCTCCACGGAGTTTAC
>JASGFW010000150.1:0-7920 GCA_047605305.1 Gordonia sp. (in: high G+C Gram-positive bacteria)
GCGGGCGGTGAAGCCGAACTCCACCGGCTGCTCATTCGGTGCATCGGCGAAGGAAAATACCCGACGCGAACTGTGCCACAACGGTGTCCGCCACCGCGGTGCGCTCAATAGCGCCCATTGCCCGGGGATGAAATCGACGGGGACCGGTGCCGTCCCGGCGAGTCGATAGGTGCGCGACGCGATCTGCTCGGTATTGACCGCCAGCGGGATGCGGCCCGCCGGGGCACGGGCGGCCAGACGTACCCCGAACGCGTACAGGCAGCCTGCGAGCAGCGCGATCTGCGGCACAAATTCCAGCGAGAACGCTGCGGTGATCGCAATGCTGTACTGACAGAACATGAGTATTGCGACGATCCCGCCATAGACCGCACGCTGCCACCTGGTCTGCGGCGTGCTCAGCGGTTCGGGCAGCATCACCGAAGCCAGGAATAACGTCGGCGTCGAGACAAACCAGAGCCGTAGATCCTGCCCGCCGCGCACCGCTTGCACGACACCGATAGTCGCGCAGGCGACAACCACGAACACCGAAACCAGCCACCATTCGCGCAGCGCCGTCACCAGCAGCACCCCGATGATCAGCATCGGGATGAACAGCGGTTCGCTCGCCACCCACCACGATGGTGAACTCAGCGGCGTACCACCGACACTCACCTCGGCATAGGCAAGAGCGTAGGTCACCACCGCTCCGACGACTGCCGGATTCACGATCAGCCGACGCCGCCACACCAGCACATACTTCGACGCGGCCGCGGCCCCCGCGGCGATAACCGCGGAGACCAATGAAGCCGCGTCGGTGATCCCCGGCATGAGGAAGAACAGGATTAATCCGGTGATCGCCCATGAATCCGATCCCGGCGGCACCCCGATCACCACCGCACCCAATGCACTAACCCCCGCGCTCACCCCCACCGATACCACCAGCAACAGCGCCAATGCGCCAGGCCGGTAAGCGAAGTCGGGATCGATGGCGGCAACGATGAAAGACACCACGGCCAGCGTCGTCAACGCCACCAGCACCGCACGATAAGCGGTCAGCCAGGCGGGGATCACCCGATTCACAAAAACAGTTCCAATCCCGCCGGCGCGGTATGTTCTGCGCTGCCGTTACGACGAATGGTCACATGGTCGAAACTAGTGTCACCACAGGACAAGTGCGTCCGTAACTGTGCTCCCGGTACAAAGAACAGCGCGGTGGCCAGGCCATCGGCGGTCATCGCGTCGGGAGCCATCACCCAGGTGGCGAGGACCTCACGAGCCGGCGACGCCGAATGCGGATGCACAATATGGTGCCAATCCGCCCATGCCCGCCGATTACTCGCCGAGGCACACACCGCCCCACCCCGGCATTCGAACACTCCGATGGCCATCCGCGGATTCAGCGGATGCTCCAGCGCGATCCGCACCGGGGTATCGCGCGGGGAGATCAGCATGTCGCCGCTGGCGTCGACGAGGTAGCGGTCGGTGTAACCGGCGACGATGCCGGCGACTTGGTCGACGGCGAAACCCTTTCCCGCGGCGCCGACATCAAGTAAAGCCGGGACGCGTAGCCGCAGTTCGTTGCGGTGCTCGGCGATGACATCCGACCACGCCGGGACTGGCCGAAGCTCCGGGGCGACGCGCAGCGAATACTGCGCGTCGTAGCCGGCGTCGGAAAGTAGCTGCCCGACAAGCGGAGTGACCGCACCGTCGGACAGGTCATAGAGCGTGCGATACCAATCCAGCAATCGCTGATCGCAGCGGGCAACCGGATACACACCGGCGGCAACGGCCATCCGCGACACCATAGAATCCGCGCGAAACCGAGACCAGGCCACATCGATCCGCTCGATCTCCGCACGGACCTCATCGCGAACTGACTCGGGCAACCGGCGATCAGTGGTGATCTCCCACCGCGTGCCGAGTGCGTCAAAAACCCAGTCGTCGTCGGTCACGCTCACCGCACCGGACACCCGGGATTTAGCCACGCGCCTTATTCTTGATCTGCTCGATGGCATCGTTGAATCCATTCGAGGTCAACGACGATCCCGCCACCTTATGCACGTTGAGGTGGTCGATGTTTTTACCCACCACGAGCGCATCGATACCTCCGGCGAACTTGCCCTGGAACTGCTTAGAGGTACCCCGTGTCTTGCTGGTGTCCACGCTCAGGGCGGTGATCACCGAGTTGGAGAGGGTCACCGTCACCCCCAACTGCTGCGGGCCGCCGGGCGACCGGTAGTGGCCGGTAGCGCTGTACTTGCCGTCTCGGTAGATGCCGGACACAGCCGTCGCCACCGGTGTGGCGGAGTGGGCGGAACCCGCATCCGAGGGCCCTGCACCCGAAGCGCATCCGGCGCCAAAACCTATCGCCGCGACAGCCACCGCGAGCCCGCCGCTACCCGCCGCGATCCGCCTGCTCGATGCGCCGCCCCTCTCCGGTGATACCTCCGTGATGTTCTTGGACCCCGATATCGGATTTATGCTCATGCCACCATTGTGCACGCGGAGATGAACATGTCCGCCGACCAGCGGCCCGCCGCTGTAACGAATTAGCGGCCCGCCGCTGTAATGATTTAGCGGCCCGCCGCTGTAATGATTTAGCGGCCCGCCGCTGCGATCCGTGCCGCAATAGCGTTGACGAATACCGACTTCATGTCCTCGGGCGTCTTAGCCACATAGGAGGTTCCGCCAGTGGCGTCGGCAATCTCCTTAAGCACGGCGGTATCGGCATCCGCGGAGATGCCGATCGTCAGCACCAGCACCGGCCGGGCCGGATCCTCCAACCGTTTGAGGGTAGCGACCAACTCTTGCAGGCCGACGCTGTCCGGATCCTCGTTTTTACCGTCGGTCATCACGATGACGCTGTTCGAGTAATTCGGGTCGTAGGTGTCCTGAACCTCTTTGAATGCCGCCAATATCGTGTCGTAAAGCGGAGTGGCACCACCGATCTGCGACGGCGCCAACGTTTTCCGCGTCGCCGCGCCCAACTCGTCACGGTGGGTGCCCCCGCTCGCGGCGGTGGCGTCGAGCCGACGTATCGGCGAGGTTTGCGCGTAGTCGACGCCGGGCCCGCCCTTGTCGATGCCGAAGGCCCACTCGCCGATCTCCGTGTTATTCGGGAACAACGCGAGACCAGCTATGGCCGCCTCGGTGAGCAACTCCGCACGGGTCGTGTCACCGGCCGGGTCCGCCATTGACCCGGAAGTATCCAGGGCGACGAGCGTGCGAATCGGCACGCCCAGTACCTGCCACCGGCGCAGCGCCTTATCGACCTGAGTGGGATCGTGCAGCGTCAGCACGGTGATGCCCTTGGTGTCGCCGGGGGCACGGAAACCCGCGTCGGTCAGCGGTGTCGAACCGCCGCCCAAGGCGTCGGTCAACGCCTTGCCTGCGCCGCGGGCCACCTCCGCGCGTGCCCGGGGAGCCGTATTCACCAACGGATAATCGAGTAGAACGGTGCCGTCGGCGGGAATCTGCGACACCAGCTGTGCCTGCGGGTGAGTCCGGTGGAACAGCGTGTACTGCTGTTCGGTGGTGACCACGGGAACCCCCGACAAGCTGGCGATATTGAGTCGGGCACCCTCCGAATCATTGGCCAGCCGCACATTGTTCTGTTGCACGGCCAACACCGTCATCGCATCCGAAAGTTGCGTATCGGTGAGCTTTCCGGCACCGACCTCCGCGAGCGCACCGATGATCGGTGCGTCGCCGGTACTCGTGTCGATGGGATTACCCGAACGCAACCCGTCGAGCTTCATTACCTGCACCCAGTCCTGCGGCTGGGCAAGTTTCTTGCCGACTACGACCGTGGGGGTTGCCGCAACCGACGGAGAAACCAGGTCAACCGGGCGCCGCACCTGGGTGCTGACCCGCCGCGCCTGCACCTGCGAGTCGGGCACCCACAGGTCAGGTGCCTTATCGCCGCTGGTTAACAAACCGGGTGCGTTGGCGCCCGCCACAGCGGTGACCCGATAGTCGTAGCAGCTATCCGCCGACACCTTCGTGGCGACATCACGGATCGCGTCGCTGATCGTCGGGTCGGCCGCGACCGACACCGACGTGCGATCGTCACACCCACCGAAGGCACCCGAACGCCACCCGATGATGCCGGCGACGATGGCCGCGACCACGACAACCGCGATCAGCCCCCAGATCCAGACGCCACGGCGGCGCGAGCGCACCTTTCGATGACTGAAACCGGATGTGGTGCCCACACCATTCGACGCGGAGGCCCGATAGCCGGGTGAGGCCGCCGACGATGAGGCTGCCGCCGCGACATCGGTCAGGCGAGAGCCCTCGCCGGGCGTCTTCCACGGCTCGGTGCCGCCGGAATCGGAGCTGTGCCGCCCCATGTAGTGCGCCTCCTCGGCTAGTGATGCGTCGTCAATCCGGCGCGTGTGGCGTTCGGTGATCGGGGACCGGGGTGTCACATCGGGGAACGCCAGATCCGGACCCCGATGCACAGATCAGGCGAAGACGTCTCGGAAGCGAATCAGCGACCGCTCCACATCTCCCGCTACGGCCAGCGCCGCAGCCTTGCCCACGGGTCCGATCAGCGGTAAACCACCGAGATCAACAGCGAACCCTACAGACGATCCGGTCCCGGCGGGCACGATCGTCAGATCCAGTGCGGCCTTGACTCCGCCCTTTCCGGAGCCCTTGAGCGTGACCCGCTGTACCGGCCGGAACTCATTAACGGTCCAATCGAACCGGATCCGGGTGCCTTTGACGACGACCACAGACGACACCCGGGTGCCGTTGGCCAGTTCGTCGGGAGCGGGGACCGGTGAGCGCCACCCCTCGTGCAGCACCAGCCACTCGTCGTAGCGAGACAGATCCGTCACCGCCGACCACGTATCTTCCGGGGAAAGATCAACCTCGACGGAGCCGCGCGTTGTGGCCATAGCCACACAGCCTAGCGTCAGCGACGGCGCCCGCACGCCGCTGGGCCGACAACGACGCACACAAGGCAACCCGCGCGCACAAGCGCAACCGCCTGCAACGGGGGTCGATTACCCGTTGCAGGCGGGGGGGTATGGTCGGCGATACACACCGGCGGCGGTGGATTACTGCTGCTGCGAATCCGTGGCCGGCGGGGTCTCCTGGGCTCCAACGGCCTTCTTCACCACGTCCTGCGCCTTATCGACCTCGCTGGTGTACTTGCCGCCAGTCGCTTTGTCGATCGCGTCGCCACCCTTGTCGATCAGGCTGGGATTGCCCTTGAGGACCGTCTTCGCCTTCTCCACCAGTTCTTTAAGACCCATTATCTGCTCCTGATCTGATCGTCGGCATCCATCTGCCCGGACCCCGGTTCACGCACTGCACAAGCGGCGCCAGGGCGGCTACAAGTCTATTCGCCCGACATCCGCGCGGGATACTGCTCGCTCGGGTACCGCGTGGCGCCCACCGGAGCGCCCCATCACCCGCGGCACGATCCGAGACACCACCTCAACTGCGGCGATACCGCATCCGGCCGCAATGAATGCCACCGAATTCATCGTCCAATTCGACGAATCAAGTTTGAACGCATGTTGAGTGAACGGCCAGGCGAAGATGATCACGTACGCCAGCGCCGAAGCGACCAGCAGGATGACCTTCCACCAGGTGTAGGGACGGGCGATGACAGCAAGCACGTACACCGCCACGGCGATCAGGGTGATCAACGTCGCCGTGGCCGCCTGCGCCTGCGGCGGGGCGAGGGTCACCCGATCACCGCCGAGGTGAACCCCCGGCCCACCCGGATTGACGATCACATAGGTGACGAAAGCAGCGACCGCGACGATCAGTCCATTCGGAAGTGCCTGCGTGAGAACCCGGGTGACGAAGCCCGGACGGGCCCGCTCGTTATTGGGGGCCAGCGAGAGGATGAACGCCGGAACACCGATGGTGAACCACGCGGCGATCGTCACGTGGATCGGCTGGAACGGATAGCTCAACGGACCGGTTCCGGCCAATTTGCCCACCACCCCGGCAACGCCGACGAACAATGCGAGCAGCACCGCGTAGACGGTCTTGGTAAGAAACAGATTGGCCACCCGCTCGATATTGCCGATCACTCGCCGCCCCTCGCCCACAACATCGGGCAATGTGGCGAACTTGTTGTCCAACAACACGATTTGCGCAACCGAACGAGCCGCCGACGATCCTGAACCCATCGCCACGCCGATATCGGCGTCCTTGAGCGCCAACACATCGTTCACGCCGTCGCCGGTCATCGCAACGGTATTGCCCGCCGCCTGCAGCGCTGTGATCATCGCGCGCTTCTGGTCAGGTCGCACGCGGCCGAAACTCACCCCGGACTCGACGACCCGCGCGAGAGCAGCCTCATCGGTGGGCAGGGTGCGGGCATCGACGCAGTTCTCGGGCGATCCCAGGCCGAGCGAGGCCGCCACCGCGGCAACCGAGCGGGCGTTGTCGCCGGAGATCACCTTCACCGCGACATGCTGTCGCTCGAAGTAGTCGAGCGTGGCCCGCGCATCCGAACGCACCCGCTGCTCAAGGAGCACCAGGGCAACGGGTGTCACATGTCCCGGCGCGGCCGATCCCGCGGCCGGCGCGGTATCGACCGGGACGTCGGTGTGAGCCAGCAACAGCACCCGTAATCCGCGCGCACCGATATCAGACGCCAGCCCGGCCACGGCCGTCGACGAATCCAGCAGCACATCGGGGGCGCCGATCAGCCAGTGACCCGCGTGGGCTCCGGTTGCCGTGTCGGTGAACGATATTCCGCTCCACTTGAGCGCCGAGGTGAACGGCACCACCGCCGTCGCCGACCACGCGGGTGGGTCCGGGAATGCCTCGGCGATGGCCGCCACGCTTGCGTTGGGGGTGCGATCGGCTGCCGCTAACGCGGCCAGTGCCCGTTCGGCCTGTGTCTGTTCAGTCTGTGTCTGTTCAGTCTGGGCGACCAACTGCACCCGGGCCAGCCGCATACCGTTCTCGGTGAGGGTGCCCGTCTTGTCGGCGCAGACCACGTTGACGCGGGCAAGGCCCTCGATCGCGGGCAATTCGTTGACCAGACATTGCCGGCGGCCCAGGCGCACCACCCCGACAGCGAAGGCGATCGACGTCATCAGCACCAGTCCCTCGGGGACCATCGGCACCAGGGCGGCGACCATCCCCAGCAGCGCGGCACGCAGACCGCTGCCGCTGATGAGTAACTGGTTGACGATCGTCAGCACACCGGCCGGAACCAGCAACCAGGTGATCACTGTGAGGATCCGGTCGATACCCGAGCGCAGTTCGGAGGATACGAGGGTGAATTTCGACGCCTGCGTGGCCAGCTGCGCGGCATAGGCGTCGGCACCGACCCCGGTGGCACGGTATGCGCCCGACCCGGCAACCACGAAACTGCCCGAAAGTACCTTGTCGCCACGGGCTTTGCCGATCGGATCGGCCTCGCCGGTGAGTAACGATTCGTCGATGTCGAGTCCGTGGACGTCGACGATCTCGCCATCGACGACGATCTGATCACCCGCGCCGATCTCGATGATGTCGTCGAGTACCACCTCGCCCTGCGCCACCTCGGTGACGGCACCATCGCGGCGCACCTTGGGACGTGCCTGGCCCACAATGGCGAGCTTGTCGAGGGTCTGCTTGGCCCGGATCTCCTGAATGATGCCGATACCGCTGTTGGCGATGATCAGCAATCCGAACAGACCGTTGACCGCGGAGCCGGTGAAGGCGACGACCGCCAACAGCGCGCCGAGGATCGCGTTGATGCGGGTGAAGACATTCGCCCGGACGATATCGCCGACCGATCTCCCCGATCGGTCGGGCAGGGTGTTGATCTGGCCGTTGGCCACCCGCTGGGCGACCTGGGCCGCGCTCAGCCCCGGCTCCCCCAGACCCGGCTCCCCCAGACCCGGCTCCCCCAAACCCAGATCACCCAGACCCGGGCCGCTCACGCTGATGCCTCCCACCAGCGGGGATCGGCCAGCC
>JASGFW010000151.1:0-7919 GCA_047605305.1 Gordonia sp. (in: high G+C Gram-positive bacteria)
AAGACTTGTTCCCCGGGTTACGCCGCTACCGATTCAGTAACCCGCCCATCCCGCCACCAGCCACCGACACCACTGGCAGCACAACCGTGTCCCGGTCGCGGTTGGCGGCGAAACATGCCCGCCGCCGCCTTGAGCGCGCCCGCAACCGCGCCCGACGTGCCGCACGTCTATGCGGCCAACGCCAGACCCGAGAAATTCGCCCGAGCGCACACCAACCCGACAGAGGTGAACCACCCTTTTAGCTCACAACATCCAAGCCAACACTTACACCTTGAATCCTCATCGGAGCGACCTAGGAAACATCAACGACCACACCCCCAGCACGCTAACGGCGACCCCCAACGGCAGCAACAATGCAGAACTATTGCCACGGGACGTGATCAATCCGGCGAGAATCATGCCGATAGGAACTGCGGCTGAAGTAACAAACTGCTCTACCGAACTGAATCGAGCCAATGCCTCATGGCTCAACGTGGATTGTTGCGCAGTAGTCCAGACAATGCCTGTTGACGTCACCACCAATGGACCGACGATGAACCCGACGATCAGTGGTACCCAACCACATTCCGCGCGATTGGTTCCGTACAGCGCAAGCACGCACGCCTGGAGGCCTACAGCCCCGCCGACGACCACACCCGCCACTCGCCACGGAATGCTCGTGACCACCGCCATAATCGAACCGGCAAGACTTCCCACAGCCATGCATGTTGCTATCACCGCCCACATTCCGGCGCCATCACGCGGAATAACTGCGGCAGGACCGCTCACAGCCATCACGCCAACGATCACCGATACCACCGCCCACAACAATAGGCCGGCGAGTAACCATGTGTGCTCTCTCATCACCGACAGAAATGACCCGTCCGTACCGCCGCCCAGTGCATCACCAGACTTGCCGACATCAGCCACTGCTGCCGACGTACGCCGACCCATCGAGTCACGCTTATGTAATAGGTGGCGACATGCAATCAACCCCAGAATATTGATACAAAATGTCACCGAATCCACCAATAAAATCCCGGAAAATCCAATAACGTGTATGAGTATTACAGCGGCGGCGGGACCAACTAATACCGCAGTATCCATGACCATCGATAACGCACTGTTCGCATCTTTCAGCCGGCCGTCGCGAACAAGTCTTGGCAGCATCGTTATCGAAGCGGGAACATAGAACGCTGTGGCAACACCATAGACACCTGCTGAGATAGCCAAAGCAAGAGTCGTGCTGTGCCCCATTGAGAGGATGGCAATGGCAAGGCCACCCTGAGCCGCGATTCTGACGGAATCCGCATAAATCATGACCATAATTCCGTCATATCTGGCAACAACACCACCGGCCAATGGCGTACACAGAAACCTGCCGACCCATAGACTTATCAGCACGATCGTCAGCGTCGAAGCTGAGCCTATGCCTGAAATCGACTCGACCGCGAAGGCAGTAGGAATCATCCCATCGGAGAGTATTGATATAACCGCTCCGCAGAACATCACGACAAAAGGGCCGCGCAAGCCCGTCAACCGTGTGTACCTGCTAAGCACCACCGACACTCGCCGCGACGGCCCCAACCACTACCCGCTGTTACGCAGCGCGGTGGCCAGTCCGTTCATGGTGAGCTGGATACCGCGTCGGATACGTGGTTCGTCGTCACCGGCACGGTAACGGCGCAGTAGCTCGATCTGCAGCAGATTCAGCGGCTCCAAATACGGGAAACGGTTGTAAACGGACCGTTTGAGTGCGGCGTTATCGGCAAGCAAATCATCTGTGCCAGTGATCTTTTCATACATCGCGATGGTGCGCTCATGCTCATCGACGATCATCGAAAACACTTTGTCACGCAACTGCACGTCGGGCACCAGCTGCGCATACCGATGCGCCAACCCCATATCCGACTTCGCCAATACCTGAGCCATATTGGAAATCACCGACCGGAAGAACGGCCACTTGCGGTAGTAGCGCTGCAGCGTCGCGAGCCGCTCCGGATCATCCCCGACCCACTGCTCAAACCCCGACCCGGTGCCGTACCACCCGGGCAGCATCACCCGCGACTGCGTCCACGACAACACCCATGGAATCGCCCGCAGATCAGTAATCTTCTCGGTCTGCTTCCGCGACGCCGGCCGCGAACCGATATTGAGCGCGCCGATCTCCGATAACGGCGTCGACGTGGTGAAGTATTCGACAAAACCGGGAGTCTCGTGCACAAGTTTGCCGTACGCCGCCCGTGCCAGCGCCGCGACCTCATCCAGATTCTGGTAGGCATCCTCGGATTCATCGCCGAGGCCCTCCACATCGAGCAGCGACGACTCGATCGTCGCCGCCAGCAGCGTTTCGAGATTACGTTCGGCGATCACCGGTTCGGCATATTTAGCGGCGATAATCTCGCCCTGTTCGGTGATACGCAGCGAACCCTGCACCGCACCCGGCGGCTGCGCCAGAATCGCGTCATAACTCGGGCCACCACCACGCCCCACGGTGCCACCGCGACCATGGAACAACCGCAGCCGGATTCCCGCCTTCTTGGCGGCCTCCACCAAATCGAGCTCGCCCCGATACAACGCCCAGTTGGCAGCCATATAGCCGCCATCCTTATTGGAATCGGAGTAGCCGAGCATGACTTCCTGTATACCGGCCTGCCCATCAACGAGATCCCGATAAAACGGTAAATCCAGTGCCGCCAACAAGGTTTCAGCGCCCTGCTGCAAATCCTCGATGGTTTCGAACAATGGCACGATCCGCACCGTAGACACGAGCTTGCCGGTCTCACCGTCGATATCGATGAGCCCAGCCTCCTTCAGCAGGATCATCGGCTCAAGCATGTCACTCACCGACGTACACATCGAGATGATGTAGTTCGGCACCGCCTGCGGCCCGAACTTCGCCACCGCCGCTGCCGCCGCGCGCACAATACCGAGTTCCTTGACCGCCAACTCAGACAAGTCCGCATCAGGCCGCGTCAACGGTCGGCGTGCCTGCAACTCGGCCGAGAGCACTGCGACGCGCTCCTCCTCGCCCAGCGACAGATAATCGGCCTCCGCCCCCGCCCAGGCAAGCAGTTCGGCGATCACCTCCTCATGCGTTTCGGAGTTCTGCCGCATATCCAGACCCGACAGATTGAAACCGAAGGTACGCACCCCCTCGCGCAGCCGAGCCAGCCGCGCATCGGCGATCGACGCATCATTATTCGCGCGCAGCGCGGCGTCGACGATATTCAGATCGGCCAGCAATTCGTCGGCATTCACATAAGCCTGTTTGGCGTCATCGAGATACTTCGCCGTCGTCGACACCAAATCGCCATCAAATAATTCCTCGGCGGTGGCCGCCAGCCGAGCACGAATATGTTTCAGCGCCAGCCGGAACGGCTCCTCGGCAGCCGGATCTGAGGCATCAACCCCGGCCAACTCCAGCAGTGACCCGCTCGTCTCGATCAGCCGTGCCGACATGCTCAGTTCGTGGCGCAGCGACGTGATTTCATCGAGATGGTGGCGCACCGCCGTCTGGGCTGCCAGTGTTGTCGCCAGGGTGACCACCTCGGCATTGACGAACGGATTTCCGTCACGATCACCGCCGATCCACGATCCCATCCGGATCATCGGCTCCTCGGCAATACCGGCATCCGGATACGCCGCCGTCAACGCCGCCCGCACCGCCGTATTGATCGCCGGCACCACCGCGAAGAACGCTGCGTCGTAATAGGTGAGGCCAGAACGGATTTCGTCCTGAATGGTGAGCCGTTCGAGACGGATAAGCGCCGTCTGCCACAGCGTGAGAATCTGCCGTTTAATGCCCTCGATAACCTCGGCGTCCTCGGCGGGAGTCAACTCCGTGCGGCCACGGAACCGCATATATTCGGTAATACGGTTCTGCGCCTCAAAAACGGTGCGCCGCCGAGTCTCAGTGGGATGAGCGGTAATCACCGGAACCACGGTCGCATCGGCCAGCGCGGCACCCACCTGCTCGTCACGCAGCCCAGCGGCGGCAAGTTTGGCGTAGGTAGCGGCCAGACTGCTGTCCTGCGGCGGATCCCCGGCACGCACATGGATCGCGCGACGCCGCTCCCGGTGAATATCCTCGGCAAGATTCGCCAACAGCGCGAAATTACTGAATGCGCGAATCACCGGCAACGCCACGCCGATATCGAGATCGGTGAACAAATCGGCGAGCTCATCACGATCAATCTCGGCACGACGGATACGGAACGCGGCAACACGTGCGTTCTCCACCAGATCAAATACCGAAGAGCCCGTGTGCTCCCGGATCACATCACCCAGCAAACCGCCGAGCAGACGGATATCTTCACGCAACGGTTCGGTGAGGGCACGCCCCTCATCATCAACCGAAATGTGTTCGATGATCGGAATGGACGGGCGCCAGGCCGGCGCACCGTGGGCCGGAACGGAAGGGCTCATGAAGTTCAGTATCCCGTCAATCTATGGCGCGGGCATCTCGAAGCCCGCCCCCTCGCCCGCAATACCGGGCGCCGTCAGGACAGCTTGATATCGACGCCGATGCCGACGATCAAGATGAACCAGATCAATCCGATGAAAATGGTCAGACGATCGAGATTGCGTTCCACCACACTCGAACCGGACAGGCTCGACTGGACGCCACCGCCGAATAGCGACGACAACCCGCCACCCTTGCCGCGGTGGAGCAGCACGAGGATAACCAGCAGCACACTGGTCACGATCAATCCGATGTCGAGCGCGAGCTTCATCGAGTCAGCAGTCCTGTTTCGTTGATGGTAAGTGGCAGACCGGCCTCAACGTCGTGAGGCCAGCCTGCCACAGTGTACGCGCTCAGTAACTCTCCCCTGCACCGGCAGGGGTGAATGCCGATTAGGGCAGCGGACCGCCCGCCGCGATCGCCGATAACGTCGCGAACTCGTCAGCCTTCAGCGAGGCACCGCCCACCAGGGCGCCGTCCACGTCGGCCTGGCCGACGATCTCACCAACATTCTTCGAACTCACCGATCCGCCGTAGAGCACCCGCACCGACGCCGCGGTATCGGCGTCGGCGATCTCGACGAGAGCGTCGCGGACCGCCTTGCACACCTCCTGGGCATCCGCTGCGCTGGCGACCCGCCCGGTACCGATCGCCCACACCGGCTCATAGGCGATCACAACCTTGGCGATATCGGCAGCCGACAAACCCGCCAGCGACGCCTTGAGCTGCGCGACATTAAATGCCACATGCTCGCCGGCCTCACGAATATCGAGTCCCTCACCAATGCACACGATGGGAGTCAGGCCATGCTTGAGGGCCGCCTTCGTCTTGGCCAGCACGATCTCATCGGTCTCGCCATGCAGAGTACGGCGCTCAGAATGCCCGACGACGACGAAGGTGACGCCCAGCTTCGCCAGGAACGCCCCACTGATCTCACCGGTATAGGCACCAGAATCATGCGCCGAAAGATCCTGTGCCCCATAGGTGAGGAGCAGTTTGTCGCCGTCGACGACGGTCTGCACGCTACGGATATCGGTGAACGGCGGAATCACCGTCACATCGACCTTCTCGAAATACTTAGCGGGTAACGCATACGCGATCTTCTGCACCAACGCGATGCCCTCAAGGTGGTTGAGGTTCATCTTCCAGTTGCCCGCGATCAGCGGTTTACGACTCATCTCAGGCCTCCAGCACCGTCAACCCGGGGAGCTCCTTGCCCTCCAGATACTCCAGTGATGCACCACCACCGGTCGAAATATGCGAGAAATCGGAGTCAGGCAATCCGAGGCTGCGCACCGCCGCCGCCGAATCACCACCGCCGATCACGCTGAACGCGCCCTCGGCGGTGGCCGCGGCGATCGCCTCGGCCACACCGCGGGTACCCGCGGAGAACTTCTCAAACTCAAACACCCCGGAAGGACCATTCCAGAAGATCGTTCGCGCGCCCGAAAGCACCGTCGCGAAACGCTTCACCGTCTCCGGACCGATATCGAGGCCCATCCACTCATCGGGAATCTCGGTCGACGGAACGATCTTGGTGTCCGCATCAGCGGCGAATTTATCGGCGATCACCGTGTCAACCGGCAGATGAATCACATCACCGAAACGTTCCAGCAGCCCCTTACAGACGTCGATCTGATCCGCCTGCAGCAGCGAAGTACCCACCGAATGACCTTGTGCGGCAAGGAATGTGTACGCCATGCCGCCGCCGATCACCAGGGTATCCACCTTGGGTGCCAGCGCCTCGATCACGCCGAGCTTATCCGACACCTTCGAACCGCCCAGCACCACCGCATACGGCCGCGCCGGATCCTCCGACAGAGTGGAGAGCACCGACACCTCGGCCGCCACCAGCTCACCCGCATAATGCGGCAGCAGCTTCGCCACGTCATACACCGACGCCTGCTTACGATGCACCACACCGAAACCGTCGGAGACGAAAGCGCCGTCCTCACCGACGAGTTCGACCAGCGCATTCGCCAGCGCCTCCCGTTCGGCGTCGACCTTCGAGGTTTCCCGCGGATCAAAACGCACATTCTCCAGCAGCAGCACATCGCCGTCGGTCAGGCCCTCAGCCCGAGCCAACGCATCAGCGCCAACCACATCGCCGGCCAACTGCACATTACGGCCAAGCTCGGCACCCAGCCGCGCAGCGACCGGCGCCAGCGAAAACGCCGGATCGGGTGCGCCCTTCGGCCGACCCAGATGGGCGGTAATGATCACCTTTGCGCCCGCATCAATCAACGCGGTCAGCGTTGGCAGGGAAGCCAGGATGCGGCCCGGATCGGTGATCGTCGTCCCGTCGAGAGGAACATTGAAATCCGATCGGACCAGCACCCCCCGCCCCGAAACTCCTTCATCGAGAAGGTCTTTCAACGTGGGTACACCCATGCTTCGTTGCTCCTAGGGTTAAAGATGGTTTGCGGGGCGGGCCGCGGAATACGAACTCTTACAGCGATTTTCCGACAAGGCCGGCGAGATCGACGAGACGGTTGGAGTAACCCCACTCGTTGTCATACCAGGAGCTGACCTTGGCGAGGTTGCCGCCGATGACCTTGGTGAGGCCCGCGTCGAACAACGACGAATGCGGGTCGGTCACGATGTCGCTGGACACGATCGGGGCGTCGTAGTACTTGAGGATGCCCTTGAGCGGTCCCTCGGCCGCGGCCTTGAGTGCGGCGTTGATATCGGCGACCGACGGGCTCTTCTCCAGCTCGACGGTGAGGTCGGTGATCGAGCCGGTCGGGATCGGCACGCGCAGCGCGAAGCCGTCGAGCTTGCCGAGCAATTCGGGCAGCACCAGTCCGATGGCCTTGGCGGCACCGGTGGAGGTGGGCACAACGTTCAGCGCGGCAGCCCGGGCACGACGCAGATCCGAATGCGGGCCGTCCTGCAGATTCTGATCCTGGGTGTAGGCGTGGATCGTGGTCATCAGACCCTTAACGATGCCGAACTCGTCGTTGATCACCTTCGCCAGCGGGCCAAGGCAGTTGGTGGTGCACGACGCGTTGGAAATGATGTTCTGGCTGCCGTCGTACTTGTCGTCGTTGACGCCGATCACGATGGTGATGTCGGGGTCGGTGGCCGGTGCCGAGATGATGACCTTCTTCGCACCCGCGTCAAGATGCCCCTTGGCCTTGGCCGCAGCCGTGAAGATACCGGTCGATTCGATGACGACGTCGACGCCGAGGTCACCCCAGGGCAGTGCCGCCGGGCCTTCCTTGACTTCAAGTGCCTTGATCTTCTTCTCGCCGACGACGATGGTGTCGTCGCCCTCAAGACTGACCTCCTCCGGCAGACGACCCAGGATCGAGTCGTACTTGAGCAGGGTGGCCAGTGTTGCGTTATCGGTCAGGTCATTGACCGCAACGATCTCGATGTCGGTGGTACCCAAAGCCTTCTGTGCTTCCACCGCACGGAAGAAGTTGCGGCCGATCCGGCCGAATCCGTTGACGCCTACCCGAACAGTCACTGT
>JASGFW010000152.1:0-7873 GCA_047605305.1 Gordonia sp. (in: high G+C Gram-positive bacteria)
CGCGTTGCTCTTTGGGCGTGGGCCTGCGTCACGGATCATCAAGTGACGATTTCCCACGCCTGCTCGTACTGACCCTAGGGTCGCGAAGTGCCCCGATCGCGAAAGCGGTCGGGGCACTTTGTATTTCATGACTATTTGTATTTCATGATCACGGACTATTGCGTTGACACATAGACCACTTACATCACTTTAGTAAAATCCAATCACATTAGCCACTTTGGTAACTGGACGGTATCAATGTTGGTGCCCTGTGGTTACAGCTCTGGCACGCGGACTGGTGCGACGTTTAGTGTTCGTCAGTGCGTTCACGTTCGAAGGTGTCGGGATCGCCGACACGCCGCGTCGTTATTCTCGTGGTTTTGGTTGCCACAGTCATCGGTGCCGGATGGGTGAATACCGGAGCTGCCCATGCGGCCTGGTACGACAGGATTCTCGTCGGTGGCTGCGGCATGCCCAAATCACCGGTCGATATGTGGATTCGATACGGCAACTACAAGACGGTGATAGCGCTGGACGGGCTGCGCGCCACCGGCGATGTCAGCGGCTGGCGGCATGAGACGAATATCCAGCGAATGGCCGATTCCGGTGTTAACGTCGTCGAACCCATTGGCGGCCTTGCCAGTTTCTACACCGACTGGGACACCATCACTCCGGGAAACAAGATCAAGTACCGGTATCGGTGGAGTTGTCGGCTCAACCGGATCATCGCCGCTCTCGATGCGCGTGGTCTTGCGGTAGGGCGTAAGGCCAAATACGCCATCATGGGAATCTCGATGGGCGGCAATGCCGCGATGATCTACGGTGCGTATCACCGCAAACGGATCTCTCATATTTTCTCGATGTCGGGTTACCTCAATTTGTCGGCGCCGACGATGCGCGAGGCGATCAGGCTGGCGCTGATCGACGCGGGAATCGAGGCGGGCAAGGGTCCGTTCAGTTCGGATGCGATGTGGGGACCACCATGGAGCGACCGGTGGGGGCGCAACGATGCGCTCGTCCAGTTGCCCAGAATGCGCGGCATGAAGATCAGGGTCGCTGCGGGTTCGGCCACCTGGGGCCGGTACAACACCAACGCGGCCGATTCGGTGAAGGGCACCCCGCTTGAGGTCGTCGCGCTGGCGCAGACGAGATCCTTCCAGTTGGCGGCGCGCCTGGAGAACATCCCGATCACCACCGATTTCCCCAATGTTGGCACCCATACCTGGGGCTACTGGTCTGACATGGTGTGGCGGGCCAAGCATTCGGGGTGGTTCCGCGACCGTTGATCGATGGTGCGCGTCGTTGGGGATGCGGCGCGCACCGGCGCGGCCCGGTATGTGCGGTGGTACCACCTGGCCGACCCGGGTGTCACGTCCGCGATAACGTTTGGGAGCTGATTCCCGACGTGATCGCGGGCGTGACATCGGTGGTAAGGGGTGGCGAGTGTTTTGGGCCAGTAGCACCCGTGCGCGGATACTAGATCCGGATCCGGTCGCCGTGACTATTGTTGGGCCAATGCGCATCATGCACCGGCCGATCCTTGTGACAACTGTCGATAGCGCGGCCAGATCCTCCGGGCATCGCGTGTACTGCGGGCGGGTTGACTGGTTCGCTTGGGGTGCCGGCAAATCTCGCGCGGAGTGAGGCCGATGTCTCTCATCCTGCCTGCTGCGGAGGAACTACTTGACTCCGCTGTGGTTGTGGCACTACCGATGCGCACCCGATTCCGTGGGATCACCGTGCGTGAGGCGATGGTCTTTCGCGGTCCCGCCGGATGGGGAGAATTCGCCCCGTTCGTCGAATATGACGACGTCGAATCTGCCAGCTGGCTGGCCGCGGGAATCGAGGCGGCTTACCTCGGTCCGCCAGCACCACAGCGTGATCGGGTGCCAGTGAACGCTACCGTGCCGGCGATCCCCGCCGATGCGGTACCGGCATTGCTGGCCCGCTACCCGGGAGCGACCACGGCGAAAGTCAAAGTGGCCGAACCCGGCGGAACTCTCGATGAAGATGTGGCGCGGGTAGCCGTGGTACGCGAACTAATCCCGCGTGTGCGGATCGATGCGAATGGTAATTGGACAGTGCCCCAGGCAATCTCGTCCATACGTGCGATCGGTGACGTCGAATACGCCGAACAGCCCTGTGCGAGCGTCGAAGAGCTTGCGGCAGTGCGCCGCGCGGTGAATGTGCCGATCGCCGCCGACGAGTCGATTCGCCGAGCCACCGACCCGCTGGCGGTAGTAGCCGCAGATGCCGCCGACGTTGCCGTCCTCAAAGTGGCACCGCTCGGCGGTATGCGGGCGGTGCTGGCACTGACCGACCAGATTGGGCTGCCGGTGGTGATCTCCAGTGCGCTCGACAGCGCGATAGGTATATCGGCGGGGGTTGCGGCAGCCGCTGCGTTGCCGGAACTGGTACTCGCGTGCGGATTGAGTACCGGATCCTTGTTCACCACCGACACCGCGCCGTCGTTCGTGCCGCAGGACGGGGCGGTGACTGTGCGCTGGTTCGGTCCCGACGCATCGATATCGCCGACGGTGCCGCTCGCCGATCCCGCTCGCGAGCAGTGGTGGCATGAGCGGCTGCGGCGGTGCCATGAGCGATTGGCCAGTAGCTGATCGACCGGAGTGGAACGGTCGTAGGGTTCGGATCGCGTTCCTCGCGCTATCCGAAGTGTGCAATAAGAAGGCAACACATCGGAGACACCTGCGCAACGGGTACTTGAGATCTTAGATCGTAGATCTGAATTTACTCCTTGGAATCGGAGGTGATGGGTGTCCCGAGATGACTGCCGTCCGCTGCACGTCGGCGATGCCGGGCGCATGGGTGGACTCCGTCGGGCAGAGTGGCGAATCCGCCGGTGGGAGTGGCAATGGTGTACTGCCGGTGTCGAATTCCGTTCGGTGGACTGTTGAATACGGCGCCGGCGTCGACCGCAGAGCTCAGAGAATCGGTGGGGCCGCTCTGGGCGGAGCTCGTGGCAGAGCCGTTCTGCCGGGCGATCGCGGACGGCTCGCTACCGTTGACCTCCTTTAGGTTCTATGTGTCGCAGAATCTTATATACCTGCAGGATTACGCTCGAATGCTTGCCGTCGGAGCATCTAGAGCCCGTAATGGTGCTGAGCTCGAACAGTTTACGGATGCGCTCGACAACATCGTAAAGGTTGAGATACCGCAGAATGAGCGACTACTCGCCCGCGTCGAGGCTCTGGTGGGAGTACGGAATCGCGCAGACCTGACACCTGGGCCGGCAACGGTTGCGTACACGTCATGGTTAACTTCTATCGCTGCTCGGGGCAACGCCGACGATATCGCTGCCGCATTGCTGCCGTGTGCTTGGAGTTATGGAGATATCGCCTGCGGCCTCACCGTCGTTACGTCAACCGAGCGGCTATATGGCGAGTGGATCGAATTTTTCGCGTCCGAGGATTATGCGCACGTCGTCAAGAATCTTCGGGCGGCGTTCGACGCGCGTCTGGCAATTATGACCGCTGATGCCAGGACGAAGGCTGCACAGACCTTCCTGTTTGGGTGTCGGTTGGAGCGCCAGTTCTGGCATCAGGGGCTGATGTGCACGCAATGGCCAGATCTGGGGGAGGTGTAACCCATGTCGCGTCACATTGATGCGCACACACACATCCTGTCGCTGGGTAGCGATGCCGGATTCACCAAGGCGTACGGCCGCGAGGGATCGCTGTGCATTTACCGTGCTCAGGGCCGGCTTCCCACACATCGATGCCCGACGGACGAAGAGTGGGAGGAAGTCGAAAATTCTGATGGAATAGACGGATTCGGTGTCATCGGACCTGATGAAACCGTCGCTGCGCATCCTGGATTCGACAAGATCGTGGCACTGGCGGTCAGTCCCCAGTATCTTGACGGACGGCTCATTGGGACTGTCGACGTGGACCGTGTGACCGATGTGACCGGAGAGCAAAGTCCGGAGCGATGTAATGAATACATTGCGGGATGCGTTCGGGCGCAACCGGATCGGATCATTGGATTCGCCTCGGTAAACCCGGCATTCCGTGGAGTCAAGGCGGCCGTGGCAGAACTGGAGCGCGCCGTGGCCGACGGTTGCCGAGGCGTGAAACTCTACCCGATGTACCAGCATTGGTCGCCGGCCGACAGGGATCTGGCATTTCCGGTGGCCGCCGCCGCTCGCGATCTGGGAATTCCGGTGATGGTGCATCAGGCGGGATCGACACGAATCGACGCCAAACTCGAATATGCGCGGCCCGCGCTCCTCGACGACCTCGGGCGGAACTTCCGGGATCTCACGTTGATCATCGCCCACGTCGGTACTCCCTGGGTCGACGAGGCCATGTTCATGCTGACCAAGCATCCGAACTTCTACACCGAGATCAGCTACCACATGGCGACAGTGACGCGGCGAGATCTGTTTCTGTTCCTGCATCGGGCGGAGGCGATGTTCGTCCCGCTGGACAAAATCATGTTCGGTACTGACTTCCCCGGATTTCTATATGACCCGATAGCGTTGCGCGACAAGCTACTTAGCGTCAACGAAGAGGCCGATCACGTGGGATTGCCGAAAATCCCGCAGGAGAAGCTTGACGGGATCATGGGCGAGAACTTCGCGGCCGTGATCGGGCTGCCGTGAGCGAAGGAGTGACGATGAAGATCGTGATCGTCGGTGGTGGCAACGGTGGACTCGTTGCCGCACACCGGCTCGCGGACGTGGCAGATGTCATTCTGCTTGAGGCTGGGGACGACCCCGGTGATCCTGTGCCTCATCGTTATCTGTATGAACACGCCTTCCCCGACGCGGACTGGAACTACTGGGACCTCGATTCCGGGAGACATCTGGTGCGTGGCCGCGTGCTCGGTGGTGGCTCGTCGGTCAACGCAGCAGCGGGGGCACGCGGTCAGCCAGGTGGATTCGCGTCATGGGGTACGGGATGGAAATGGGACGATCTGCTGCCGGCGCTGTGCGCCATTGAGACCGACGAACAGTTCGGAGACGAACCTTTTCACGGCGGGGGTGGTCCCATTCATGTCACCAGACTGAGCGCGGGGCCGATCGACGAAATATTTGATGAGGTGTGTGTGGCGGCGGGGTATGCGCGCTGCCCCGACCACAACGCACCGGGCCGGACTGGTGTGGGTCCGTGGCCAACCAACCGGATCAACGAAGGGCGTTGGGGTGCGCTTGCGGCCTTCGCGCCGCTCGTTCGCCCACGGATCAACTTGCGGGCGAACACATTAGTTCGCCGAATCCTGCTGGACGGAAATCGTGCAGTCGGGGTAGAGGTGGACGGAGCTTTCGGTATCGAACGGATAGACGCGGATCTGGTGATCGTTTCGGCGGGCACCTACGGTACTCCGGAATTACTTTGGCGCTCAGGGGTGGCCGCGCCGGGGATCGGAGAGGGATTACAGGACCATCCTTGGGTCATGATGGACGTCGAAGCCTGCGACGAGGCCGATATTTTCGCGCGGCCGGTGAGTGGTGCCTTACTTCGAGACGGTATCGATGGCGACCTCAGTGATGAATTCCAGATATTCCCTTTCTCGACGTGGCTGTATGACCGGACGGTACCGAGGAATCGCTGCAGTCTTTCGGTCGCATTGATGCAACCGTTGAGCCGTGGATATATCGCTCGTGGAGACGACGATCGGGCGCGAATCAGGTTGGGACATCTATATGACGACGCCGATGCCGAACGGATGACGTGGGTGGTGCGGGAGAGTGCCCTACTCATCGATGCGATGGCAGAGAAGGGAATCGTGCGGATTCCGGACGATGCATGGTGGCGTCACGGGGATTTGGTGTCGATGGTGCGGGACAGGGTAGAGACCTACAACCACCCGGTCGGCTCCTGCGGTATAGGACGAACTGTGGACGACCACCTTAACGTGATCGGTACCCGCGGGCTCAAGATTATCGACGCATCGATCATGCCGACAATCCCTGACGGTGGACCGAACCTAGTGACCATGGCTATCGGTTGGATTGGCGGCGGGATTGTGGTCGACGAGGCGGGGCTATGAGCTGGTCATGGATTTACGCATGTGGAGGGACTCATGGGTAGAACAGTGATTAGGGGCGGAAGTGTCGTCACTATGGATCCCGACGCACCGTACTTCGCGGACGGCACGGTCGTCGTTAAGGGGAATCGAATCGTCTGGATTGGGGCTACTGCGGACCACATCTCAAGAGCAGGTGACATCGAGATAGATGCTTCCCGTGCGGTGGTTCTGCCAGGTCTGGTAAACCTCCACTACCACACCGATCTAGGCAAGGCCGCAGGCGAGTCGAATGAACGCAAGCCGATGTGGGATCTCCTTTTCGACGACTGGTACCCATTTCTGGGCCAGCTCACCGATGAAGAGGCATATTGGGCGGCGATGGCGAGCTATGCCGAATCAGTACGTAACGGCACCACGACACTTAACGACATGTACGTGCAGAGCGCCGCGCGGGCCCGTGCTGCACGAGAAATTGGTGTGCGTACAGTGCTTTCCAACGAAATCGCGACAGCCGAAACCGGAATCGACACGGTTGCCGACAACATTGCGGCATGTGAAAGCATCGGTGGAGCTCCCGGTGATCTGATCAGGATCTTCTTCGGTATCGAATGGTTACCCTGTGCTACGCCAGGGATACTGTCTGAAGTACGCGAAGCTGCAACGGAATTCGGAACAGGTATACACATTCATCTGAATGAGTCGATATCTGAGGTCGAAGACTCGCTTGAGCGGTTCGGTAAGCGCCCAGCCCAGCTCGCTTACGATCTGGGTTTCTTCGGTCCGGATGTGGTTGCGGCTCACTGTGTCCATCTCGATGACGTCGAAATCAGATACCTGGCAGAGGCGGGAACACATATCTCACACAATCCCGCATCGAACTCGTATCTCGGCAACGGCATCGCCCGCGCAAAC
This sequence comes from Gordonia sp. (in: high G+C Gram-positive bacteria), assembly GCA_047605305.1. Classification (GTDB taxonomy): domain Bacteria; phylum Actinomycetota; class Actinomycetes; order Mycobacteriales; family Mycobacteriaceae; genus Gordonia. Next base: position 6,883 of record JASGFW010000152.1, read on the forward strand.
GATTTCCGCTCCGCCGGCATCAATGTAGGGCTGGGTTCGGATGAGGGATTCGGTTCAGATCTTTTCGAGGTGATGCGCTGGGCGTCCTACCTCCATCGCGCCACCTCGCGCGATATCTACGCGCGGACGAGCGCGGAATCGTTGATCATGGCCACGGTCAACGGGTCGCGTGCGCTTGGGCAGGAAACCGGCATATTGCGCAGCGGGCTCATCGCAGATCTCATCCTGGTCGATGTCGACCAGGTCAAGTTCGCGATGATGGATCGCTCCCGTGGTGACGAAGTGGTCGAATTTATGGTGAATCAAGCGTGCGGCGCAGATGTCTCGTTGAGCATGATCGACGGCGAGATAGTCATGCGCGGGCGTCGGCTCACGAAAGTCGATGAGACCGAGATTTTCGAAAACGCAGGTCGTGCATTGCGGAACGCGGGCGCGCGAATAGCAGCAACGAACTGATTCGAAGTTTGGGATATCGTTAAGATTTGGAAGGATTTACCTGATGTCACGCTTGATATTTCGGCACGGCATGGTTCTCACGCTCGATGATTCCAACAGTTATATCGAGAATGGTACCGTTGTCGTCGAAGACGATAGAATTACGTGGATCGGCAAGGATTCCGATGGCGGATTTGTCATTGAGGACGACGATTTAATCATCGACGCGACCGACAAGATTATCATGCCGGGGTTGGTGGATCTTCATTTCCATACAGCTCTTGGGAAGGGATATAACGACCATCTCCCCTTGTGGGAGTATCTCGATGAGTGCTGGTACCCGATGATCCGGGCGCTGGATTATGAGGCGGCATATTGGGCTGCGATGGCCAGCTACGCGGAGGCGATAAAGGCCGGCGTCACGACAGTGAACGATATGTACCGACGATTAGATGCGTTGGCAGACGCGGCCGAGGAAATCGGTATTCGTGCGGTGTTGTCGAACGATATAGCGTTGGCCGAGCACCGGCTGGATACCCTGCAGGACAACGTCGAT
>JASGFW010000153.1:0-7695 GCA_047605305.1 Gordonia sp. (in: high G+C Gram-positive bacteria)
CGCCTCTTGAGACCATCATTCGGACCGTACCACGACGCATCTCTGGGTACCCGCGCTACGACAGTCCTCAAAGCCGCCGCACCGTGGTGCCGAAGGATTTGCAGAGGGTGGTCGCCGGGGAGATGCCTTGATGAGGAATGTGCGTCGAAGAAGTTGAAGTAGCCGGCTTGGATGTCATTGGGTCGCTGTGGGGTCTCGGTCAGAGACCTGTGACAGCGGGTCTCGGTGCCTGTGAGTTAGCGCAGATTCATGGTCGTCAGCCACGAATCAGCGCCCTTCACGGCCAATGGAATATCAGGGTTTTATTGGACAGCAGGTCCTCGGTGCTTCCAGCCGGGCGGTGCAAATCTGATCGTTCCTCCACACTGTATTCCCGCTTGGATTGCGTATGGGTGCATATGGTGTGGGTCAGGAAGGTTGAGGAATCATTGGAGCGCTGTGAAGGTCTCCTATGAGTCTTGTTACACTGCCTGTTCTTGCGCCAAACAAGACCCCAGGTTGGGGATGTGGAACCATGGTTCCAGGACGGTAATGTGCTATGACGGGTGATCCGGATTGTCCAGCCCGGGTTCGAGCATCGACAAGAAACGCCGGCTGATCGTTGTAGGCAACATCGGGCTCGGTAGCTATTGTTCCTCGTACCCATATTGGCAGATTTGCTCCGCCCTTTTTCCCGTACGGGTATCCTACGATGAAAACGTCTTCTGTAACACTGAGGGGGTGTTTCATGGGTTCGGTCCATTTGCCGCGGATATCGGCAGATAGGCGTGAAAGCGGGAGAACTCCGACGTCCACCGTTGGTCCGAAGGTGGGATGTTCAAACCAGGTTGCTTCAATTTCATCGGTGATGAGGTCGAAATCGCTACAGATGATTTTTCCATTGGTATTTCTGAAATGTATTCTAATCTTGCTTGGTTGGCATTTATTATATTTAGAGATGTACTCGCCGTTGGCGCGTTTTCCAGTCAAGCAATGGTGTGCGGTGACGAGATAGTCGGTATTTTTTATCGACATTAGAAAACCGGTACCTGTTGCTATTGATTGGCCATCGGATATCATCTCAATGGAGAGCGACTCAAAGGAGGCTTGTTGTACTCTGATTGGCGGCAAAATTGAAAGTTATTCCTGTTTAAACCTTTGTAATATTTAGGTGCTATTTCCTGTTTGTGTAAAGAAGGCTTGTTACTCGTGTGGTGTGTGAAGGAGGTGGATGACAGGGTTGATGGTAATCACCTGTTCTGGTATTTCTCAGACTGGTTAAATGTGACTATATTGCTGCTTCTAGCAGGATGCAATACCTGAATTAACGCGAGTTTTTCCATCAACGGTCCGTCCGTTTATTTTCACGGCACACCGGGCATATGAGGCCTGAGAAATAATCTTAGAACCCACGCGTTGAGGCTCTTTTGTTTGGAATATTACTGTGTAGTCATATTTGACATATGCGCCAACTGAAACTGGTTGCGTGATGAACCGGATATTTTGGCGGGTTACTAGCTGCCCCTCCTTGTAGTAGTAGATGTCGCTGATTTTGCTGCTGGACTCAAAGTCGTAGCGAATCGTCGCTCCGGCGGGTGCTGCGTATGTCTGTATATCCGGTGTGGCGTGAGCGAGGCCGGGGGTGGCGAGGGCTGCTGACGTGACGATACCTGCCGTGGCGATGGTTGTGCGGGGTATTCCCAATGTTTCTCCTGTATTCGGTGTGAGAGTTAGTCATAGCACGCAGTTGTGGTAAGTGGGGGATGAATCATTCAACCGGGCCCCATCACGATGTGGTCACCGTGGTTCCGGGGGTGGACTCGATATCAATTGGAAGCTTGCATCACTGCTCGTGCTCATCCGAAATAGCAGGAACCGAAAGTGCTGAATGGTTTCGACGTGGATGGGTGAGGTGTTCTCGCCTGGGTTGAATGATCTTCGCCAGACACGGCTCTGAGTCCGCAATTGTTCAGAACACAAAGCGGTGCTAATTCTAGTGACGTGGATCACGTTGTGGTAGTAGGGTGGGGTGACGGCGTGGCCAGTCGGGCGGCACGCCAGACCGAAGGAGGACCGTGATGACGGCCACGATCGCTTCTGGTATCGATCTCCATACCGAACCGCTACGGTCCCGTCGTGCCCATTGGAATAACCAGGTCCGCCGCCACGCCTACATGACTCCGGACCGGCCCGCGTTGAGGTTCCTCGGCGAGACCACCACCTGGCGGCAACTCGATGAACGGAGCCGAGCGGTCGCGGCCGCACTGCACCACCGTGGAGTCCAATTCGGTGACCGGGTTCTCGTTCTGCTGTTCAACCGCCCCGAATACCTGGAAGTGGTGTTGGGTGCCAACCTGATTGGTGCGATTCCGGTACCGGTGAACATACGGATGAGCCCGCCCGAAATCGCCCACATCGTCGCCGACAGTGGTGCGCACACCATCGTCACCGAGACGTTGCTGGCGCCGCTGGCGGATGCGGCCGCCGGGTTTGTTCACAGCGCCGACCACAGCACCAGCCACGGCGCCGGCCACGTTATTGACCACGTTATTGTCGTCGGCGGATCGCAGAACCCCGCGCACACCGACTACACGAATCTGATCACCCCTGATCGCATAAACACAGATCGCATAAACACAGATCGCATTGCCGCAGCCGCCCCTGATCTGCCCGAGATCGACATCCCTGAGGACACCGTGGCGTTACTCATGTACACGTCGGGGACAACGGGGAAACCCAAGGGAGCCATGCTCACTCACAGCAACCTGCAGGCGCAGGCGGCGATCTCCATGCACGCACTGCACAATAGCGCCGATGATGTGGTCGCCGCGGTGGCGCCGTTGTTCCACATCGCCGGACTCGGCGGGGCTGCGGCACTGTTGTACCTGGGGGCGCTTGCGGTGATCCATCCGCTGGGCGCTTTTGATGCCGAGGCGATGCTCGATATGTGTGAGCGCGAAGGCATCACGTCGATCTTCATGGTGCCCGTGCAGTGGCAGGCGGTGTGCGCCGCGCAGCGTGCCCGGCCCCGAGACCTGCGGTTGCGGGTAATCAGCTGGGGTGCAGCACCCGCGTCGGATGTGGTGCTCACCGCGATGAGCGAGACCTTTCCCGACGCGCTCAACGTGGCCGTGTTCGGGCAGACCGAGATGTCTCCGATCACCTGCGCACTGGAAGGTAAAGACTCCCTGCGCAAACTCGGCTCGGTAGGTCGTGTGGTACCCGCGGTGACCGCGCGCATCGTCGATCCGCTGATGAATGATGTGGCCGACGGCGAGATCGGTGAAATAGTCTACCGCGGACCGAATTTGATGGCCGGCTATTGGCGCAATCCGCAGGCCACCGCAGATGCGTTCCGCGGTGGCTGGTTTCACTCCGGAGATCTCGTCCGGCGCGACGATGAGGGCTTCATTTACGTCGTTGACCGTGCGAAGGACATGATCGTCTCCGGCGGGGAGAACATTTACTGCGCCGAAGTTGAGAATGTGCTCTACGCCGACCCGCGGATCAGGGAAGCGGCTGTCATCGGTCGGGCCGATGACCGGTGGGGCGAGGTGCCGGTGGCGGTCGTTGTCCTCGAAGGTGACGGTGAACTGACCCTCGACGATCTGCAGGCACATCTGAATGCGAATCTCGCCCGGTTCAAACATCCGAAGGATGTGATCATCGTCGAGGAGTTGCCGCGCAACGCGGGCGGCAAGGTCCTCAAGCCGCGGCTGCGTGAGGCATATGGAAGTAAAGATCGGGGCCTGGCCCACTAAACGGTGCCGAACTAATAGGGTGCCGACGCTGATCGCGTGGGCCGCCGACGCGTAATCTTCCCAGACGTGTCAGCTCTTGATGCTCTTGCCGGATGGCCCGTCGACAATGTGTCCGCGGCATATATCAGTGGCGGCCGGGTGCTATCCCAGTTCGGTGATCCCGATCGGGTGTATGAGCTTGCCTCGGTCACCAAATTATTGGTTGCGCAGGCGGTTCTCGTCGCGGTGGAGGAGGGTGCGATCGACCTCGATGATCGCGCCGGGCCGCCGGGCGCGAGCGTCGCACATCTGCTGGCACATGCATCCGGGCTGGCCTTCGATACCGAGGAGGTCAAGGCGCCGCCGGCGACACAGCGCATCTACTCCAGCGCCGCTTTCGAGATCCTGGCACGGACGGTGGCCGACGCAACCGGTATCGCCTTCGATCACTATCTCGCCGAAGCGGTATGCCAGCCGCTGGGCATGACGGCGACGGTACTGGCCGGCCCCGCCGGCCATGGCGCGCGATCCTCGGTTAATGATCTTGCGCGGTTTGCGGCGGATCTGCTTGCACCGACGATCATCTCGGCTGAGACCCTCGCCTCGGCGACGACTGTCCGGTTCGCGGGTCTCGACGGCTTCGTTCCCGGTTACGGCAAGCAGCGACCCAACGATTGGGGGCTGGGATTCGAGATACGGTCGCAGAAACAGCCGCACTGGACCGGACGTGGACATTCGCCGGAAACCTTCGGCCACTTCGGCCAGGCCGGGACATTCCTCTGGGTGGATCCGGTCGCCGGCGATGCCTGCGTCGTTCTGACCGACCGGCCATTCGGCGCGTGGGCCAAGCCGCTGTGGAGCGATTTTAACGACGAGGTGATCCGCCACCGCGCGTGATCGATCCCCAATAATCCACACCAGTCACATCAGATTCATAGAACTACATGAGAAAACTGGCGCAACACGGGCATCATCAGGCACACTTAATCACACGAGTGTGATAACCGTCGTCGCGAGGTGTGTTGGGGAAGACGTTCCTCGTCGACAACGGAGGTGAGTAAGGTGCGCAATCTGAATCAGTTTGCGGACATGACGACAGGAGTGGTGTACATCCACTCGGCGCCGACGGCGCTGTGCCCGCATGTGGAGTGGGCTTTGTCGTCGACCCTGAATGCGCGGGCCAACCTCAAGTGGTCGGCGCAGGAGGCCGAACGTGGTATGCAGCGGGCTACCGTCGATTGGACGGGGCCGGTGGGTACTGCGGCACGATTGGTGACCGCATTGCGGGAATGGTCGGCGCTGCGTTTCGAGGTCACCGAGAACGCCAGTGACGGCGTCGACGGTGAACGGTTCAGCTACGTGCCGGGTCTCGGTCTGTGGCGCGGTTCGACGAGCGCCAACGGCGACGTGGTGATCGGGGAGAACCAGTTGCGGGCGATGATCGACGCCCAACCCGAAGGCTTCGGGCTGGCCGCTGATCTGGAGAACGCGCTGGGCACGGCGTGGGATACGGCGCTCGAGCGTTACCGCATGGGCGGTGCGGGGGCCGAGGTCACCTGGCTGGCGCAGCGAGTGGGGTGAGCGGTCAGGACCGCATCCGGTCGATCGCCTGATCGACGTGTTCGGGAGCGAGAACCGAATCGAGCACGATCTGCGCCGCACCCCGTAACCCGCCAAGCGTATCGGCCGCAGACTGCACTATCTGTAAATGCTGAGTCGCCAGTGGTGTTGAGCGCTGATAGACGACCTCGCGGATCCCGGCCAGCAATTCCTCGCCGGTCACGCCCAGCCGGCCGCCAACCACGATGAGCGACGGGTTGAGCACGTTGACCATGATCGCAACCACCTCGCCGATGTTGCGCCCACTTTGGCGGACGGCGGCGATCACATCGCGTTCACCCCGGCGCAGCGCTGCCACCAGTGCGGAGACGTCGGCCAGCGGGCGGGTAGCGGTGCCCAGTTCAGCGGCAAGTGCGCTGCCGCTGGCCAGGGATTCCAGATCCCGCTCGTCGCGAGGATCGCGAGTCGAGTTCGCCGTTCGGGGCACTTGTACGCGGCCGATATCGCCCGCGGTGCCCAGCGCGCCGCGCTGAAGTTGCCCGCCGGAGATGATGCCGGCGCCGATTCCGGTGGAGACCTTCACGAATAGGAGGTCATCGACGTCTGGCCAGTGGATCGCACGCTCGCCGACGGCGAGCAGGTTCACGTCGTTATCGACCATGACCGGTTCGGCCAGCCGCGTCGACACATATGCGGGGATATCGAATCCATCCCAGCCGGGCATGATCTGCGGCTTACTCGGACGTCCCGTCGAGTACTCGACGGGACCGGGAACGCCAACACCTACACCGAGCACATCGGCGCTGCGGCGACCGAGCTGGCGCAGCAGTCCGTGGCTGGCGCTCACCGCCCAGTCCAGGACTGCTATCGGCCCCGCGCTGATGCTGATATCGCTTGCGTCGGTGGCTAATACATTGCCCGCCAGATCGCAGACGCCGACGTGGGCGCGCGAGGCGGTGAGTTCAATCGCTACGATGACGCGCGCACTTGCGTTGAACGCCAACTGAACCGACGGACGGCCGCCGGACGAAGCGGCTTCACCCGCGGCGACGATCAACCCGGCATCGTGCAACACGTCGACCCGGGCGGTCACCGTCGAACGAGCCAGGCCGGTCAATGCGATCAAGTCCTGTTTTGTATGCGGCTGACCGTCACGGAAAATTGCCAGCACCTCGCCTACGCTACCCGGTGTCACGCCCCGAATTTTTGCCATCGACGAGGGTCCTTCCGTGCGGTCAACGAACTTATGCCGGATCTAATGCAAAAGTATGACACAGTAGTGTCAATAGTCGGGCCTGATGTTCAAGGAGACGATCATGGCGCAGGGATCGCCCCAGTCATCACCTGCCGCGCGCGTGGGAATCGTGGGAACCGGTTTCATGGCGCGTGTGCACGCCCATGCCGCCAGGGTCAACGGTGCGCGGGTCGTGGCGGTGGCGTCATCGACCGCGGAATCCGCACGGCGTGGAGCGTATGCCCTCGGTGTGGATCGATCGCTCGATTCTGTTGCCGCGCTTATTGATTCACCCGACATTGATGTTGTGCATATCTGTAGCCCCAACGTATTTCATGCCGAACAGGCGTCGCGGGCACTAGCGTCGGGTAAACACGTGATCTGCGAAAAACCCATCGCAACGACGCTCGACGATGCCACGGAACTTCTGCGTGTGGCTCAGAAATATCCGGGCCAGGTAACGGCGGTGCCCTTTGTCTACCGTTATCACCCGATGGTGCGGGAGGCGCGCGCCCGCGTGGCCGGCGGGTCGACCGGTCGGCTGCTGACCATTCACGGTTCCTACCTACAGGATTGGCTGTCGCAGGGCTCCGACGACAACTGGCGGGTGTCATCGGCGACGGGAGGTCCCTCGCGTGCCTTCGCCGATATCGGGTCTCATCTGGTTGACCTGATCGAGTACATCACCGGAGCGCGGATCACTCGTCTCTCGGCCCGCCGACGTACCTTCTTGGCGCATCGCGACGGGCATCGCGTGGTTGAGACCGAGGATGCGATGGCCCTCGTCGTGGAAACCGCGGATGGCGCCATCGGTACGCTACTCATCTCGCAGATGGCGCCCGGACATAAGAATTCCCTGGTCGTGGACATCTCCTTCAGCGACGAAACACTGATTTTCGAGCAAGAACAGCCGAATCGGCTTATTGTCGGTGCGCGCGATAGGGTTGAGATCCTTCAGCGGGGCACGCCTACGGCGTATTCGGACACCGCCATCGCCCAGTTGCCGCCGGGGCATCCGATGGGTTATCAGGATGCGTTTAATGCCTTTGTCGCCGAAGCGTATTCGGCCCGCGTGGATACCGCCGACGCTCTGCCGACCTTCATTGACGGGTTGCGGGCGGTCGAGATTACCGATGCGGCGTTACGGGCCGCCGCCGGCGATAGCTGGGTCACCCTCGGCGC
>JASGFW010000154.1:0-7645 GCA_047605305.1 Gordonia sp. (in: high G+C Gram-positive bacteria)
GCTGGTCAACGACGGTCCGACGACCATCATTCTCGACGTGTGAACGGCACGACGAGGACGATAGCGACTATCGGCGGACTCTCCCGCATGGGTGTTGGCATTAAAATGGAATGCGGTGGCATCCGCAGACTTTCGGTCATCCGGATGCCACCGCAGGTAGTAGTCGCATCAGCCGATCAGCAGGATGCCTTGTAAATCCACTGCTTGCCCTCACCATCGATGTTGTCCTTGGTGATGACGTGGAATCCCGTAGAAATCTTGGCCTCGGTCGCGCGACCGTCGATCGCGGCGATGGCCTGCTGCACGCCATCGGACCCGATCGTGCCCGGATCCTGTGCGACGAGTGCCTGCACCGTACCCTTGCGCAACTGCTCGACCTGCTGCGGACCGGCATCGAAGCCGACAACCTTCACCTGATTCACCTTGCCTGCCTGTTGAATTCCGGTCGACACACCCTCAGCTGCGTAGGTTGCCGTGGCAAACACACCGACGATATCGGGATCCTTGGCAAGCGCCGCGGTAATGATCTTGGCGGCTTGCGCGGGCTCGTTGTGAGAGTACTGGACACCAAGGTAGCGGTACGACGAATCTTGGGCCGCAGCGTTTTTGAATCCATCCACTCGAGCATCGGCGGTCGTGATACCTGGATCGGTAGACACCACAAGCACTTTGCCACCGCCGGGGTGCAATTGTTTGATCGTCCGGAATGCTTCGGCACCACCGCCGGCGTTATCCGACGAAATCTGCGATACCGCGAGCGACGGATCTTCAAGTGTCGTATCGACGAGTACGATCTTGATACCCGCGGCCGCAGCAGCTTTGAGCGGAGCTTGCATTGCCGCTGCGTCGGTGGGTGCGATCAAGATGGCGGACGGTTTTGACGCAACCACCGAGTCCACGATCGGTTTCTGCAGAGTGGGATCGAACTTCGTCGGTCCCTGTGTAGTGACAGTGGCGCCTTCCTTCTTGGCCTGCGCCTGCACTGAACACTGCATCGTGATGTAGAACTCGTCCCCGGTGACACCCTGTATGAAGGTGATCGACTTTTTCCCTGCGCCACTCGAGGAGGAGGACGACGAACAGCCGGCAAGCATCAGCGCACACGCCGATGCCGCAGCGACGATGGCAACGCTGCCACGTGATGGATTCATTGAGTATTCCTTTTTCGATGGGAGTGATGGTCATCAGCGTTGAGTGGGCAGCGGTCAACCCGACTGCCAAGCATGGTTTCTGTTACACAAAGCATTTCGCGTGAACAGCTAATAATTGCGCGTGGCCGCCCGGTAATGGGCGCGCCCCGTCAGGTCGCTACACGTCGGCGAGTGATCAGCCGCTGCAACGTATTTGTCGAATCACCCCTGGTTGCGGCCTCCCGCCTGCGCTGATCGACATATACGGCCGCGATCAGTACGGCGCCGACGGCCACCTGCTGCCAGAACGGTTGCACTCCGATAATCACGAATCCGTTCTGCAACACGGCCGGAATGAACAGACCAACGACCGTGCCGAACATCGTGCCCACACCGCCAAAGAGACTTGTACCGCCGATAACGACCGCAGCGATGACATTCAGGTTGGTCTGCGTCTGACCGCCGATCGCGGTGGTGCTGTATTGCGCCAACGACAGCAGCCCAGCCAATCCTGCCAACGCTCCCGACAGCGCATATATCTTGACGAGGTGAATATCGACGTCGATACCTACCCGCCGCGCCGACTGTTCATTCGAACCAATCGCATATGTATGCAATCCAAAGTGTGTGCGATGCAGGATAATTGCGAATGTCAGAACCACCACCACCGCGATCGCAGAGATCACCGGTATCGTGCTGCCAGGCAAATTTCCGTAGCCGATGGTGTTGACTAGAACATCGGGAACTTTATGGATGTCAACGCCACCGGTAATAACCTGCGCCAAACCTAATGCTCCACCGAGCGTACCTAGCGTGACGATGAGCGGAGGAACATTGGCCTTGCCGATGAGAAATCCGTTCAGCAGACCCCACAACACCCCGGTGACCACACTGACCAACAGGCCGGTCAGCGCTACAAGCCAGCCTTGGCCGCCCAGCGCACTCATCGCTTTGGCTCCCACCACCCCCGAAAACACCAACACCGACCCGACCGATAAATCGATACCGCTGGTGATGATTACGAAGGTCATCCCTACGCCGAGAATCGCGAGAATCGACACGTTCTGGATGATCTGCCGAAAGTTCGTCCACTGCGGGAACGCCTCAGGTGACATCAGCGCAAACACAACACAGATGGCGATCAGCACAATCAGAATCTGCACCACCTGGATTCGCACCAGTACCGCGGCACGGGTGCCGATCGCGCGTAATCCGTTCTCAGCCCCGGCCGGTGGCGGCGTGACGAGCGGCTGGGATCGGACATTCGGGTTCGTCATAGCCTGATTGCTCATTTCGCTGCTCCGACAATCGCGCCGGTCATCGCGCCGACGAGTTCTTCCATGGTTGTGTTCGATGCTTCGTAAGTAGCCACCCGGCGACCAAGGCGAAGTACCTGGATACGGTCGGCCACCTCGATCACATGCGGCATCGAATGGCTAATAAAGACCACTGCCACACCACGATCGGCCACCTTCCTGATCGTGTCCAGAACATTGCGCGTCTGCACCACACCCAGCGCGGCCGTCGGCTCGTCCAAAAACACCACCCCGTCAGCCCAGGAGACCGCTCGCGCGATCGCAATCGCCTGTCGTTGGCCGCCTGACATCGATCCCACCTGCGCGGTCATGCTGCGCACGGTCGCCCCGAGCTCATCCAAAGCCGCCTGCGCCTTGGTACGCATAGTGGTGTTATTCATGAATCCCAACCGGCCGGCGATACCGTTAGCGGGGATCTCGCGACCCAAGAACATGTTCTGCGTTGCGTTGAGATGCGGCGCGAGCGCCAGATCTTGATAGACCGTCTCGATTCCCAACCCGGTCGCCGCATGCGGACTATCGAGATCAACGAGTTGACCTCGATAGCGAATCTCGCCGCTATCGAGATCGAGATTGCCCGATAACGCTTTGACCAGAGTGGATTTACCTGCGCCGTTATCACCAATCAGTGCGACAACTTCGCCGGGATAGATATCGAAATCGGCGTGATCGAGTGCGCGCACGTTACCGAAGCTGCGCGAGAGGCCACGCGCCTCGAGTATCGGCTGACCGGACGCTTGTGAGGTCATCGTGAGGTTCCTTCCGCTTACCGCGCCAGTTGGCTACGGCGGTTGAGTTCAGGTGCCGCCGAGGCAGCCCTCCATCACCAATGGCGCCCAGTGTGACCCACGCAACCAGTTGTTGTCGAGGGTTTTCGAAATATTCATGTCATCGATGACATCGAATCGCGTCCGCACATCACCATCATCGGCCAGCCAGCTTGTCGAAAAAACGCTTTCACATGCATGTTTCTGGTCATTTCACCCTCAGAACTCCGAATACCTTCCCGCTATGTCATCGATGACGTAAGCTGTTTCACACACACGCATGACATCGATGACACAGGCTGCGTGTCACCTGATACCTACGACAGGTCCAATCGGGTACGGAACTCTTGCCGGCGGACGTCCGGCTATCGACATGAGGTGACATCAGATGGGCAGATCCGACAGCCGGGATGCACAAACGACCAACGGTGGTCGCCGACGGTGACCACGATGCAAGATGTGGCCCGACTGGCCAAGGTGAGTGCCAAGACCGTCTCGCGCGTCTACAATAACGATCCCCACGTCGACCCGGAGACCCGGGCACGCGTGGAGGAAGCACTCAAAGCCGTCAACTACGTGCCGAATACGATGGCACGCTCATTCCGGTCGGGGCATGCCGCGGCCGTCGGGCTGGTCGTCCCCGACATCGCCGACCCATTCTTCGCCGAAATCGGCCGTGCCGTGGAAACACGAGCCCGCGAGAGTGGGATGGGTGTATTCATCACCAGCCTGGGCTCGAATCCAGACCAGGAACAAGCTCTGGTGGATTCACTTCTGGGACGACAGCTATCGGGTTTGATTATCGCGCCCATCAGCACCGACCAGAGTTATCTGGCACGATGGCTGGGCCGCACCCCAACTGTCTTCGTTGACCGCGCCCCACGTGGCGTTCATGCCGATAGCTTCGTCGACGACGACCACGGCGGCGCATTCGTCGCAGTGACACATCTGGTGAATCATGGTCACCGGCGGATCGCTCTCCTCGGCGACAACCCGTCCATTCCGACCATGCACAATCGGGTTGCGGGCTATCGGGATGCGCTGGCCACACACGGATTACCTTTCGACGACGATCTCGTCGTGGACGGTGTCTACACCCGCGACGACGCCTACCGAGTAATCGGCAAGCTGATCAACATCGACGCCCATAGGCGACCGACCGCATTGTTTGTCTCCAACGCACGGTCTGCAATGGCCGCGCTGCCTGCGATTAAAGAGCTCGCTGCGGGCATGGCATTCGTCGTATTCGGCGATTTCCCACTCGCCGACGTCGTCAGCCCAAGCGTTACCGTCATCGACCAGAATCCGTCTGCACTCGGCGCACAAGCCACCGAACGACTCCTCGATCGCATCGCACACCCGCAGCGTCGGATGCGGCGGCGCAACGTGTTATCGGTAACTCTTATTGAACGGGAGTCCGGAGCGCTGTGACAACTTCTTCCGCCAAGTCATCAACGCTACGGCGCGCATCCATCGCCAGATGCGGTACTGCTACATCCGGGACCGCCGTATCCACCCGCAGCGCGTCTCGCTGCGCACCACGCTCGGCCCGTCGTGCCGCAAGGATTTCCGGCGACGCGGTCAGATATACGACACGCGGAACGGTGGGAGCCAGCGCGTCTACCAACTCTGCCCACTCCGTGCCTCCAGTCAGCTCGCGGGTGAATGGCGCGATCAGGATCGGCTCGGCACCGTCGGCAATGAGGTCGCGCGCGGCCTGCCGTAAAACGGCATACCGTCCCTGCCGAATTGCTTCCGTCGCTGCCGATTCCACATTCCAATGTGGACCGGGAAGGAAATGCGCGAGCGAATCTAGCAACGGGTTGGTCAGGGAATCGAGGTCGAGCAGCGGCCGCTTCAACCGTTGCGCAAGTGCATGGCCGAGGGTTGTTTTGCCACTTCCGGCGGGACCCGTGACGATCAGGGATGAGGCACGGTGCGCGGGCATGCGAATCACGCCACGAACCCTATCGCGCGGGCCACGGATAATCCATAAATCACACCGATCATCTTCCATACCAATACTTTTCCGTTACCTTGAGAGCAACATCTGATGGCACAACACTTCGTCGTCGGACTGGATTTGGGCAGCACAGGAATCAAAGCCCTTCTGGCCGCTGATAATCAAGAAATTCATGTCACTCAACGACCGACTCCCTGGCGGCGGGGACGGGGCGGAACCACCGATCTGTTCGCCGAAGATCTGCGCATGGCGATCACGGATCTACTCCACGAAATTGGCGAGGTGGTGCGACAGCACCACCCGGGCGCCAGTGTCGCGGCGATCGCGGTAGCCGGGATGGGCGAAACTGGATTTCTCCTAGATCACGGCGGAGCACCGGTAGCCCCGGCGTTCGCATGGTTCGACCCGCGGGGCGGCGAACAGCTCGATCTCCTACCGCCAGAGCTGCGAACTCAGTTCCCCATCCGCACAGGCCTTCCTCTGGGGGTACAGACGTCGGCGATCAAACTCGCCTACCTGCGCGCCAACGGCGTGCCGATCTCCGGCAACACCTGGCTCAACCTGCCCGAGTTCGTCGTCTATCTTCTCGGTGGCCGACAAGTAACGGAGTACTCACTGGCCTCAAGGACCGGTCTCTTCGAACAGGATTCCCAGCGTCCATGGGGGCCGATGTTGCACTATCTCGATACTGATGCGCGGCTACTACCCGAATTCGTGGACGCCGGAACACCATTGGGACAAGCTACGGCGCCATGGATCGATCCCGCGTGTGCCGGAGCGACACTTACGGTGGCCGGCCACGACCACCTCGTTTCAGCAGTATCGAGCGGGCACCTCGGAGCCGACCAGTACCACGTGTCGATGGGCACCGCAGAGGTGCTGCTGCGCGTAGTCGATACTCTGCCAAGCGAGTCGGTGCGAATTCGCCTCGCGGAAAACCTGATCAACGCCGTTCGACATGTCGTTCCGGGTCAGTACGTACTCGTTGCCGGCGCCAAGACCGGATTATTGATGCGGCGCGCCCTTCAACTCGCCGGTATCACCGATCGTGTCGGACGCGATGAGTTGGACCGACAGGTGTGTGCCCTTGACGCAGAAACGATGTCAGCACGAGGAGATATCCTCGTATCTGGCGCGCGAAACGACGAAGGCATTCTCGCACTGAGAATACTCGGCGATGGAATCAATCCAGCCCAGCTGTTCCGCGCCGTCCTCGACCACGGCAACGCCGAGGTGGCTCGTCTCATCGCGGCTCTCGACCGCGACTTTCCGCCGGCCACCTCCACTCTCCTCACCGGCGGATGGGCCGAGATGGAATCGGTCTGCGCCGCGCGGCGAGAGGTCCTACCCCACGTGCGGGTATCGACCCGACGCCAAGACTGCGCTTACGGCGCAAGTCTTTTCGCCCAACAGCTCATCACCGCAGACGCGGCCCGAGCGTAACCGACCCCCGTTGAAACAGGAGCACATCCACATGAATGCACTCACCACCATCGAACGTCGCGGTATCGACGCCATCTCCACACCGGCCGGACGAATTCTGATAGTCGCCGCCGATCAGCGCAACGGCATGAAGGCGGTAATGAACGACGCTCCCGACGGGCCCGGCTCGATCACTAATGTACAACTAGCAGACGCCAAATCCGATATGGTCCGTTTCCTGGGGAATCACGCTCCCGCTATCCTTCTCGATCCAGAAGTAGCCCTCCCCAAGGTGGTCGACGAGGGGGTGCTCTCCCGTGACACCGCACTGGTAGTCGGTATGGACGCATCGGGCTTCGCCGAGATCGACGGTCTGCGCTACACCCGCTACGTCGACGGCATCACCGCCAAAAAAGTACGCGAACTCGGCGGCGACGTGGCGAAGATGCTGTTCTACTTGCGTCCAGACCGTCAAGACGCTCAGTCCGCTGTCGCGAGCCAGATCCGTGAACTCGTCGCCGCATGCGCCGATGAAGGTCTCCTGCTTATCGTCGAAATCCTCGTATACCGGCTGCCTGAGGAGACCGAAGAACATTACCGCAGTGTTTTCGCCACATTGATAGCAGACTCCGCCGCCATCGCCGTCGAATGCGGGGCAACGGTCCTGAAACTCCAATACCCGGGCTCACCCGAGGGATGCGACTTGGTGCATGCCTCGGCGGCAGGAGTGCCGTGGGCGGTACTTTCGGCCGGAGTCGACCACGAAACCTTCGTCGAACAAGTACGCGTCGCCGTTGCGCACGGCGCGGCTGGTGCCATGGCGGGCCGCTCACTATGGAAAGACTGCATGGCGGTGTCGTCGCAGACCCGGGAAGAACTTCTCTCCTCGCGCGCACGTGATCGGCTTCGCGAACTACAAGAGGCCGTGGAGAGCTGACTGTGTTGTTCGCCGGACGGCTGTCGCGATTCATCGCTCGACCGCCCGGCGAACACCGTCAGCTCAACCGGACACCGGAACTCGCGTCAAACCAATACACCTCGTTCGGA
>JASGFW010000155.1:0-7510 GCA_047605305.1 Gordonia sp. (in: high G+C Gram-positive bacteria)
GGGTACGGCATGGCGGGGATGGCCGCCACCGGAGACCGGTGGCGGGGGCGCGGGGTGGCGGGGTGCGCGCGAACGTGTGCGCCGCGTCAGATCATCGGGTCGCACGGTGTCGGATGCCCGATTCCGGTCCGGCGGCGGGAGTGGCGAACCTCCTGGGCGTCGCAGGTGGCGCGGATCTGGCTCGTTCATCCCATCAAATCTACGCATGAGCGGTGTGCTGAGCAGTTTCTCGGCGGACCCGTGCCGGTCTTGGGTTTGCGTGCTGTTCGTCGGGGCTCAGCCGACCCAGCCGAGATGGTTATGCGCCAACGCGTATCCGAGGAAGGCCACCACATCCATCACCGAATGTGCGATGACCAGTGGCCATACCCGATCGGTGAGCTGGTAGTACCGGCCGAACACCAGACCCATCACCAGATTCCCCAGACCGGCGCCGACCCCCTGGTAGAGGTGGTACCCGCCGCGTAGCACGGCACTGGCGGCGAGTGACGAATTTACCCCGAGTCGGAGCTGACGAAGCCGGGTGATGAAGTAGGCCACCACGACGATCTCTTCGGCCGCCGCGTTACCGATCGCGAGGATGATCCATACCGGCCAGCGCCACCAGGCTCCCGCCGTCTCGGCGGGCACGAGATGGGCGTTGGCGCCCAGCGCCCGGGCGACGGCCACCAGGCCGAGGCCGGGTAATCCGATCACGGCGGCCAGCAGCACCCCGGGGGGAAGGTCGCGTCCGCGCGGTGGCCAGGTGAGCCCGACGCGTCCCAGCGTTACCCCGCCGCGCCACAGTAGATAGGCGCCGAGTCCGGCGATGGCGAATAACCTTGTGCCGCTCATTAACTGGCGGATCAGGTCGATCGTCGATATCGATGACTGGCTGGGGTTCAATGCCACCGTCGCGTTGCCGACGCCACCGCGCAGTTGCAGCTCGATCAGCGATAACACGGCGGCGAGAGCGGAGAACCCGAAGGTGAGGATGCCGACGATGATGAGTTCGATGACTACGGCCCGACGCTGTACCGGATCATCGATGGTCTCCACGGGTTGCCCGGATGCGGGCCGCAGTAGTGCCCGCAGCCGGGCCGAACCGATCATGGGGGAAGGGTAGGTGATCGGTGCCCGGTCGAGTCAGGCACGGGTAGAGTCGGGTGCAGGCTTAGTCGGGCAGGCTGTTGAGGAATGGGCAGCCGGCGAGGCCGCGCAGCGCTCGGGAGAGTTCGGCGATATCGCCTACCGGGTGGGGGAAGGGTAGTCGCACGTCGGAATCGCCTGCCGATCCTTCGATGCGGAATCGGATCCCGAATCGATCGAGACCCAGCGGCCGTACCCGGCCCTGGCGCAGATGCCGGGGCAGCCGGCGGGCCAGGCGTTCGATGAGGTCGGCGTGTGCACCGTCGAGGTGGCTGATCCAGTCGTCCTCGTATTCCCAGAATGGATCGGGGGTGGCGCAGGCCAGATCGGCTACGGCCACCGACGCGGCGCCCGAGCCGCTCGCCACCACCGCGGTATCGATCTGCAGGCGCATCATCGAGCGCCCGTGGCCGATATCGAGGAGTTCCTCGTCCGGATGCTCGGACACGATTTCAAGGGCCAGTTCACGTTCGAGTCCGCGCGGCACCGGATGCAGCGTGCCGTTCAGCCAGATCAGCGAACGCACCGGTTCGCGTAATTCGATCGGGGCGCAGTCGGTGATCTCCACCATCGCCGGTAGCCCATCGGCCGCGGCGGCGGCTGCGTGTAGCGCGGCTGCGGCGGTCGGGACCAGGAGAAATGCCTGGGTGTCAAACAGATGGATCAGGCCGGCCTGTGTTGGTGCGGCTAATTCGGTCGACGCGTCGCCGCCCTCGACGGCGAGCATGGCACTGCCCGCGCGACGGCACGCGGTGGCGATCACTTCGGCATCAGACGGTCGGTCGGTGATGGCTCGTGTCATGCGGTGCTCATTCCCCAGATGGATCAATATAGGTAACCCTAACCTAAAACGACGAATGCGGGGAGTCAACGGTGCCGTGAAGTTCACGCGACGCAAAACCTGAGTGGTGCTACCGCCTCCACTAAGCTCTTGGGGTGTCCGTGTTTGCATACTTCGGCCCCGCCGGGACCTTCACCGAGATGGCGCTCGATACGATCCTCGCCACCGGGCCGGATGTGACCGGTGTGCTCGGCGATATCGATCGCGACGAGGTGCGCAAACAGCCCGCGGCGAGCCCGGCGGCCGCGATCGGCCTGGTGCGCTCCGGCGCCGCCGACTTCGCCTGTGTGCCGATCGAGAGTTCCCTTGAGGGGTCGGTGCCCGCCACCATGGATGCGTTGGTGCCGGTCGATGACGCTGGCGCGGTGACCTCGCGGGTGCAGGTCCTCGCCGAGACGGTGCTCGACATTTCCTTCGCCATCGCCGCGGCCTCCCGGATTGAACCCGAAGCGGTACGTCGCATTGCCGCCTACCCGGTGGCGGCCGCCCAGGTGCGGGTATCGGCGGAAAAACTGTATCCGGGTGCCGAATTCATTACCGCATCGTCGAATGCCGGTGCCGCACAAGATGTCGCGTCCGGCCGGGCCGATGCCGCGGTGACCACTCGGCTTGCCGCGCGGCTGTCGGGGCTGACGGTGATCGCCGACGGGGTATCCGATGCGGTGGATGCCACCACCAGATTCCTGCTGGTCGGGCGTCCGACTGTACCTGCGCCGCGTAGCGGCACCGACCGTACCGCGGTGATTCTCGAACTGCCGAATGAACCCGGCAGCCTGATGGCGGCAATGAATGAATTCGCCTCACGTGGAATCGATCTCACGAGAATTGAATCGCGCCCGCGGCGTGATGTGCCGAGTGTGGGCGTCCAGGCGAGGCAATATCGTTTCTTCCTCGACGCCGTCGGCCATATCGATGATGACGCGGTGGCCGAGGCGCTGCAGGCGCTGTACCGGCAAGCCGACCGGGTGGTCTATCTGGGGTCATGGCGGGCGTATGGCGCTCTCGGTTCCCCGCCGCCGAGTTATCGGGATAGTGCGGCATGGCTTTCGGCGATGCGCCGGGGTGAGTTGGAGGAGGATCGCTGATGGCACGGTTACATCTGGTTCGGCATGGTGAGACGACGTCAAATGTGATGCGTCGCCTCGACACCGCGCTGCCCGGTGCGGCACTCACGGATTTCGGTGTGCGCCAAGGAGTTCGGTATGGGCTGGAGAATCGGCTACAGGCACCCGCGGTGTTGGTGAGTTCGGCGGCCCGGCGTGCCCAGCAAACCGCCGAACTGATCGGCTCGGTGTGGGATATCGAACCGGAGGTGATCGAGGGCATTCACGAGGTGCAGGCCGGGGATTTCGAGGACCGCAACGACGATGAGGCACACCGTGCCTATAACGACATTCTCGACCGGTGGCATGGGGGCGAGTTGGAGGCGCGGCTGCCCGGCGGGGAGTCATTGAGTGTGCTCTACGAGCGTTATCTGCCTGCGGTGGATGAACTCGCCCGCAAATACCTGGGGGCACCGGAACCCGTCGATGTGCATGTGGTCAGCCACGGTGCGGCGATCCGTCTTGTCGCGGCGCATCTCGCCGGCATTGACGGAAAATTTGCTTCGGCGGCGCATCTGCGCAATACCGGCTCAATCGAGTTGGAATTGATCGATGGGCGGTGGGTATGTCACCGCTGGGGCGCCATCTCTGCGCCTTTCGTCCGGGCCGAGGCTGACCGGGACGTCGACCTGATGGGTTAGAGCGCGATGGGCTGGCCTGTGGCTCAGCCGACCGGAGCGGGTACCTCGGCGGGGTTGGGGGCGATACCCGCCGGCAGCGGCACGGGTGTCGGCAGTACACGTCCGGGTGGGGCCTGCGGTGGCGGTACCGGTAGCTTCCCGTTGATCAGCAGCGTTGAGCGAGCATCGCCCACCAGGGTGGCAAAGCCTCCGTGGTCGGATAGGCCCAAGTAGCACACCACTTTACGGCTGCCGGCCAGCCAACTCGGTTTGCTGAGCACCGACCATGCCACGTTCAGTGTGGTGGCCGCTAACCGGCGCTTTCCGCCGAGGAATCGTTGGGCCTGCATCGGGCATATGGTGGCGAGGAAGGCATTTTGTTCGGTTTCCTTTGGCCACGGTTTACCCGACGTCCGAGTGCCGAAGTGGGCCGCGAGGTTGACGATGCCGGTGGTTTGGAACGCGTGCGGTTTGCTGCAGCCGACGACTGTTGCGGGCACCGTCGGCTGCCGGGTGGTTGTATCGATACCGATGCAGGTCGCGGGCGACCAAGCGAAAGACTGATCGTTATCGACAACACGCCCGATGAACAGGGCGGGCTCGCCGTCGCTGCCGGTCTGCTGCAGTCCGCAACGGAGCTGTCGGGCTCCCTTCTCCCACTGCTCCTGCGACGGGAACATCATGCCGACGGAGAAACGCCCCTGCGGATCAAGTTTGCCCGCCAGATACCTGGAGACGAGGGCCGGGCATCGTGCGTCACGAATTGAGGCGAATCGCCGCGCCCCGGGCCACGGCGCGGAGTCACCGAATTCCGCGGCGGGTAGCGCCGCGGTATTGAGTGCAGCAGCTACTTCGAACCGGTGTGGTTGAGCACAGGTCGTCGTGGCGGGTTGTCCGGGGTGTCCGGCCGGCCAGCTTAGGCAATCGCCGGCAACCGACCGGGTGAACGCGTTTTCGGCCAGCCGCTCGTTGACCCCGATATCGGTATCGCCGATGCTGCCGTTGTCTTTGACCACGCCTGTCGCGAATGCGATGCCACCGGCCACGATCGCGCCTATCACGACCGCGGCCAGCACGATACGCATCCGGTAGTGAACCAGCGTTGCGCGCAATCCGTGGTGGTCGCCGTGACGGTCATTCATCGTGTTCCATCATGCCTGTCCGCGTCGGGTGGGTGGACGGGGTAGGGTGCCTACACTTGGGAAGGTGACCGATAACCACTCTCAAGCCCCCGATCCCACCACCGCTGACCCCGGTGCTGCTGACCCCGACCTTGCGGAACTGGCCGGGCATCTGTTCACGCTGGCGCGGACGGGTGATGCGGCGGCGCTGCGCGCCTACCTCGACGCCGGTGCGCCCGTGGATCTGCGTAATCAAGCCGGTGACACGTTGCTGATGCTGGCCGCCTATCACGGTCATGCGCTCGCGGTCGCCGCATTGATCGAGCGTGGCGCCGATCCGAACCTGGCCAACGACAAGGGTCAGACACCCTTGGCGGGCGCGGTGTTCAAGGGATATGACGACGTCGTGGCCGCGCTCGTCGCCGCCGGGGCCGATCCGTACGCCGGGACACCGTCGGCGCATGATGCCGCGGCGATGTTCGGGCGCGGCGATTATCTGCGGCACTGGCAGTGATGCGCCCTATGCAGATATACGTTGCCTGACGCAGCCTCTGGCGATTCCAGTAGGGTTTGGAGTCGTGATCGACCTGAAGACCCTCCGCGACGACCCTGAACTCGTACGGGCCTCCCAACGCATTCGAGGCGAGGATCCGAACCTCGTTGATGTGCTGCTTGAAGCAGACAGCGTGCGTCGTGCGGCCATCGTGGAGGCTGACACCCTGCGATCGGAGCAGAAGGCGCTCGGCAAGCAGGTGGGTAAGGCCTCCGGCGAGGAGAAGGCCACCCTGCTGACCAAGGGTAAGGAACTCGCCGAGCAGGTCAGATCCGCGGTGGCGCGGCAGAATGCTGCCGATGAGGCGGCGACCAAGGCTGGCCGGGCGATCTCCAACATCGTCGAGGGTGCGCCGCCCGGCGGCGAGGACGATTTCATCGTCCTCGAGCATGTTGGTGAGCCCCGCACCATCGAGAACCCGAAAGATCATCTCGAACTCGGTGAGTCACTGGGGTTGATCGATATGGAACGCGGCGTCAAGGTGTCGGGTTCGCGTTTCTACTTCCTCACCGGCCACGGTGCGTTGTTGCAGTTGGGGCTGCTCAACATGGCGGCGGCTAAGGCCGTTGCCAATGGCTTCACCTTGATGATCCCCCCGGTGCTGGTGCGACCGGAGGTGATGGGTGGTACCGGTTTCCTCGGCGCACATGCCGATGAGGTGTATCACCTCGATAAGGATGACGATCTTTACCTCGTCGGCACCTCGGAGGTGCCG
Source organism: Gordonia sp. (in: high G+C Gram-positive bacteria) (assembly GCA_047605305.1). Lineage (GTDB taxonomy): Bacteria > Actinomycetota > Actinomycetes > Mycobacteriales > Mycobacteriaceae > Gordonia. The sequence continues at coordinate 6,082 of JASGFW010000155.1, forward strand.
CTGGCCGGCTACCACATGGACGAGATCATTGATCTGTCCGGCGGCCCGAAGCGCTACGCCGGTTGGTCGACGTGTTTTCGCCGGGAGGCGGGCAGCTACGGCAAGGACACGCGCGGCATCATCCGGGTGCATCAGTTCGATAAAATCGAAGGGTTCATCTACTGCAAGCCGCAGGATGCGCAGGCCGAACATCAGCGGTTGCTCGCCTGGGAGAAGGATATGCTCGCCGCGATCGACGTCCCGTATCGGGTGATAGATGTGGCTGGCGGCGACCTCGGTTCTTCGGCGGCCCGCAAGTTTGACTGCGAGGCGTGGGTGCCGACCCAGCAGGCGTATCGGGAACTCACGTCGACGTCGAACTGCACGACGTTCCAGGCACGCCGGTTATCGATTCGCTATCGCGACGAGCAGGGTAAGCCGCAAGTGGCCGCGACGTTGAACGGCACACTGGCCACCACGCGCTGGCTGGTCGCGATCCTGGAGAACCATCAGCAGCCGGACGGTTCGGTGGTGCTTCCGCCCGAGTTGGCCCGATACGTCGGCATCGACGTGCTCACTCCCCATTAGCGCAAGAGAACCCGCATGGTTGTGGGCATCGTTGTCGCCGTAATCGGTTCACTGGCTTTCGCCGGTGCTGCGGTGCTGCAGGCGCTGGGTGCCGACCGGACCACCCGTAAGCTGGCGACGCTGGACGCGGCCGAATCCAGGTGTGCCGCACCCACTCCGACATCGCATCCGTCGCTTCGGTCGACGGCGCTGACGATGGCCACCAGACCCTTCCTTATCGGCTTGGTTCTCGACGTGGTGGGATTCGTAGCGACGATCGCGTCGGCGCGACTCATTCCGTTGTTCTTGTCGCAGTCGATCATTGCCGCCCGGCTGGTGGTGACCGCTGTGCTTGCTTTGGTGTTTCTGGGTCTGGCGCTGCGCATTCGGGAATGGATTGCGGGCATCGTGGTGATCGCTGCCCTGGTGTTACTTGCCGCGGGGGCCGGCCCGGAGGGTCGCATCAATCAGACGTGGATGCATTGGGCGGTGCTCGCCGCCGGATTCGTGTTTTTCGCACTGGGTATCGGATTGGCGAGGGTGCTGACCCGACATATCGCGGCCACCACGGGGTTAGTCGCGGGTGCACTGTTTGGAGTCATGGCGGTCGCGTCACGCATCCTTGATGGTGTCAGTCCTTACGACATTACGGCGTTGTTCACCGATCCGGCGCTCTACGCCCTGGCCTTCACCGGAGTCAGTGGCTTCTATCTGTTTATCGTCGCGTTGCAGACTGGATCGGTGAATGGTGCTGCGGCCGCGTTGGTTGTCGGCGAAACGGTGGTGCCGGGCGCGGTGGGCATCCTGCTCCTGGGCGACGGGATCGAGCCCGGCTGGGGCGTCGTCACCGGCCTCTCATTTACCGCAGCGGTGATCGGCGGCG